>DGGX01000190.1:0-3326 GCA_002392385.1 Lachnospiraceae bacterium UBA3863
GGGAAGAGGTTGAAGTTCTGGAAGACCAGTCCGAAGCGGCTGCGGAACTTGCGCAGGGCGGCCTTGTCGACGTAGACGCCGTCCTTCATGGCGTACTCGCCGTTGTAGAGGATGTCGCCGCCGTCGGCGGTCTCCAGGAAGGTCCCGCAGCGCAGCAGGGTGGACTTGCCGGAGCCGGAGGGCCCGATGATGGAGACGACATTGCCCTGCTCCACAGAGAGGGAGATGTTCTCCAGGACCGGGACGTCCGCGAAGGATTTCCGAATGTTGTTCAGCGCGAAGATCGGCGCGTTCTTGTTCCCGTTCATAGTGCCGCCTCCTTAATCATAGTAGTCGAGCCGCTTCTCGATGTGCCCCATGACATAATCCACGATGGCATTAAACACAAAGTAGAAGACGCCGGCCACCACGAAAGGCAGGAAGCTGGTCTGAGAGTTCGCGATCTGCTTGCCGATGGTAAACATTTCCTGGTAGGAGACGGTGAAGGCCATGGAGGTGTCCTTGACCAGCGTCACCACTTCATTGGTGACGCTGGGCATGATGCGTTTCATGACCTGGGGCAGGATGATGCGCATGAAGGTCTGCGGGCGTGTATAGCCGAGCACTTCCGCCGCCTCGTACTGTCCCTTGGAGATGGACTCGATGCCGCCCCGGTAGATCTCCGCGAAATAAGCCGCGTA
This sequence comes from Lachnospiraceae bacterium UBA3863, assembly GCA_002392385.1. Taxonomy (GTDB): domain Bacteria; phylum Bacillota; class Clostridia; order Lachnospirales; family Lachnospiraceae; genus CAG-791. The sequence continues at coordinate 681 of DGGX01000190.1, forward strand.
ATTGATGGCAAAAGCGATGACCACGGGGATCAGCTTGTTTCTCGACACATTGAAGCCGAAGAGATAGTAAGGACCATAGGTGACAGCCAGCAGCTGGAGCATCAGCGGCGTGCCCCGCAGCACCGAGATGACGAAGCGGGTGACACCGGCGATGACTCTGTTCTTGCTCATGCGCAGCAGGGCGATGCACATGCCCAGGGGCAATGAGAACAGCAGTGTGAGGAAAAAGATGGCACAGGTCCGGCCCAGACCTTCGCTCATCTTCAGGACCATGGCAGTAAAAGTCATGTGTTAACTCTCCTAATCAACGCTCCCAGTCAACTCCTTCGAGCGCTCGTCCGGAACGACTCGTGATCACTCGTTCAGGAAAATGAGGTTGTCCACGATATCCGGATATTTCGCCGCGATCTGGGCATACGTGCCGTCTGCCACCAGCTCCGCCACGGCGCCTTCCACGGCGTCGCACAGGGCCTGGTCGCCGGAACGGAAGGCAATGCCGTACTCCTCGGCGCCGAGTTCCTCATTGATGATCGTGAAGCCTTCGTGCTCAGCCACGTAGGAGAGGGCGACCGGCAGATCGACAAAAACAGCGTCCACAGCGTTTCCGTCCAGCTCAGTGAAGCACTTCAGGAAGCTGTCGCAGGTGACAACCTCGCTGAAAGTATCCGCCAGGTCTTTCAGGTCATCCTGCAGGAGGGACTCGCCGGAGGTGCCGAGCTGCACCGCCACCGACTTGCCTGCCAGATCCGCCGAGGAGGCGAGGCCGCTGTCTTCCTTGACCAGAAGGACCTGTGTGTTGTAGAAATAGGGCTTCGAGATGATATATCCGCTCTCCTTCATGGAGTCCAGGATCGTCATGCCGGACCAGACGCAGTCACATTCACCCGCGTCCAGCTGTACCAGCTTCTGGTCCCAGTTGACGCCGAAGACCTGCATCTCCCAGCCCAGGCGATCGCAGACAGCCTGGCAGATCTCCACGTCAAAACCGGTGTAGTCACCCTTGTCATCCATGTAGCTGAAGGGCGGGTACTCGGGATCGATGCCCATGATAAAGGTCCGGGCCTCGCCGCCTGCCTCTGTCTCAGCGGCTTCGGGCTCAGCGGCTTCAGTCTCAGCGGTCTCCTGTTCGGCGGGCGCGCTGCTGTCAGCGGACGAGCTGCCGCCGCAGGCTGTCAGGCCGAGGACCAGTGCGGATACGAGGCACAGTGCCAGTAACTTTTTCATAAAAGAATTCCTCCTTATTTGAGACCTTGATCGATTGTTTAGCGCTTTACCAAGATAACACATCATCACGGCGTAGTAAAGGGAAAAACCTTAAAAAGAGCCGGCAGAAGGGACTTCCGCACCGTGATGGGGCCCGGTTGTGTCTTTTATGCAGAACAACCTGTCTTATCCTTATTATTATGTGAATTTATATTCTTGACAAAACAACCGGCCAGACCCTATGATTGTGCGCGTGAAGATCAAATTTCGCAGAACAGGCATGCAGACCCGTCAGGCAGTGATGCTCCCAGGACCTGAGGGGACAGTCGGAGGTGCTTTCATGCAGAGAATGGAAGAGATGATCCTGACGTACGGCAAGGTCCTGCCGGGAGGGATCCTGAAGGTCGGCAGCTTTCTGAACCAGCAGATCGACAGCCTTTTTCTCAGAGAGATGGGCGAGGAGATCGCGGCCCTGTACCGGGACTGCGGCGTCAACAAGATCCTGACCATCGAGTCCAGCGGCATCGCCATTGCGGCGGCAGCCGGCATCGTCATGGGCGTGCCGGTGGTCTTTGCCAAGAAGCACAAGACCAGCAACGTGGACGGGAAGATCTACGCCGCGCCGGTCCATTCCTTCACCCACGGCAATGACTATCAGGCCGTGGTCAGCACCGATTATCTGACGGATCAGGATACGGTCCTGATCGTGGATGATTTTCTCGCCAGCGGCAATGCCCTGCACGGACTTGTGAATCTGTGCGGACAGGCGGGCGCCAAGGTGGCCGGTATGGCCATTGCCGTTGAGAAGTGCTTCCAGGGCGGCGGCGACGAGCTGCGGGCCGCGGGATACCGGGTGGAATCCCTGGCCATGATCGAGGCCATGACGGACGACGGGATCGTTTTCCGGCACTGAAAAGGATATGTCCATACGCGGCGGAAGCTGCGTATCTTCATATATATAACCGTAGTTAAATATCAAAAACAGGGAGGAAAAATGAAGAAAGTACTTTCTATCCTACTCACTCTGGCTCTGGCCGCGGGCGTGCTCGCCGGCTGCGGCAGCAGCTCTTCGGGCAGCGCGTCCCAGGATGCCCAGACCGAAGCAGCCGAAGGCACCGAAGCAGCCGAAGGCACCGAGGCCGCTGAAGGCGAGACCGCTGAGGCGGAAGGCCTGAACGTCAAGGTCGGTTTCATCACTCTGCACGATGAGAACTCCACCTATGACCTCAACTTCATCAACGCCGCCAAGGCAGCGTGCGAGCAGCTGGGCGTGGAGTATCTGATCCGCACCAACATCCCCGAAGGCCAGGAGTGCTATGATGCCGCGGCTGACCTCGTCGATGCCGGCTGCACCATCATCTTTGCCGATTCCTTCGGCCACGAGGATTTCATGATCCAGGCCGCCAAGGAGTTCCCGGACGTGCAGTTCTGCCACTCCACCGG
>DGGX01000190.1:3436-3781 GCA_002392385.1 Lachnospiraceae bacterium UBA3863
ATCTATGAAGGCCGTTATCTGGCAGGCGTTGCCGCCGGCATGAAGCTCAACGAGATGATCGAGGCCGGCCAGTTCACGGCGGAAGAGGCCAAGATCGGCTACGTCGGCGCCTACACCTACGCGGAAGTTATCTCCGGTTACACCTCCTTCTTCCTGGGCGCCCGTTCTGTGTGCCCCACCGCTACCATGGAAGTTACCTTCACCGGTTCCTGGTATGACGAGACTGCTGAGAAGGAAGCTGCCACGAAACTGATCAGCGACGGCTGCAAGCTGATCAGCCAGCACGCCGATTCCATGGGTGCTCCTACTGCCTGTGAGGCCGCCGGCATCCCCAACGTGTCCTAC
>DGGX01000015.1 GCA_002392385.1 Lachnospiraceae bacterium UBA3863
CGGAGAAGAGCGGCGTGACCAACCTCGCGCTGGAGGGCCTGCAGGGCATGGGCGCCTTTATCGGGGCACTCGCGGCGACGGTCGCGGCAGCGGCAGGGGCGGCGGACTCCCAGACCAAGGTCCTGGCCTTTGTCTTCGCTGCGCTGGGCGGCGGCCTCTATGCCTGTGTCCACGCGGTGCTCTGCATCAAGTTCAAGGCCAACCAGGTCATCAGCGGCGTGGTCATCAATATTCTGGCGGAAGCGGTGACCATCTTCCTGGTCAAGACCATCAACCGCGGCGTGTTCGGCAAGCCCAGCGACAAGATCGACCTGGGCGCCTCCATCCGCTTCACGGTGCCGGGCATCTCGGAGATCCCGGTGATCGGCGCTTTCTTCACCAGGGTCTATCCCTTCGAGGTGATCATCATCGTCATCGCGGTGGTCGTCTGGTATCTGCTCTATAAGACGCCCCTGGGCATGCATATCCGTGCCTGCGGCGACAACCCCCACGCGGTGGACGCGGCCGGTATGGACGTGGCAAGGATCCGCTATTTTGCCGTCATGATGTCCGGCGCCCTGTCCGGCATCGCGGGCATGGCCTTCGCCTATTCCATTTCCGCCAAGTTCTCGTCGGGCTTCTTTGTGGGCTATGGCTACCTGTCCATCGCGGCCCTGATCTTCGGCAACTGGACGATCCTGCCCACCCTGGGCGCCTGTCTGGTATTCGGCATGGCCAAAAGCGCCGGCTATCAGCTGGTCATGTACCTGGGATATCCGTCGGCCTATCAGGACCTGGTCATGATCCTTCCCTATGTCCTGACCCTGCTCCTGCTGATCTTCCTGTCCAAACACAATCATTCCCCCAGGGCGCTGGGAGAGGTTTACGATAAGTCCAAACGCTGAGAGGTCTATATGCCCGATAAAGAGTACACAGAATTCCTTCCTTCACAGATCCCGGCCGCCTATGAGGAGGTACAGGAGAGGCCGCTTCCCGACCTGGGCGTCACAGGACACCTGCTGCGCCACCGCAGGACTGGCGCCAGAGTGCTGCTGATGCCCTGCAGCGATACCAATAAGGTCTTCAGCATCGGCTTCCGGACACCGCCCGCGGACTCCACCGGCGTGGCCCACATCATTGAGCACACGGTGCTGTGCGGATCCGAGAAGTTCCCTCTGCGGGACCCCTTCAAGCTTCTGGTCAAGAGCTCTCTCAAGACCTTCCTCAACGCCATGACCTATCCGGACAGGACGGTCTATCCCTGTGCCAGCTGCAATGACCAGGATTTCCGCAACCTGATGCATGTGTATCTGGACGCGGTATTCTATCCAAACATCTACCGGGAAGAGAATATCTTCCGGCAGGAGGGATGGCACTACGAGATCGACCCCGCCACGGGGGAGCTCAAGGTCAACGGCGTCGTCTACAACGAGATGAAGGGAGCCCTGTCCTCGCCGGAGGATGTGCTGGGAAGGGAGATCTACGCGACACTCTTTCCCCATACGCCCTACGCGGTGGAGTCCGGGGGCGACCCGGAGGTGATCCCGGAGCTGACCTATGAGGCCTATCTGGATTTCCACCGCAGATACTATCATCCATCCAACAGCTTCATCGTCCTCTACGGCGATATGGACATGGCGGAGCGTCTGGACTTCATGGACAGGGAGTACCTGTCCAGGTTCGACAGACTCGTTATCGACTCCACGATCCCGGTAGAGCCGCCCTTCGACCATATGGCGGTGGCTGAGCGCAGCTATTCCATCATGGAAGACGAGGATACGGAGGGCAAGACCTATCTGGCACTGAACATATGCCTGGGCCAGGACACACTGGACGAGAAGACGGCCGTGGGTCTGCAGGTCCTGGACTATGTGCTGGGGAGCGCGGAGGGCGCCCCTCTCAAGCAGGCCCTGCGGGAACGCGGGATCGGCGAGAACATCATGACGTCCGTGGACACAGAGCTGAGACAGCCGGTCTACTCGATCGTGGCGCAGAATACGGATCCGGAGAGGCAGGAGGAGTTCCTCCAGGTCATCCGGGAGACCCTGACGGCGCTGGCGGACCGGGGCATCGACCGGAAGGCTCTGCTGGCCGGTATTTCCTATTTCGAATTCCGTTTCCGGGAGGCCAACTACGGGACCACGCCCAAGGGTCTGATCTACGGACTGGCCGCCATGGAGACCTGGCTCTACCATGAGGACGATCCCTGGCGGGGCCTCAATATCTGCCACTATTACGAAGAACTCCGCAAGGACATGGAGAATGGCTATTTTGAGGATCTCATCCGCCGCTGTCTCCTGGACCCGGTCCACGCCAGCCTCCTGATCCTGCGTCCCGAGAAGGGCCTTGCGGTCCGCATGGAGAACCTCCTCAGGCAGAAGCTCAGGGACAAGGCGGCTTCCTTCACCCAGGAAGACTTGAAACGAGTGGCTGAGGAGGAGGAGTCTCTGCGGCGCTGGCAGCAGAAGGAAGACAGCCCGGAGGCCATTGCCTCCATTCCGAGCCTGAAGAGAGAGGAACTGCGCAGAGAGGCCCAGGCCCCTGTCAACAGACTCTTTGAAGAGAATGGCATCCGCCTTCTGGCTCACGAGCTGGATACTAACGGCATCATCTATCTCCGGTTCCTCTTCGATATGGAAAACCTGCCGGAGCGGCTCTATCCCTGCGTCCCGGTCCTCAAGACCCTTCTGGGGACCCTGGACACGGCCCATTATTCCTATGCCGAGCTGGATCAGGAGATCCATATCCGGACCGGCGGCATGAACGTGAGCTCGGACGTTTTCCCAAATCCGGCCTATAAGAGAGGCTATACCTCCTATTTCATCCTGTCCGGCAAGTGCTTCTCCGGCTCCCTGGAGGACCTGCTGGAGCTGACCCGGGAGATCGGTCTGACGACCCGGTTCGAGGACGGGGGACGGATCTGCGAGGTCCTGGAGGAGGAACGCGCGGGACAGAGGTACATGTTCATGTCCTCAGGGCATAACACGGCTTCTGTCAAGGCCTCGTCCTCCTTCCGTGAGATATCCGCCCTGTCGGATCTTCTGAACGGCCACCTGGCCTTCCGCAACCTGGACGGCCTGTGCAACAGGATCCTCTCGGATGACGAGGACCTGCGCGACCGGAGTCTGGCGGACCTGCGCGCGGACATGGAGGAGACCCTCCGCTGCCTGCTGCGGCCGGAGAACCTGCTGGTGGACTGCTCAGCCTCCGCGGAGGATCTGGCGCGTGTCCGCGGCCTCCTGCCGGCCTGGACAGAGGCCCTGCATACAGAGGAGACAGAAAAGGGCTGCTTCCGTCCCGCCCTGGGAGAGAAGAAAAAGGCCTATATCACGCCGGGACAGGTGCAGTTCGTCTGCCGCGCCGGTATCTTCGAGAGCCCGGAAAGGCCTTATACCGGCGCCCTCAGAGTCCTGCGCGTCCATCTGGCCTACAACTATCTGTGGCCCCAGGTCAGAGAGAAGGGCGGGGCCTACGGCTGCATGAGCGGCTTCAGCAAGAGCGGAGTCGCCTACATGGTCTCTTACCGGGATCCTCACCTTGTCTCTACGGAGAAGGTCTTTGAGGCGGCCGCTGATTTTGTCAGGAACAATGTGCCGGATGAGGAGGAGCTGACAAGGCTCATCATCGGTACCATCTCCGACCTGGACCAGCCCATGAACCCGGCTGTCCTTGGCGTCTACTCCCTTTATGCCTATCTGCAGGGAGATACGGCGGAGGATTTCCAGAAGGAGCGGGATGAGATCCTCGACTGTACGCCCGATACCCTTCGCGGGCTGGCAGATTATCTGGACGCCGTCATGGAGACCGGCGCCTTCTGTGTGGTGGGATCGGAGAACAAGATCAGAGAGAACGAAGTATTGTTTAACAGCATAGAGAAGCTGTTTTGAGAACAGGAGGCAGCATTGGCAGATCCGCGGGAGACCATGGATATGGAAACAGGTGACAAGAGGGAGACCAGGGCTGGTTTTGTCACCATCATAGGAAGGCCCAACGTGGGCAAGTCCACCCTCATGAACCGGCTGATCGGGCAGAAGATCGCCATCACGTCCTACAAGCCGCAGACCACCAGGAAGAGGGTCCGGACGGTCTGCACGGAGGAGAGAGGGCAGATCGTCTTTCTTGACACGCCGGGCATCTACAAGGCCCCCAACCGGCTGGGCGAATATATGTACAGGGCCGCCCTGGGCACCCTCAAGGAAGTGGATCTGATCCTGTGGCTGGTGACCCCGGCCGCCAAGGTATCGGAGGACGAGAAGGCCATCGCCGCCCTGCTGAGAGAGGTCTCCACGCCGGTCCTTCTGGTCATCAACAAGACCGATACGGTCAAAAAGGAGGCCCTGCTGCCGGTCATGGCGGCCTATACGGACCTTTCCGCCGAGGAAGGGGAGGAGGCCCCCGGGCGCTACGCCGAGATCCTGCCGGTCAGCGCCAGGACCGGAGAGGGCGTGGAGGAGCTCATGGACTGCATCTTCCGTTATCTTCCTGTTGGCCAGCCCTTCTACGACGAGGATACCGTCACCACGGAGACGGAGCGGGAGATCGCTGCGGAAATGATCCGCGAGAAGGCCCTGCGTCTCCTGCAGGAGGAGGTGCCTCACGGGATCGCCGTGACGGTGGAGCAGTTCAAATACAGGAAGCGTAAGGACGGCAGAGAGATCTGCGATATCGAAGCTTCCGTGATCTGTGAGAAGAATTCGCACAAGGGCATCATCATCGGCAGGGGCGGCGCCATGCTGGGCAAGATCGGTACGGCAGCGCGTAAGGATATAGAAGAACTGCTGCAGACCCAGGTCAATCTCAAGCTCTTCGTGAAGGTGAGAAAAGACTGGAAGGACAGCGACCTGCAGCTGAAAAGCTTCGGCTATGACATGAAGGAGCTCCGTTGAGCAGAGAGAGCGGGAACAGTTACGAGGAAGTGACCGGCATGGTCCTCCGTAGTACGCCGGCCGGTGAGTATGACCGGCGGGTGGTGCTGCTGACCAGGGAGAAGGGCAGGATCAGTGCCTTCGCCAGGGGGGCCAGGAAGCCGGGGAGTCCTCTGATGGGACCCGCTTCTCCTTTTGCCTTCGGGAGATTCCGGCTGTTTGCCGGCAGATCCTCCTACCTGCTTCTGGAGGCCCGGATCGACGAGTATTTCCAGGAACTGCGGGCGGACGTGCTGGCCGCCTGCTACGCCTCCTATTTCACGGAGGTCTCCGAGTATGTGAGCCGGGAGAACCAGGACGGTTCGGCCCAGCTCCTCCTTCTCTACCAGGCCCTGCAGGCCCTGCGCAGCCCCAGGCTGTCCCCCCGCCTGACCCGCTGCATCTTCGAGATCCGGACAGTGATCCTCCAGGGAGAATACCCGGGCCTGGGCGAGGGGGAGAGGCTCCATCCGGCCGCCATGCAGGCCCTGTCTCACATCGAGACCTCACCCAACAAGGGCCTTTTCGGCATCGGCCTGGCGGAGGAGGCCCTGACGGACCTGGAAGCCTGGTCCCGCAGGGTGATCCGCCGCTCGTTAGAGCATGATTTCTCCAGTCTGGCCATACTGGAAATGATGACAGATGGTGTAGGGAACAGTTGAAAAAAGCAATTCTCTACATTATAATAATGAAATTGCGCAGGCATCGGACAATTGACTGTAAAAAGGAGCACACGTCATGGAAAAAACTATGGACAAGATCGTTGCTCTGGCGAATGCCAGAGGTTTTATTTATCCCGGTTCCCAGATCTACGGCGGTCTGGCCAATACCTGGGACTACGGCAACCTGGGCGTGGAGCTCAAGAATAACGTTAAGAAGGCGTGGTGGCAGAAGTTCGTGCAGGAGAGCCCGGAGAACGTGGGCGTTGACTGCGCTATCCTTATGAATCCCCGCACCTGGGTGGCCAGCGGCCATCTGAAGAGCTTCTCCGACCCGCTCATGGACTGCAAGAGCTGCGGCGAGCGTTTCCGCGCCGACAAGCTGATCGAGGACTATGCCGCGGAGCATGACATGACCCTCGACGGCAGCGTAGACGGCTGGACCAACGACGAGATGATGAGCTTCATCAACAAGTTCGAGGTTCCCTGCCCCAGCTGCGGCAAGCACCGCTGGACCGACATCCGTCAGTTCAACCTGATGTTCAAGACCCTCCAAGGGGTCACCGAGGACACCAAGGCGGAGCTGTATCTGCGCCCCGAGACCGCGCAGGGGATCTTTGTCAACTTCGCGAATATCCAGCGCACCACGCGCAAG
>DGGX01000147.1 GCA_002392385.1 Lachnospiraceae bacterium UBA3863
CTTTTAGCTTAAGGCTTTAGGCTTTGGGCTGCTGCAGCGTGGCTCCTTTGTTCTCATTGTCGGCATTGACGAGAACCTTGAAGATGGTCATGAAGAAGATCTTCAGGTCGAGAAGGAAGGAGAGGTGGTCCACATACCAGACATTCATCTCGATCCTTTTGTGCCACTCCACCGCCTTCCGGCCGTGGACCTGCGCCCATCCGGTGATCCCGGGGCGTACGTCGAACATCCTCTTCTGCTCCGGCGTATACTCCTCTATGGGCCAGGGGTGGTAGGTCAGCGGCGGGCGGGGACCTATGAAGCTCATGTCTCCCTTGAGAATGTTCACGGCCTGCGGGAGCTCGTCGATGGAGGTCGCGCGGATGATCCGCCCCACCTTTGTGACCCTGGCGTCTCCCTTGCCGCTGTAGACGCCGGAACCTGTGTGCTCGGCGTTCTGCACCATGGATCTGAATTTATAGATCTCGAACTCCCGGCCGCCCAGGCCCAGGCGCTTCTGGCGGAAGATCACCGGCTTGCCGGATTCTATCCGGATGGCCAGACCGGTGATGAGATAGACCGGCGCCAGGATCACGCACACGATGACCGACAGCAGGATATCCAGGAATCTCTTTCCGAATTTTCTGTACACTTCTTCCCCTTTCTGATGTGTCCGGCCGGCCTTGACAACGTATCGTTCAAGGCCGTATGCTTTTTCAGAAGACCACAGGAAATCGCCTTTTCACAGGAGTCCGTATGAAAGAAACCACCCAGGGACAGCCCGTCCGTTTTCAGGTTCTCTATGAACAGCTGCTGGCCGCCGGCGCTCTGGCGCTGGCTGAATTTCATATGCTCCTGCTGCTCTTCCAGGTAGTCATCCCCATCCGTCCTCTCTGGGACGCGGAGATGAACGCCGGCCTGGTCCTGCTCGCCCTGCTGGTCCTCTATCTTCTCATAACGGCCCTGGTGTTCCCCGGGACCCTCGGCCGCGTCCGTCAGGCCCTCGGCCGCATGCGCTCCTATGAGTATTATTATATGTTCGGCCTGCTCCTGTGGTATCTGCTGATCTGTACCCTCCGCCAGATGAAGGGCGGAGAGGACTATTTCGATCTCAATGCCCGCAGGATCTTCCTGCATGCCCTCAACTGTCTGATCCTCTTCCCCATGCCGGCCGTGCTGGGTCCCCAGAAGGCCGCCAAGGTCTTCCGGGCCATGCTCCATCCCCTGGCCGCGTCCTACACCCTTTTCTCCATGTGGGCGCTGTGGCAGTATCAGACGATGACGGATTACACCTTCCCAGCCACCGAGAAGGTCCTCCGGATGACCTCCAGCTACTCCCTGTCCATCGGACTCAACAGAAACGCCACCGGCGTCTATGCCTGTCTTATGGCCGGGATCTGCATCTATATGCTGGCCAACCTCACTTCCCGGCTCCGCTGGCTCTATCTGCCGGCCCTGCTGGTCCATGTGACGGTCATCCTTCTGTCCAATTCCCGCACCAGTCTGATCGGGTCGGCCCTCATGTTCGCCTGCACCCTCTTCATGCTGGTCTTCCGGGGCGGTCAGAAGGACCGGAAGGGTCTCTCCCTGCCGCGGATCCTGGGCGGTCTTGCCGTCGCCCTGTGCTTCTGCGTCCTCTACTTCAAGCTCCGCGATCTTATTTTTGTCACTCTCAACGAGGTGACCCACTATACAGAATCCGTGGAGGACGTGGCCCGCGACATCACCGACGTCAGCGGCCGGACCCTGATCTGGCGGGCTGCCGTCATGCTGATCACTTCCAGTCCCTTCCGTTTCCTGACAGGCGTCACCCCCGCCAAGGTCAAGACCCTCCTCTATTCCATGGGGCAGTATCCCAAGTCCTCGATACCGCACTGCCACAACATGTTCCTGCAGATGGCCTGCGCCTTCGGCGTGCCCGCCATGCTGGCTTATACCGTCTTCCTCGGCTTCATCGCCTTCCGGTGCCTGCGGCTTCTGTTCACCCGCAGGAAGTATGTCATCCGCAATGCCTGGGCCGTTCCCATGCTCATTCTCTGCCTGACCGCCATCGATATGATGGAATGCTTCACGGTCCTGCGGGAATACACCACGACACCGGTCTTCTACCTCTTCTGCGGCTATGTGGTCATGCTGGACCGCACCGCCCAGGAAGAGCCGCGCGTGACAGCCTGAACCGGGCTGTCGGGCGGCTGCCCTTATCCGTAGTATGTCTTGTACCACCGGGAGAAGGCCCTAAGTCCCTCCCGGATCCCGATACGCGGCGTGAAGCCGTAATCTCTCTCCAGGGCCTCCGAATCCGCCCAGGTCCTGGGCACATCGCCGGGCTGCATGCCCACCAGTTCCCTGTGGGCCTCGAAATCATAGCCCTCCGGCAGCACGCCTGCCGCCACCAGCTCCTCCTGCAGAACACGTACGAACTCCAGAAGATTCTCCGGCTGTCCGCCCCCGATATTGTAAACGGCATAGGGCGGCACGGGCAGACCGTCTGCCCCGGTGCGCCTCTCCGGCGCGCCCCGCATCACCCGGTATATGCCCTCGACGATGTCGTCGATGTAGGTGAAGTCTCTCTCACATTCCCCGTAATTGAAGATCCGGATCGTGCCGTCCGCGCACAGGGTCCGGGCGGCGGAATAATAGAACATATCCGGTCTTCCGGCCGGTCCGTAGACCGTGAAGAACCGCAGTCCCGTGCAGGGGATGTCGTAGAGCCCCGCATAGACATGCGCCATCAGCTCATCCGCCTTCTTGGTGGCGGCGTAGAGGCTGACCGGATGATCGACCCTGTCCTCTGTACTGAAGGGGACTTTTTTATTGCCGCCGTAGACCGAGGAGGAGGACGCGTAGACCAGGTGCTCCACCGGATAGTGCCGGCAGGCCTCCAGAATATTGTAGAAGCCCATGATATTGGACTCCATGTAGACGTCCGGATGGTCGATGCTGTAGCGCACCCCCGCCTGGGCGGCCAGATTCACCACCACGCGGAAACGGTAGGTCCGGAAGAGGTCCTCCACCAGTGCCTTGTCCGCGATAGAGCCCTGCACGAAGACATGCTTTACGGGCGACGTCTCCGCCGCCTTTTCGATCTGGGCCAGCCGCCATTCCTTGAGACTCACCTCATAATAATCGTTGAGGCTGTCCAGGCTGACGATGGTGCCGCTCTTCATTTCCTTAAGGAGCCGCCTTACCAGGGCCGCACCGATGAATCCCGGTGATCCCGTTACCAGGACAGCCCCTCCGTCCGGTTCTACCCGTGTCTTGCCTGTTATGTCCATTTCGGTGCCTCTTCTCCATTATGCCATATTCTTATGAGAAAAGACAGTTCCGTGCCCCATATACTGCCTCTGGTCCGCTTATACTGTCTTTCCGCGATACTGCGCGCAGACGCGCTCATAGCTCTCCCGGTCACCGATATCGTAGCGCCTGCCCGGCATCACCCAGGCATGGACCGGTGTCCGCGCGCTGAGCCAGGCCGCCAGACTCCCGGGCGCGTCCGTTCCGCAGCCGGCCTCCAGGGCTTCCGGGATCCGCCGCAGATCCTCTTTCCGATAATAATAGAAGGGCGGTACCGCCAGCTGTCCTTTGGGCTCCCGGGGCTTCTCCTCATAGGAGGTGATCAGCCCGCCCTCCGCGACGGTGATCACAGCGGTCCTTCGCAGGGCCGCCAGGGATGTCTCCGGGTGGCACATGACACAGCTGGTCCCCGTCTCCCGGGCATACAGGACGAAGTCCCGCAGACTGAAATCCAGGACATTGTCCCCGGCCATGACCAGGCAGCCGTCCTCCCCGCCGACCGTCCCCGCGGGATCTACCAGGCCCAGCTCCCGGGCCGCGAACAGGATGTCTCTGACCGCTCCCAGCCTGCCCTCATTGGTCGTCGTCCCGTCATCCAGGACGGTGATCTTCTGGGGCCGGGTCCGGGCCCAGGTCCGGAAGTGGTCCGCGTAGCGGTGGTTGGAGATCACGGCGAACTCATCGATCATGGGCGCCAGGTCCTCCACCAGCCATTCCAGGATCGGCCGGCCCGCCACAGGCAGGAGGGGCTTGGGATAGTTCTCCGTCAGCGGATACAGCCGGGTGGCGTATCCGGCGGCAAGAATCAGACATTTCATATCTTTACTCCTCTGTCAGGCATGACAGCCCGCGCGGTCACAGCGCGATGCCGTCGGCGCTGTCGCAGAGATGGAAGCTGTACCGGCCCGTCAGCCCGGGATAGGTCTGCAGGTACTGCCTGGTGATCTTCTCCTCTATGGCCTCCGTCCGGTCCGGGTCCACCAGGGCCATGCAGCAGCCCTTGAAGCCCGCTCCGCTGAAGCGTCCTCCGTAAATGCCCTCTGTCTCCGTCATCAGCTCGTAGAGGGTGATCAGCTCCGGACAGCCGCACTCATAGTTCACGATGGAGCTGCGCCCGCTCTCGAAAACGAGCCTTCCGTAGGTTTCCAGGTCGCCGGCCCGCCAGGCCTCCGCGCCCTGCTCCGCCCTGGCATACTCTCCGAAATAGTGGTCCGCCCGCTTGCGGAAATTGTCCGGCAGCCTGTCGCGGTAGGCCTCGTAGACCTCATAGGGCACCGCCCGCAGACAGGTATCGGCGAACTTTCCGTAGTCTCTCCCGGCATAGGCCAGCAGACTGTAGGCGGCGGCACGGCACTCGTCCGCCCGCAGATTATAGGCGCTGTTGGCCAGGGACCTTTCCAGGCCGCTGAAGAGGATCGCGATCCGGAAGGGCTTCATGGCGGGGTTGGCGGGGATCAGCTGATAGCTGTCGTCCGCGCAGTCCAGATAGAGGAGCTGGTCCTGGCGGCACAGCACCTCGCAGCTCTGGTCCAGCTTGCCGCAGCTGACGCCCACGTACTCGTTCTCCGCCGCCTTGGCCATCCGGATGGTCTCCCAGGGCCGCAGGGTGATCCCGTTGACCCGGGCCAGGGCCGTCAGGAAGGCGATGATCACGGCCGCGGAGGAGGACAGACCGCCGATGGGCAGCGTCCCCTCGATGACGGCGCTCACGCCGCAGCGCAGGGGATATTTCTCCCCCAGGATCCTGGCGGCGCCCCGCATATGGTCCGCCCAGTCCCCCACCTTACGGTCGGGGACAGCATTTACGTGAAACTGGGCCCTCTTGGGGAAGTTCATGGACTGCAGCTCCACCACGCCGTTCTCCTTGCGGCTGTAGGCGATGTGGATCCCCTTGTTGATGGCCAGCCCGTTGATCTTCCCGTTCTGATGGTCGATGTGGGCCCCGAGGGGGGAGATCCGGTAGGGACAGAAGGCGACCGCCTCCGGCGCCCTGTGATAGCACTCTTCATAGACTTCTCTGCAGCCCATATCTGCCTTCCCTCCTTCAGACGCGGCCTTCCGACGATCCTTCTGAAGCTTCTTCTGACGGCCCTCCTGATGCTCCTTCCAGGGCCGCGCATATCCTGTCCACGGTGTCCTCGGCGGTGCCGTCCGCCTCTTCCGGGATGGTGATGTCCGCATAACGCTCATAAAGCGGCACTCTCTCCTCATAGAGGTCCCGCAGCGACTGCCCCTCCCGCAGGACCACGCCCCGCTGCCGGATATTGCGCAGCCGGCGCTGAAGCACCGGATAGGGCACCTGCAGATAGATCACCGTGCCCAGGGACCGCAGATGCCGCACGGCCGCCTCGCTGTAGACGGCACTGCCGCCGGTGGCGATGACCGCGCCGCTTCCGCCTGCCGCAGGGTCCTGCCCGATGCGGAGGCAGGCCTCTTCTTCAAGTTCGAGAAAACCGTCAACGCCCCGCTCCTCAATGATCGCGTGCAGACGCTGTCCGGCCATGCGCTGTATGAGCAGGTCCGTATCCATATAATCCAGTCCCAGCACCTTGGCCAGGATGACACCGGCGGTGCTCTTGCCCGACGCGGGCATGCCGATCAGAATCACGGACATAAATGGCCTCCCTCGAACCGCGCTGAACTCATTCTGTCCCGGGCGCGCAGGCCCTCAGGACTTACTAACAGTAACGTATTTCCAGTCAAAAGTAAATGAAGCTGTCCTACGCATTCTACCACAATTCTGTAATTTAGTTAAAATTTTTGTAATATTTCTCTTCTCAACACTCCTCTTTTATGCTACTATAGGGACAGCGACGGGGAGCGCCTTCTCCCCGAGGGAGGATTCGAAAAGGGCTGTTTTCTCATATTTTGAGCCAGTCCTGAGGAGAGGTCGATTATGAATAAGTATTCTGAAAGTGTGAAGAAATCTTTACGCAATTTGTTTACTGTGCTGGTCTGCACCCTGCTGCTGACGGTTACGGGTCTGGGATCCGTGGCCGGCGCGGCCCTGGAGGCCGGCCTTAGTGTCGTCGGCGTCGAGACAGACGGCAGCGCCCTGGCTGAGCTGACCGGCGCTCTGGATCCTGTCGAGGCGGAGGCCGCCGCCGTCAGGAGAGGCTGGCAGAAGGATTCCAAGAGGCACTGGCTTTATTATAAGAACGGAAAGGCTGTCAAGAACCGCTGGCTCAAGGTCTCCGGCAAGTGGTACCTCTTCAATAAGAGCGGCTACGCCCTCAAGGGCTGGCACCAGAGATCCGGCAAGTGGTATTACATGAACACCTCCAGCTATGCCATGCAGACCGGCTGGATCAAGGTCAAGAAGGTCTGGTACTATCTGGATCCCGCGGACGGCCATATGCTGACAGGCTGGATCACTGTCAAGGGCAAGACCTACTACATGCAGGCCAGCGGCGCCATGCAGACCGGCTGGCTCACCCTGGAGGACAAGAAGTACTGCTTCGGTACCAGCGGCGTGATGAAGACCGGCTGGTATACCAGGGACGGCAAGAAATATTACTTCGGTACCGACGGTGTCATGGTCTCCGGCGCCCAGACGATCGACGGCAAGGACTACGTCTTCGCGGAAGACGGCGCCCTGACGGAGCCCGCCGAGGAGGCTGCCGCCGCCGCGGCAGAGGCAGAAGCGGCCAGACCTGCTGTAAAGAAGAAGATCATCGTCATCGATCCCGGCCACTCCGCCAGAATGCCCGGAGGCTCCGTGCCCCTGGGTCCCGGCTCCAAGAGCATGAAGGCCGCCGATGCCATCGGCACCCGCGGCGTCGCCACCAGGATCTACGAGTACGAGCTGGTCCTGACCGTATCCGTCAAGCTCAAGGCCGAGCTGGAGAAGAGGGGCTACGAGGTCTACCTGACCCGCTCCGATTCCTCCTCCGCCCACAGCTGCATCGACCGGGCCAAGGTGGCCAACGACAAGAAGGCCGACGTCTTCATCCGCGTCCATGCCAACGGCAGCACCAACAAGAGCGCCACGGGCGCCATGACCATCTGCATCACCAAGAACAATCCCTACATCAAGAACATGTACGCCAAGTCCAAGCTCCTCTCCTCCTGTGTCCTGGATTCCTATGTCAAGGCCACGGGCTGCAGAAAGGAATATGTCTGGGAGACCGATTCCATGACCGGCAATAACTGGTCCAAGGTGCCCACCACCCTGATCGAGCTGGGATACATGACCAATGCCGCCGAGGACAAGAAGATGGCCACCTCCGCCTACCAGACCAAGATGGTCAAGGGCATGGCCGACGGCATCGACGCCTACTTCAAGAAGCTCTGATCTCTGACTGACCGGAGGCGCCGCGGCAGCCCCGGGAAATGGACTGACCCGTGAACCTGGATATCATACGCACAGAAAATAAATACATCCTCTCCGCGGAGGAAGCGCTCCTTCTCGCGCGGCGCCTGGACACGGCGCTGGCGCGGGATGTGCACTGCGCGGAGGGACCCTATCCCGTGAGAAGCCTCTATTTCGACACACTGGAGAGCCGGGATTTCATCACCAAGCTGGACGGAGATCCTGTCCGGCGCAAGATCCGCCTGCGCACCTACGCGCCGGGCAGGAGCCCCTGCCGTCTGGAAATGAAGGAGAAGAAGGGCGTCCTCCAGCGCAAGCTGGGCCTGCCGGTCTCCCACCAGGCCGCCACAAGGCTCATGAACTGTGACTACAGCGCCCTGACCCGCTATATGGGCCACGGCGAGAAGGCCGCCGTCCGGGAAGCCACCGGTTCGGCCCGCAAGGCCGTCCGCTTCTATACGGCCATGACCCTGGGCTGCTACCGCCCGGTGACCATGGTGGAGTACAGGCGGCTGGCTTTCGTCTACCCCTACGGAGACGTGCGCCTCACCCTGGACAGTCATATCCGCTGCTCCGAATCGAACTTCGATCTTTTTGACACGGACTCCCTTTACAGCTGCTATCCGGAAGCCTATCTGGAGGACCGGGTCATCCTGGAGGTCAAGTTCAGCGGACAGCTCCCGGGCTTCATATCCCGGGCCCTGCAGCCCTTCCACCTGACCCAGACCGCCGCCAGCAAGTACATGCTCAGCCGGCCGGCCTTTTATGAGTACATGCTGTAACAGCACCCGCGGATCCGCCGCGGCGCAGCCACCCGCCCACAGGAAAGACATATCGCCATGACCAAAGAACAGATCTTCGAATACTTCTATACCAACAGCGCCAACTTCGGTGTCCGCGACCTCCTGATCACCCTGGCCTCCGGCCTGGTGATCGGTCTCATGATCTATCTGACCTACTGGGTCACCTACCGCGGCATCTCCTACAACCGGCGCTTCAACCAGTCCCTGGTGGTGATCCTGCTGATCGCCGTCGTCATCATGCTGATGATCAGCAGCAACATCGTCATCTCTCTGGGTATGGTCGGCGCCCTGTCTATCGTCCGTTTTCGCACGGCCGTCAAGGACAGCCGCGACACGGTCTTCATCTTCTGGGCTATCGCCGAGGGTCTCTGCGTCGGCTCCCAGAACAACCAGCTGGCCCTGATCACGACCCTCTGCATCGGCATCGTCCTGATGCTGGGCAGCATCGTTCCCGCGGGCCGCAACAAGTATCTGGTGGTGGTCCGGGGCGGCCGCACGCCCATCGACAACACCGACCTGACAAGGCGGATGAAGCCCTTCGTCCACTCCAGCCGGATCCGCAGTGCCAGCCGGGCGGATGATCACACGGAGCTCATCATCGAGGTCCGCGCCCGCAAGGATCTCACCCTCCGTCTGGCAGAGGCCGTCAACAGCGTAGAAGGTGTCGAGAGCGTCAACTGGATCTCGGAGAGCGGAGACGCCATCGGCTGACACCGCACAGCAGGTCGGATATCACAGCATGAATGAATATGTGCGCAGAAAACTGAATCGCCTGAGGATCGTCAAGATCATCCTGACGCCTCTTCTCATAGCCCTGTTCGGAGCTCTTCTGTACAGGGCTGTTGTCTACTACTGGGAGCAGGATTACGGGACCCTGAAGGCCGTACTGTCTCATCTGGAAGGGGACGCTGTCACCTTCAGCGAGCCCGACGGCGTGTACGAGGGAGCGATAGACGTGGCCCTCACCATGCAGGAGGAGCTGCCGGAGGATGCCCGGATCTACTATACCTTGGACGGTACGGACCCTGTGCCGGAGGCGCTCTCCCCTGCCGGAGATCCTTCGAACGGTCCGGAAGACGCGCCGGAAGGACAGGGCAGCACGGAGAGATATTTTGCCCCCGTCCATCTGTCGGCGGACACCGCCGCCGTGACCATGGTGACCATGAAGGCCTGCGTCTGCTGGCAGGGAGAGTGCAGCGACGTCCAGACCCGCTACTATCTTCTGGCCCGGGACGCCGAGGCCTACGCGGCCCTGCAGGACATGTACACCGTGGCCGTCACCGCCCCGGAGGAGGCTCTGTACGACTATGAGACCGGGATCCTGGCGGACGGCGCCCTGCACGATGCCGCCCTGGAGCGCCGGGAGGCAGATCCGGAGGCTCCCAACCCGGAGGGCATCGGCAACTGGTCCCAGGAGGGGCCGGAGTGGGTACGGGCCGTGCATCTGTCCGTCTTCTCCCCCGAAGGCTCTCTCCTTCTGCAGCAGCCGGCCGGTCTGGCCGTTTCCGGCAACATTTCCCGCCGCCGCGCCCCCGTCTCCCTGGTGGTGACCTCGGGCAGCGTATACACCCAGGCCTGGGCAGAGGGCATCGCCGGGGCCATTCCCTCCCTGACAGAGGCGGATTCTTCCGAGGACCGGGAGACAGCGGATGCGGCGTCGACTGCCGATGCCGCCCTGGAGGATCCCCGCTTCTCCCTCAATCTCTTCACCCCCGGCGAGGAGGACGTCCACTCCTATGTCACGGAGTACCGCAAGCTCCGTCTGCGCTCCATGACCCAGATCTACCGGGATATTCAGACCGCCTTCTTCTCCCGCATCGCGGCGGAGAGCGGTCTTGCCGGCGTGGCCACCAACCGCCGTGCCCTGGTCCTGATCAACGAGGAGATCCACAGTCTGGCGGATCTCCAGCCCAACTATACAGGCGGCTGGCTGGCCCGCCGCTTCTCTCTTCCGGAGGGCGACGCCGTCGAGACGGTCAAGGGCTCCGACGAGGAGATCCTCTCCGCCATGGGCGTGCGCGGGCTCTTTCGGGGAGATCTGCAGACAGAAGCCGGCAGACAGGCCCTGGAGGCTGCCGTGGATATGGACGACCTGCTCCTCTATTACGCCGTGGAGATCCTGTCCGATAACCGTGACTGGCCGGCTAAAAATACCGAGGCCTGGCGCTACCTTCCCGGGCTGGAGGGCAGCGGCAGCGCGGGGTACATATCCCCGGCGGACAATCCCTACGCGGACGGACGGATCCGTTTCCTCCTCTTTGATCTGGACAATATCTACATGGGTGCCAGGAACAACGTCCTCTTTCAGACGGAGATCCTCTCCGCCCTTATGGAGGAGGAGGACGGTATCTTCTCCACCCTCATGAAGAGTGATTACTACCGCCGCCGCTTCGAGACCGTGGTCTGCGACCTCCTGGATACCACCTTCCGCACATCCTACCTGCTGGATACCTATGATGAGATCTACCGGGAATACCGGCAGCAGCTGCAGGCCCTGGATCTGGCCGACGCCGAGCAGCTGGAAGCCCTGGACCAGAACGCGGAGGGACGCCGGCAGGGCATCGAAGAGCGGGAAGAGATCTTCCGGGGCCTCATGGAGGACCTGCTCCTGCCCGGCGAGGCCGGGAAGGAGGTACAGGAGACTTCCGTCTCACTGCGCAGCCTGCTGCCCTACCGCATCACCGCCCGCCAGGGCGTAACGCTGCAGTGGGGGACCCGGAAGCTGACGGGCGAGGGCACCGCGGAGGGCCGCTATTACGCAGACTGCGAGGTGACTCTGACGGCACGGCCGGCTCCCGGCATGCTCTGGGACGGCTGGACCGTCAACGGCCGCAGACTTGCCGCCGACGACCCCGCTGTGTCCGCGGACGGCCTGCAGCTGGATCTGGGGAGACTCCTGCGGAATATGGCCGCGGAGACAGAGACCGGGACCGGCCGTTCTGTCCTGACCGTGCAGGCCCATGTGCATCAGGCGGAGGCGCCTGCCCTGGTCATTTCCGAGGTGTCCTGTAAGGACGGACGGGACTGGGTCACCCTCTACAATGCCGGTACGCTCCCGGTCTCTCTGGGCGGCTACCAGCTCTTCAACACCAGCGCCCAGGCCTACAACGATCTTCCCAACAAGACCCTGGAAGCCGGCGCGGAGATCCGCTTCTGCAGCAAGCAGAGCATGCTGGCCCAGGTGGGCGGCGGCCTTCTCAGCTTCCGGATCCGGGAAGGAGACGGGATCTACCTGCTCAGGAAGAATTCCACAGAGCCCGAGAGCACGGAGACCGGCTATGAGGATACCCTGGCCCCTGCCGCAGCAGCCGGCACGGACACGCCCGTCTTCCCTCATGCAGCCGTGATCGACCATCTCACCGTCCCCCGCATGTGCGACGGAGAGATCTACGGCCGGCAGAAGGACGCTTCCGGGGCCGTCACCGCTTCCTACAGCTTCACCCTCACGGAAGGACAGTGACCCGAGTGTCCGCGGCGCCTGCCTGCTTTTTGACACCGGCAGGCGCGCATGCTAAAATGAGTGCGTTTATTACTTGTTATTGCGACATCACCGGGAGGAGACACATATGGTTTACCTCTGTGCTATAGTGGGCTGGATCCTTCTGCGCCCCAACAGCAGACTGCAGAAAAGGGCAGTGACTGAAAACAGCATTTGGACCGCTCTCGCCAGGGCGGTCTTTATTGTGGGTACCATCATCCTGCTGGTCTGGCCCATGAAGCTGGCATCCCGCTGGAACGGTAAGATCCCGGAATGGCGGAACCAGTACGAGGTCATGGCCCGGGCCCTCCGGGACGGACACATCGATCTCAATTATGACGACGTGGATCCCCGCCTTGAGGAGATGGAGAATCCCTACGATCCGGAGGCCCGCAAGGAGGCCGGGGTCAAGGTCCACTGGGATTCTGCCTATTATAAGGGCAAGTACTATCTGTACTTCGGCATTGTGCCGGTCCTGCTCCTCTTCCTGCCCCACCTGCTCATCCGGGGCACCTCCCTGGTCACCTGGAAGGCCACGGCCATCTTCTCGGCCTTCATCGTCCTGGGCCTTTTCGCCCTGCTGCGGCTGATCGCGAGACGCTTCTACCCCCGCATGACCCAGGGCCTTCTTCTGGTCCTGTCCACGGCCTGCTCCTTCCTGAGTCTCTGGTACGCCACCGCGGCGCCGGCCCTCTACTGTACCGCCATCGTCGCGGCCATCGCCATGATGGTCTGGAGCTTCTATTTCTATTTCCGCGCCGTCTTCGTGGAGCAGCGGGAGTCCCTGCAGGGCCTCTGGGCCTTCCTGGGCGGCGTCTGCGGCGCCCTGGCCGCCGGCTGCCGGCCGCCGATCGCCGTCGCCAACCTTCTGGCCGTCCCGCTGGTGATCACCTTCCTGCGCACCCGCAAGGTGACCTCCCGCACCATCCGGCATGTGGTGTATGCCATTCTGCCCTATATCGTCGTCGCCGCCTGCCTCATGGTCTACAATTACGTCCGTTTTGAGAATCCCTTTGAGTTCGGACAGGTCTACCAGATGACGGTGGCCGACCAGCACGCCTACGGAAGCCTCTTGGAGACCTTCTCCCTCTCGGATACACTGAAAGGACTGCAGAGACAGTTCCTCCGGGTGCCGGATTATAAGCGGGCCTTCCCCTGGCTCCGCTTCGGGGGCGCCTATTTCAACTTCCCCATCCTGCTGGCCTCCTTCCTCCTCTTCCTGCCGGGCTCTGTGAAAAGCGCCCACCGGGAGAAATGGTTCGGGACCCAGCTCATGCTGCTGGCCCTCCCCTTTATCATCTCGACGCTGGATGTTCTCTGGTCTCCCTACCTGCTGGAGCGCTACCGCATGGACATCTACTGGCTCATGGCCATCGCCGCCTTCATCGCCCTCGCGGCCATCTATGAACGGATCCGCTCCCAGCGCGCCGCCGCCGTCTTCCGCGGTGTCGTCACGGCCGCAGCCATGGTCACCATCCTGTGCAGCGTGCTCTTCTTCCTGGTGCCCAACGACGCCAACTACACCCAGGAAGTCCCCGAAGCGTTGGATAAGATCCGGCGGATCATGTTCCTGATCCCCTGATGTTCCTGCTTTCGTAAATCAGGCGCCCCCGGGTTTTGACACCGGGGGCGCTTCAATGTTAGCATGATACAGAAAATCAACGCTCTGTGAGAGGCTGCCATGAAAAAACTTTCTCCGGAAATCGATATCCTCAAGGGTATTGCCATTGCCCTGGTCCAGCTGGGCCACGCCATCATCATCTACCCCATCGATCTCAACACCATCCCCTGGTGCAATTATCTGCACTGGTTCGTCAGCTCTGTCCATCTGCCCCTGTTTTTTGCCGTCTCCGGCTTCTGTTTCTCCTTCCGGGGCTGGCATAGCCATATCACGAAAAAGGCCAGGCGTCTCCTGGTCCCCTATCTGACCTTCGGACTGGGCAACGCGCTGGCCAATGCTCTCTTCAGTTCTTTCGTAAACAAACCCATGTCCTTCTCAGGTGCCCTTCTGGCCCTGCTGACGGGTAAGAATGTATGGTTCCTCTACACCATGCTCATGCTCTTTATCGTGTTCCCGCCCTTCCGCGCCATCTTTGAAGAGCGTCCCCGGGCTTACTATGCCCTGGTCCTCGTGGCGGTCCTGCAGCTCTTCGCCTTCTGGCCCGGCCTCTTCAACATCGACCGGCTGGTCCTCTATCTCTTCTATTTCGCCCTGGGCTATACCCTGAAGAACGTATTCCGGACAGATCCCGCGTGTCAGGCCCGGCTGGCGGCCGGTCTGCGGCGGCCGGCTGTGATCCTCTTCACGCTTCCGGCCTGGCTGCTCCTGGTCGGCGGGCAGATCCTCACGGAGACGGTCTCCTTCCCGCTGCACCGGATCATTTCCATCGCGGCGGCCCTTACAGGCGGTATCTGCATCCTCAGCCTGGTCCTGCGCCGCACGGGCACCCCCGTCATGCGTTTTCTGGAGCAGGTCGGTCAGGCTTCCCTCCAGCTCTACCTCTTTAACGGCTATTTTCTCACCGTCTCGCGCACGGTCCTGGTCCGGGTGCTGCATGTCAGCTCGCCCTTCATCATCATACCTGTCAACTTCGCGGTCATCTTCTTCGTGGCCTACGGCTTCATCCGCCTGGTGATCAAGCCTGTACGGCTCTTCCGCTTCCTGACGGGCGATGCCTGAAACTTGATGGACGGAGTCAGGGACATCTGGCAGCCAGTATCCATTGCCTTCCTCGCGAATATCAAAAAAGGGGGGTATCGCATCATAACACATCGATACGCATAAAAGATTCCTCAGAAGCCCTTCGGAAACGCCGGTACTTCATTTTTCCGAGCCACAGGCAATGGAAAAATGATAGTATCCGCTGCGTTTACGACGGAGCGAGAGCGTGCCTCCGAGGAATCTTTTATGCGTTTTAATATGCCTAATGCGACAACCCCTTTTTTATTACTATTCTTCCGTCGTGAAGGTGGCCTTCACGGCCGGCGCCTTGCCCTTGGTGAGGACGCCGGAGGAGTTAAAGGTGTAGGTCTTGCCGCTGATCGTCTGCTTGCCGGTGACCATGGCGCCGCTTGCGTTGAAGTAATAGGTCTTACCGTCGATGCGGATCCAGCCGGTCTGGGCCACGCCCTTGTCGCTGGCATAATACCATTTCCCGCCGTACTTGACCCAGCCCTCGCGGAGCTTGCCGGTACCGTCAAACATATACCGGGTACTGCCGATCTTGGTGCTGCCCTTGGCCACGGAGCCGTCCGCCTTCACATACTTGCGGATGATCTCCACGATATCCCCGTCTGCCGCGGGTTCTGTGCCTTCCGTACCGACGATGCTTCCCTCGGTCCCGGCGTCGAGCGCGGGATCTGTGGTCGCCAGGCTATCCGTGCCATCCGTACCGGTGTTCTCTTCCGTCTCCGCGGGCTCCCTGCGGATGATGAATTCCTTCCAGCCGGAGGAGACTGCGCCGTCATCCCCCACCAGATATTCCACCTTGCCGATGGTGAAGGACCCGGTCCGCATGATGCCGCCATTGGTGAAGTAGTAGATCTTCTTGCCGATGGTCTGCTTGCCGGTAGCCCTGACGCCGCTGGACTTGAAGTAGTACCAGTTGCCGTTCATCTGCTTCCAGCCGGTCACCTGCGCACCGTTCTCATTGGCATAGTAGTAATTCTTGCCGATCTTGACCCAGGCGTTGGTCCGAAGAATGCCGCTGCCGTTGAAGAAATAGTATTTGGTGCCGATCTTGGCCCGGCCTGTGGTGACCGTGCCGTCGCTCTTGCAGTAGGCCTTCAGACCGTTGTGGGTCTTCCATCCCTTGCCTACGGCACCGTCCGTGCCGGCGAAATAGGTCTTCTTCCCTATCTTGAAGGAGCCCTGGCGCATGACACCGGCGCCGTTGAAGTAATAGGTCTTCTTGCTGATGGTCTGCTTGCCGGTGACTGCCGTGCCGTCGCTCTTCAGATAGCTCCAGCTCGTGCCGCGGTGCTGCCAGCCCTTGAGCATGTGGCCGTCCTCTGCGAAGCAGTACCAATTGGTGACCTTGGTCTTGACTTTCTTCTTCTTGACGGTCTTGATGACTGTCTTAGTGATTTGCTGCCAGCCGGTCTGCATGGCGCCGCTGCCGTTGAAGTAATACTTCTGGCCGCCGATGGTCTGCCAGCCGGTCTTCATGACGCCAGTAGCGGCATCCATGAAATAACGGACGCCGTCGATGTCCTGCCAGCCTCTGGTCAGGTGCGCGTTCTCGTCAAAATAGTACCAGCTGCTGCCGATCTTGTTCCATCCGGTGGCAAAAGTCCCGTCGGCATTGACGTAAAAGGTGTAGTAATCCTTGGTGACCTTGTCCGCGTACCAGCTGTAGAAGCCGCCCTGGGTCTGCACATACTGCAGGGCCTTGGCGCCGAACTGTCTGGCCACGCCGTAGCTCTTCATCTCGATCTCTCCGCCGGTGAGGTCGGCGACCAGAGCCATCTTCTGCTGGTTCTGGTAGTAGATCGCGGTCCCCTTATCTGTCAGATAGTAGTAACTGGGCAGCTCGTTGACTGTCTTCAGGGTCTTGCTGATGACATAGATGGAAGGCTGCATGTTGTCCAGCGCTTCCTTGCTGCCGGCATTGAAGGCACCGTGGTGACCGGCCTTCATAATGTCGACCGTTCCGAATTCCTCGGCGATCAGCGCGGTCATATCCTGCTCCAGGTGGTTGGAGGACTCCATATCCGCTGTCAGCAGGACCCGCCGCTCCGGATCTGTCTCCGTCGCCGCCTTGGTGACCAAGGTGATAATGCTGTTCTGATTCTCGTTGCCCAGCTTATTGTAGGCCATATCCTCCGGATTGTCCGCTGACGGCTTGTGGAGGTTGAAGAGCCGGATCTCAAAATCGCCGAAGCTGAAGGTGATGCGGTCGGCCAGGGCGGACCGCTCGTCCGTCTCATAGACGGCTCCCAGAGGCGCCAGCGACTCTTCCGTGGGGGCATTGACGTCCAGAAGGGAGGCTCCCTTGCTGGTCACGGCCTTCCGGGCCCGGGTCACAAGCTCTCCGTTATACCACTTTTTGACCTCTTCGTTCTTGATATAGGAGTAATCCTTGAAGATATAGACCGTCGTGCTGTCGATAAAGGACTGTCCCTCGGCGTTCAGGGCCCTGACCAGCTCCGGAATGCCTCCGATATGGTCGGAATGGGCGTGGGTGCCGAGGATGAAATCCAAGTGCAGGACGCCGATCTCCTTGAGGTAGCCCGCCAGAACGGTCCCGTTCATTCCCTTCTCATTGAAACCGAGACTGCTGTTGGAGGGGTTGGACGCGTCGATCAGGCCGAACCGTCCATTGCTCTCGATCAATATAGCATCGCTCGAGTGCGCGGCAGCCGTCTCCCCGATGAAATGGATCATGTCCCGCACGCTCACGATGGGAGCGGGCTGCTCAGGCTCCCCTGTCCCGGGATCCTGCGGATCGGCGGGATCCGTCGTGCCGGTCTCCGTGGTCTCCTCGCTGCCGGGCTCTGTCACCTCCGTCGTTCCCGTAGTCTCGGGCTCGGCCGTGGTCACGGTCGTCTGGGTCTCCGTAGCTTCCGTGGAAGTCTCTGTACCGGTCTCCGTGCCCTCGCCGCTGCCGGAATTTCCGGTGTCTTCCGTCTGCGGGGCCGCGGCGGTCGTCTCTTCCGTTCCCTCCGTCGGTGCCTGTGTCGTTCCTTCGGTAAGGTCCGTGCCGGCTGTCTCCTCCTCCGGCAGGATCTCTGTCTGCCCCTGGGAAGAATCTTCCACGGCGGCTTCTGTCGCCTCCGCAGGTGTCTCCGTCACGGGCTCAGCGGGTGTCTCCGTCGCCGGCGCCGTATTCTCGCCGCCGGTCTGCGGCTCTGTGTTCTCTGTATTATCTGTATTGCCCTGTTCCTGCTCCTCTGTCGGCCCGGCCGTCTGCGTCCCGGCGGGCTCTTCGGCGGCATAAGCGCCGCGGCCGGTCCCGAAGGCCAGCATGACGCTCAGTCCCAGAAGGAGAGTCAGTTTGCGGATTCTTTTAGTCATTGTGTACCCCGTCTTGCTACTATCACATACTTTCCGATCATACTACCATATTTTTCTTCTATATTATAGAGGAAAAAACGGGCGGATTCAACTCTTTTTTAATCTGTTGTAACAATTTTGTAAAAATTTATCCAGGAGGCACCCGATAAAGGCGCCGATGGCGTTGCAGAGCAGGTCGTCGGCGTCGAAGGCCCCCAGGCGGGTGGTGTACTGGACCACTTCCAGGGCCAGGGACAGGAGCATGCAGACCAGGAAGGCGCGCCAGGGGAAGCCCACACGCTCCCGGGTGCGGCCGGACCGCCCTCTCCGGCGGACGGTGCGGGTCCTGCCCCGCAGGGCCGGGATCAGGGCCGGCAGGAAGATCCCCATGGGGATGAAAAGCAGTATATTGAGGGCCAGTCCCCGCAGGGACCAGGTCTGCAGAAGATGCACATAGCGCAGGGCTTGCCGGGGTCCCTCAGAAGCCAGGATCCGCAGGAGTTCCATGGGCGTCACGTCCAGGGCGATGCTGCGGCGCAGGGCGGTGAAGGGCCTGGGCTCGAAGACCGGCTCCTCCACGGGTATCCTCCCCAGCAGGGTGAAATGGAGGAAGGCGGCGATATAGACCCCGAACATGCCCCAGTGAACGGCCGCGGCCGCCCGCAGGGAGAGAAGAACGCCGAACAGAAGGCCGGCGCCGTCGATCAGTACGTCCCGCAGCTGGCCGGACCGGCCCGCCACGGTCATCTGATGGGCCTCGTCCATGGCCGCGCAGCAGAGGCCGGCCAGGATGGACAGGAGGATCCGCCGGCGGACGCGCAGGCCGTAGCTGCCGGCCGCCATGGAGATCAGAAAGCCCTGCACGGCGTACTCGCCGGCGTGGGCGGCTTTGCGTACATAAAAGGAGCTGGCGGCGATGAAATGCTGCTGCCGGGCGTGGCTCCACTCTCTGTAGCCGGGGACGAAATTCCTTCCCAGCCAGGCGCAGACCCGGGAAGAGAGTCCCGAGGAGGAGACCCCGTCCTGGGCGGACAGCATAAAGATCAGCGCCATCCAGAGGATCGCCGCCGCCGTCCAGAATATTCTCGATGCAAGGGGGTGGCCCTTCCGCATAGTACTCTCCTGTCTGCCGTTCTGACTGCTTTTGCTACTATACCACAGATTCCGCTTTTCTGAGAGCGCATTTCGTTCATTTCCGGGGGCGGCTTTTTTCCAGTACCATTATTTCCTTAATGATAGTATAATTCTAGGTAACTATGAACTCTTTCGGAGGAAAACGGTGAATGATACCTTTTAATATTCCCCCCTATATCGGGACGGAACCTGACTTTCTTAAGGAAGCCATAGAGAACCGCAAGATCTGCGGGGACGGCCCTTTTACTAAAAAATGCCACGCCTGGATCGAGGACCGGTTCGGGGCGCAGAAGGCCCTGCTGACCACCAGCGGGACGACGGCCCTGGAAATGGCGGCGCTGCTGGCGGGCCTGAAGGCCGGCGACGAGGTGCTGCTGCCCAGCTTCACCTTCTCCAGCACGGCCACGGCGGTGGTGCTGACCGGCGCGACCCCGGTCTTCGTGGACATCCGGCCGGACACCATGAATATCGACGAACAGAAGCTGGAGGCGGCCATCACGCCCCGCACCCGGGCCATCATGGCCGTGCATTATGCCGGCGTGGGCTGCGAGATGGATACCATCCTGGATATCGCCCGGCGGCACTCGCTGATCGTGATCGAGGACGCGGCGCAGGGCGTCATGTCCACCTACAAGGGCAGGGCCCTGGGCACCATCGGCGATCTGGGCTGCTACTCCTTCCATGAGACCAAAAACTACTCCATGGGCGAGGGCGGAGCGCTCCTGATCCGGGATGACAAGTACAATGAACCCGCGGAGATCCTGCGGGAGAAGGGGACCAACAGGGCCCGTTTCTTCCGGGGACAGGTGGACAAGTATACCTGGGTCGATTACGGCTCCAGCTATCTGCCCTCCGACCTCAACGCCGCCTATCTCTGGGCCCAGCTCTGCGAGGCGGACCGGATCAATGAGAGCCGGCTGGCCGTGTGGAAGGCCTATGACGACGCTTTCCGGCCTCTGGCGGAGGACGGTGAGGGCCGGATCGATGTTCCCCACATCCCGGCGGAATGCGTCCACAACGCCCACATGTATTATCTGAAGCTCCGGGACCTGGCGGACCGCACGGCCTTCATCGCTCACATGAAGGAGCGGGGCGTTTCCTGCGTCTTCCACTATGTGCCCCTTCACTCCTCTCCCGCCGGAGAGCGGTTCGGCCGCATGGCCGGGAAGGACGAGTACACCACCCGGGAGAGCGACCGCCTGGTGCGTCTGCCCATGTACTACGGCATGGCGGACGCGGACCGCGACCGCGTCATCGAAGCCGCCATGGACTATCTCAAACGCTGACAGGAGAGAATATATTGTCGGATACCATAAAAACCGGGCGGACGGACGCCCAGAAGCTCATCAGTTTCATCATCCCCTGCTACGCCAGCGAAGGCTCCGTGGCCCTGGTCATGCAAGAGATCCGGGATGTCGTGGCCCAGAGGGAGGCGTTTGACTACCAGATCGTGGCTGTCAATGACTGCTCTCCCGACGGCGTGCTGGAGGTCCTGAAGCGGGAGGCCGCGCAGGATCCCAAGGTCCTGGCTATCGACCTGGCGCGGAACAGCGGACGGCACTGTGCCCTGCTCTGCGGCTGCCACTATGCCGAGGGCGACTACGTGGTCTTCATCGACGACGACCTGCAGTGCCCCACGGACCGGCTCTGGGACCTCATGGAGCCCCTTCTCAGCGGAAACTATGACGTGGCCATCGCCAAATATCCCAAAAAGACCCAGTCCGGCTTCAAGAACTTCGGCAGCAGGGTCAACGACGCCGTGGCCACCTGGCTCCTGGGCAAGGATCCTGACCTCAAGTTCTCCAACTTCTCGGTCATGAAGCGTTTTGTCAGGGACGAGGTGATCAAATATACCAACCCCTATCCCTACCTGTCGGGTCTTATGCTGCGGTCCACCAGCCGGGTCACCAACGTGGTCATGGAGGAGCGTACACGCACCATCGGCGTGGGCCATTACAACTTCCGCAAGTCCTTCGCCCTGTGGATGAACAGCTTCACGGCCTTCTCGGTCAAGCCGCTGCGTTTTGCCACCATGTGCGGGATCCTCTTCGCCATCATCGGCGCCTTTATGACCCTCTACGTGGTCATCCGCAAGCTCCTGATCCCCACCATCGCCATCGGCTACAGCTCGACCATGGCCATCATCCTTTTCACGGGCGGCATGATCATGTTCATGCTGGGCCTCATCGGAGAATATATCGGACGCATCTACATCAGTCTCAATAACTCCCCCCAGTTCGTGGTGCGGGAGATATACGGCGAGGTCACAGACCGCCGGAAATGAGGTGTCTATGAAGGGAATTATTCTGGCCGGCGGGTCCGGCACCAGGCTCTATCCGCTGACGCGGGTGACCTCCAAACAGCTTCTTCCGGTCTACGACAAGCCCATGATCTATTATCCCCTGTCCACCCTGATGCTGGCGGGGATCCGGGAGATCCTGCTGATCTCGACCCCCACGGACCTGCCCCGCTTCCGGGACCTGCTGGGAGACGGCTCCAGTTTCGGCATCTCCCTCTCCTACGCCGTGCAGGAGAAGCCGGCCGGCCTGGCCCAGGCTTTTCTCATCGGTGAGGACTTCATCGGCGACGACGCCGTGGCCATGGTCCTGGGCGACAACATCTTCTACGGGGGCTATTTCACCGGCGCCCTGCGGGAAGCCGCCCAGAACGCGGAAAAAGGCATGGCCACCATTTTCGGCTACTATGTGCCCAATCCCAAGGATTTCGGTGTCGTGGAGTTCGACAAGGACGGCAGGGTCCTCTCTGTGGAAGAGAAGCCCAAGGAGCCCAAGTCCAACTACTGCATCACCGGCCTCTATTTCTACGGTCCCGGCGTCTCGAAGCTGGCCGGTCAGGTCAGGCCCTCCCGCCGCGGAGAGCTGGAGATCACGGACCTGAACCGCATGTACCTGGACCGCGGGGAGCTCCGGGTCCAGATCCTGGGCAGAGGCTTCGCCTGGCTGGATACCGGCACCATCGAGAGCCTCATGGATGCCTCCCTTTTCGTTCAGCAGGTCCAGAACCGGCAGGGCGTCGTCATCTCGGCCCCCGAGGAGATCGCCTACCACTCCGGCTGGATCGACAGGGACCGGCTCCTGGAATCCGCCAAGCTGTACGGCAAGTCCTCCTACGGCAGGCACCTCAAGAACGTGGCGGACGACCGCCTCTACTTCTCTTCCTTCAGCAATTGACCCTTGTCAGCATCCCGGTGACGGCGCCGTGCCAGCCGGCGGGATGCTGATCCTTTTCAGAAAGGTATTTCTGTATGCGCAGGACCCTACGTGATTTCTACCGCGACATCGCCTCCCGCAGGACCTTCTTCGTGCCGCTCTTTTTCTTCACCTTCGCGGCCTTCGGCTACTCCATGCTGCAGCGGACCGTGGGCCCGGATGATCTGGTCACCGGTCTCTACGTGGACGGCACCCTCTGGCTGCAGGAGCTGCGCTGGGGCGCCGTTCTGTGGAAGAAGATCTTCTCCTTCGGGGACTATGTGCCCTTCTCGGACAAGTATCTGTCCGTCTGCATGCTCATGGTCGACGCGGCCCTCTTCGGGGCCATCCTCTACACCCTCTGCGGGAAAAAGCGCCGTGTCCTGCTCTATCTCCTGCCGGCCTGCGCTTTTGTCACCTTCCCGCTCTTCCAGGAGATCTGGGAGTTCACCTGCGGCGCCACCATCGTGGTCCCCGGCTCCTATCTTCTCACCTTCCTGATCATCCTCTATCAGCTGACACAGGACAGGCCGACCCTGCGCTCCATCCTGACATCCGGGGCCGTTATGACCCTGGTCTGCTCCGCCGCCGAGTCTCTGGCGCCGGTCTATGTCTCCATGGTCCTGCTGATCCTCTACTATAAGTACTGCGCCGCGGAGGACCATCCCCGCCGCTTCTCCGGCAAGGCCGGCTGGTTCTTCGAGGGTCTCTCCTACGCGGCCCCGCTGGCCATCGGCCTCGTCCTGCGCATGGTCATCGGCTACAGCATCCTGGGCATCCTGGGCCTGCCCTTCCAGCACACCGGCGCGACCAAGATCTACTGGCCCCTGACCGGCGAGGAGCTGGCGGCCCTGGTCTGCGAATTCCTCGTCAACTATGTGGCCGCCGGTCTGGTCTACCTGCCCATCGGCGTCTTCGTGGTCTGCGCGGTGTTTTTTGCCATATGGTCTGTCCGCCTCTCCATCCGCAGACGCAGCGCTCTGCCCGTCTTCCTGGGCCTCTGCGCCGGCCTGTCCCTCTTCTTCCTGACCCTCATCCAGGCCATGGTCATGTGGTACCGCACCGCCATCACCCTCATGGTCTTCACAGGCTTCTGCGTCTTCCTGGTCATGGAACAGGTCGAGAACGTTCTGGATCCGGCTGTGAGCACGGAGGCAGCCGCCTTCAAGGCTGCCCGGGACGCGGCACTGAACGGCAACCGCGAACAGGCCGCCTCTCTCTCCCCCCGGGGCGCCCTTCCCCGCCTGCGCCGGGGCCTCTGCCTGGCCGTCACCGCCGGCCTCCTGCTCCTCTGCTGGCGCCAGGCCATCTATGAGAACCAGCTCCTGGCCATGAACAACCTCCGCTCGGAGAACGAGGCCGCCTACATGCGCCAGATCGGCATGAAGCTGGTCTCCGAATACGAAAAAAAGCCCCTCGTCTTCGCGGGCAACTACGACCTGGGCCACTACTCCTGGGTCCACACCGCCGCCGCGGGCAATTCCCCGCGCGAGAAGCTCTTCTATAAGATCCGCCACAAACTCACCGGCAAGGGCTCCGCCAAGACCTTCGTCTACGTCCAGTCCGACGTCACCAGCGCCATCGACTGGTACAACCACAACTTCGAAGCCGAGCTCCTGGACCGCTACCTGGCCTACTGGGGCTACGACTACGAGGTCATCAGCGGCTTCACCAGCAAGGAATACCGCCAGTACCTCGAAATCGCCGCCGGCCTGGGCATGACCTCCGGCCAGATCGTCGACATGGGCGACTACCTGCTGATATGCGTGGGAAGACTCGATTAACGACACTGGCTTCTGCCGTGTTCCTGCCTGCGAAACTCGCCTTGAAACGCAGGTGATTTCGCAGGTAGGCTGACACATTGGCTTCTATCGTGTTTTTACCTGCGAAACTCGACTTCTGTCGCAGGCAGAGTTGACCCGCCGGAGACCATGAAACCGGAAGGACAGACTTTGGGAAGGAGCGGATAGGATTACGTGATTCTTTCCGCTTTTAAGAGAGGGCGAGGACGGCAGATCCTGCCGTCCGAGAGCCCGGATGTCTGAGCAGGCCGTTCATCAGAACAGCCTGCGAGTTACGGGCGGTACCTCTCTTAGAAGATGGAAAGAGTCGCTGTAATCCTCCGCGAACTTCCTCGTCTGTACTTCCGGTTTCGTGCGTTTCTGGCAGTACAACTCTCTCGCCTGTCTCACATCGCCATAAACTTCAGGATCTCGCTGATAGCGAGATCCATTTTTTTAGGATCCTGGAAGCGGTGGTCGGCCCCTTCCACGGGCAGCACTTCGATCAGGTTGTCGTCGGCGAACTTCTGAATGCCATCCATGGGGACTACCTCGTCCTTGGTGCCCATCATGAGGAGGATGTCGTCGGACATCTCCATGAAATCGTAGCGGTCCGGGTCTGTCACGTCGGCTTCGCGCACTTCCTCCAGGAACTCCCGGGTGATCCGGACCTTGCGGTCGAAGCCGGCCAGGACCGGCTTGCCCTTGGCGAGCTTGTCGAGCTCTTCGGGGCCCAGGATGGTATGGGTGAACACCGGGTAGAGGGGGATCGCCGGGCAGCGGAAGGCGGCTCTGCGGAAGGGGTTCCCGTGTTCGGCCATGTATTTGAGGAAGAGGTAGGCCCCGAAGCTGGTGGCGTAGGCGCAGCACTCCCGGGCGCCCAGGCCCTCGGGGCTGCAGGTGTGGTCCAGCACGAGGCGCAGGTAGGTATCGCAGTCGGCCAGCCGCAGTCTGCCCATGGCGTCGTTGCCGTGGCAGGGCCAGTTGAAGACCACGACGCCCAGGTCATGATACTTGGAAATGGCTTTGTCCGCGAATCTTTCCGCGGCGCGGTTGTCCATGTGTCCTCCGAAACCGTGTCCGAAGATCACCGCCCTGCGAACATTATGAGGATCGCTGCAGTAGAGCTTGCAGCGGACGCTCATGCCGTCCCGGTTGATGTCAAAATATTTGCTGCGCATATTTTCCTCTCGTTTCCCTTGACCCGTCTCGTTTCCCTTGGCCCGTCTGCGGGGTCATTCCCCTCTCTGCCTGTGCATATAAGGAAAAATATTTCCTTGCATGGTTGTTTCTTTCCGTATCGCAGGCTACAATGACTGTATAAGATGCTTCCCATGCATTATAGTACAGGAGGATAGGGATGACCATAGAGGAATTGAGACTCAGAAAAGCACAGCTTCGGATGACCTACGCGCAGCTCTCCTCTCTGTCCGGCGTCCCGGTCAGTACGGTGCAGAAGATCCTCACCGGTGTTTCCGCGCATCCTCGCGCGGACATTCTTCTGGCTCTGGAAAGAGTGCTTACAGAAGGGGCTGAGGATCCTGTGACAGTCCCCTCGCCCCTTCTCCGGGAACAGGCGGCTGATTACGGGAACGCCGCGCCCGGACGGGACCGTCTCTTTACACGGACCGACTATGAAGCCCTGCCGGAGGACCGGCGCGCGGAACTGATCAATGGCAGGTTTTATGAGATGAGTGCCCCGTCTTCCCTGCATCAGGAGCTGGTCTCGGAGCTCTTCCTTCAGCTGAAGCAGCAGCTGAAGGCGGCCGGCAGGCCATGCCGCGTGCTCATGGCTCCCTTCGATGTACAGCTGGACAAGGATGACCTGACGGTCCTGCAGCCGGATATCTGCGTGATCTGTGACCGCGACAAGATCACACGGAAGGGCTGCTGCGGGGCGCCGGACATGATCATAGAGATCCTCTCCGATTCTACGAGAACGAAGGACATGTATCTGAAGCTGATCAAGTACAAGGAGGCCGGGGTCCGTGAATACTGGATGGTAGATCCGGACAGAAGGCAGGTGCTGGTCTACAACTATGCGGACGGTGACCGGGTCGCTGTGTATCCGCTCAGCAGTACCGTACCGGTGGGGATCAGCCAGGGGGCACTGAAGATCGATTTCGGAGAGATCCTGGAGGAGATCTCCTATCTTCTGTAAATAAGGCCGGAAAGGTTTCCGGAACTCTTCGGTCATGGAAGGAGGCTGCCGCACCATGCGATGCGGCAGCCTCTTTTTCGGCCCCTTTTGGGGGACTCTGTTTTATGGATGCGCTTATTTTCTGGCGTTGATCTGCTCCGCGAACATAGCCGCGCAGCCGGCCAGGGACAGGTAGGCCTGCTCCGAGGATTCGCTGCGTCCGGTCAGGGCGATCGGAATGGTGGCGCCCATCAGCAGGCAGCAGCCGGATGCGTGGGAGTGGACGTCGAGCAGCTTGCAGATGAGGTTGCCCGCCAGGAGCGAGGGCACCACGATGCCGTCGAAGTCTCCGCTGTAGGGGCAGTCGTACTTCTTGAGGCGGGCCGCTTCCTTGCTGACGATCAGGTCGTAGGCGATGGGGCCCCAGAGGTTGCAGTCCGCGATGGGCTCCTCCCTGTGGTCCATGACGATGGTGGTCGCCTCCACGGTGTCGCGCATATGGAAGCTGGGCTTCTCCACCAGGGCGAGCAGGGCCAGGTTGGGCTTCTCGACACCGATCAGGTTCAGGGCCTCCGTCATGTTGCGGATGACCTGCTTGCGCTGTTCGATGGAGGGCTCCACCAGCAGGGTGCAGTCCGAGATGGCCAGGACCTTGTCGTAGCCGTCGAATTTCAGCATGTTCACATGGGTGATGAGCCGGTCCTCCTGGACCAGGTGATTGGCCTTGTTGAGGATCGGAAGCAGGAAGTCGCGGGTCTGGGTATTGCCCCGCATGAGGGCGTCCGCCTTACCGGCGCTGATCATCTCGATGGCATACTGCACGACGTTGGTGTCGCTCGTCACTGCCTGCAGGCAGTCTGCCCTCTCCGGATGGCCCAGCCGCTCCAGGGTCTCCGTGATCTTCCTCTGGCTGCCGATCAGGATCGGCTCCACAAGCCCCGCGTCCTGGGCGTCGATGACGCCCTGCAGGATGTTCTCCGAATCCGCGCCGGCCACGGCGACGCGCATCGGCCGCTTCAGCTCACGGGCCACATTGGTGATCTTTCCGAACACCTGCCGCATCTCCTGATATTTGGTGAAATTCTCTCCGATCATAATATCTCCCTTCCTGTAAAACAGAAACCGGTTCCGGCGCCTGTGCCGGCGCAGGTTCAGAACAGTCCGCCGATGCTCACGAAGAGCGGGGCAAAGACCAGCGATACGACGGTCATCAGCTTGATCAGGATGTTGAGCGAAGGGCCGGAGGTGTCCTTGAAGGGATCGCCCACGGTATCGCCGACGACGGCCGCGTGGTGGGCATCGCTGCCCTTGCCGCCGTGGTGGCCGTCCTCCACGTATTTCTTGGCATTGTCCCAGGCGCCGCCCGCGTTGGACATGAAGATGGCCAGCATGACGCCGGTCACCAGGGCGCCGGCCAGGAGGCCGCCGAGAGCCTCAGGACCCAGGACGACGCCGATCAGAAGGGGCACCACCACCGCCATGATGCCGGGCACCAGCATCTCCTTCAGGGCGGCGTGGGTGGAAATGGCCACACAGCTTGTGTAGTCCGGTTTGCCGGTGCCTTCCAGAATGCCCTCAATGGTGCGGAACTGTCTGCGCACCTCTTCGATCATCTTGTAGGCGGCCTTGGACACGCTGTCCATGGTCAGCGCCGAGAAGAGGAAGGGCAGCATGCCGCCGATGAAGAGGCCCACGATCACCTTATAGTTGAGCAGGTCGATGCCGGCCAGGCCGACCGCCTGCACGTAGGACACGAACAGGGCCAGGGCCGTCAGAGCCGCGCTCCCGATGGCGAAGCCTTTGCCCATGGCTGCCGTGGTGTTGCCCACCGCGTCCAGCTTGTCCGTGATCTTACGGACCTTGGAGGGAAGTCTGGACATCTCCGCGATACCGCCCGCGTTGTCCGCGATGGGGCCGTAGGCGTCCACGGCCACCGTCATGCCGGTGGTGGAGAGCATGCCCACCGCCGCCAGGGCTATGCCGTAGAGGCCGAAGCACATATAGGAACCGATGATGCCCACGGCGATCAGGACGATCGGTATGGCCGTGGACTGCATGCCCACGGCGATGCCGCTGATGACGGTCGTCGCGGGGCCGGTCTCGGACTGCTGGGCGATCTTCTGAACGAAACGATAGTCGCCGGAGGTATAGATCTCTGTGACGATACCGATCAGGAGGCCCACCACCAGACCGAAGATAATGGCCAGGGCCGCCTTGAAGTTTCCGAAGAAGATCCGGCTCAGGACCAGTGCCCCGACCACCACGATGGCGGAGGAGACGTAGCTGCCCATTTTCAGGGCCTTGTGGGGATTGGCGTTCTCATCGCCCCGGACGAAGAAGCAGCCGATAATACCGGCCACGATGCCCAGGGCGGCAATGGCCAGGGGGAAGACCGCGCCGTTTACCTCGTAGGCCAGGACGCCCAGGGTCACGGCGGAGATGATGGAGCCCACATAGGACTCGAAGAGATCGGCGCCCATGCCGGCCACGTCGCCCACGTTGTCGCCCACGTTGTCCGCGATCACGGCGGGGTTGCGGGGGTCATCCTCGGGAATGCCCGCCTCCACCTTGCCGACCAGGTCCGCGCCGACGTCGGCCGCCTTGGTGTAGATACCGCCGCCCACACGGGCGAAGAGGGCGATGGACGAGGCTCCCAGAGAGAAGCCGGACAGAGCGTCAGGGCTGCCGGTCACCGCGTAGATGAGGCTGGCGCCCAGCAGGCCGAAGCCGACCACGCTCATGCCCATGACCGAGCCGCCGGAGAAGGCCACGGACAGCGCCGCATTCATGCCGCTGTCCTTGGCGGCTGCCGCCGTCCGCACGTTGGCGCGGGTGGCTACATTCATGCCAATATAGCCGGCCGCCGTCGAGAAGACGGCGCCGATCAGGAAACACACAGCCGTGATCCAGTTGATCCCGATCCCGATCAGGATGAAAAGGATCACAACAAAAAACACGAGGATCCTGTATTCAGCCATCAAAAAGGCCACAGCTCCCTCGTGGATAAAGGCCGCGATCTCCCTCATTCTCTCTGTTCCGGCGTCCTGCTTCATTACCTTGGCCGCCTGCATATAGGCGAACCCCAGGGCGCAGGCCCCGAGAACCGCTCCGATGTACATAACTGCACTCACGATTCCGTACCTCCTTTACACTTTTTACATTCCCGCACCCGGTCCTCCCCCTCGGGCCCGTCGGCTCTCTCTGTTCACAAATTCACAAAATGTGCCCTTAAAAAACCGACAAGGCGCCTCCTTCACGGATGCACCCTTACATTTGTTATAAGTTTATAGAGTTTTTGACCAATAATCAATGCAATTTGCTTAAGTAGTAAAGTTAACAAACTTTTCTCATTTGCTCCGCTCCGCATAGTGTTATAATCACAACATTGAATGCTTGAGAAGGAGACTGGGATGGTCGAAGAAGTTTACAGAAACATATACAGGATCGGCGTGGCCCTGCCCGGCAACCCGCTCAGAGAGCTGAACAGCTATCTGATCCGCGGCAGGGACAGGGATCTTCTGATCGACACGGGCTTCCGCCGTCCCATCTGTCAGCAGATGCTGGAGAAGGGCCTGTCGGAGCTGGGCTCGGACCCCTCCCGCCGGGACGTGCTGGTCACCCACCTGCATTCCGACCACTGCGGGATGGCGGACCTTTTCGCCGGTCCGGAGAGGCATATCTACATGAGCGGCGTGGATCTGGAACTCTTCGCCCTGAGCTCGGATCCCTCCTATTCCTGGGACACCCGCAACTACCGCTTCCACGAGGAGGGCTTCCCCGCCGCCCTGCTGGAGGAGGTCTACGCCACCAATCCCGCCCGCACCGAGAAGATGCCCGGCGTCGATCACCGTTTCCTCCCTCTGAAGGACGGCGATGTGCTGCGGGTCGGGGACTATGCGCTGGAGACCCTCCTGGTCCCGGGGCACACGCCCGGCAACTGCATGTTCTACCTGCGGGACCAGCAGGTCATGTTCACCGGGGACCACGTCCTGTTCGACATCACGCCCAATATCACCAACTGGGTGAGTATGCGAGATTCCCTGGGCAGCTATCTGGACCAGCTGCGCCGTGTACGGGACCTGCCTGTCCGGCTGGCCCTGCCCGGCCACAGGAAGACCGGTAATTACAGGGACCGGGTCGACGCCATCCTGGCCCATCACAAAAGGCGGCTGGACGAGGTCCTGGTCATTCTGGGGGACCGGCCCGGCCTGTGCGGCTATGATATCGCCGCGGAGATGCGCTGGAAGATCCGGGCCCGGAGCTGGGAGGATTTCCCCCCGGTGCAGAAGTGGTTCGCGGTCGGCGAA
The DNA here is from genome assembly GCA_002392385.1 of Lachnospiraceae bacterium UBA3863. Lineage (GTDB taxonomy): Bacteria > Bacillota > Clostridia > Lachnospirales > Lachnospiraceae > CAG-791. The sequence goes on from DGGX01000147.1 coordinate 30,433, forward strand.
TGCATGTCCCATCTGGACTATCACCTGGTCCGGGGCAGCATCCGCTGCGAGAAGGAAGGCGGCCTGCGCCGCTATTATCTGACGGAAGAATGAGAGACCCCGCCGGCCCCGCGCGGCGGAAGGGAGAGAATATGAAGAGACCGAATCCTGTCACAACTGTCCTGTCCGTGGCTGCCTGCAAGCTCACCCGCGCCGCTCTGCGGCGGACGGGCCGCGGCGGCACGGCCGTTCCCGGCATCGTCGCCATGAAGGTGGAGAAGAACATCCTGACCGCCGTCTCCGAGGGCATGAAGGTGATCCTGGTCACCGGCACCAACGGCAAGACCACGACCTGCAGCATGATCGAGCACGTGATCACCGCCTGCGGACATGACTGCCTGCTCAACAAATCCGGCGCCAATCTCCTGCACGGCATCGCCTCCGACCTGATCAGCACCGCCGACTGGCGCGGACGCGCCCAGCACAGCTATGCCGTCCTTGAGTGCGATGAGGCCGCCCTCAAGCAGGTGGTCCGTTTCGTGACCCCCGCGGCCATCGTCGTCACCAACCTCTTCAGCGACCAGGTGGACCGCTACGGCGGCGTGGAGAATACACTGAAGGAGATCCGCAAGGCCGTCATGCTCAGCCCCTCCTCCACCCTGGTCCTGAACGCGGAGGACCCGCTCTCCTCCTCCCTCGCCCTGGATACGCCGGCCAGGACCGTCTTCTTCGGTCTGGACGCCTCCGTGGGCGTGCAGGGTGACGTGGATCTCTCCGATGCCGGCGTCTGCCCCCGCTGCGGCAGCGCCTACGAGTACGATTATAATATCTACGCCCATCTGGGCGGTTTCCGCTGCCCCGGCTGCGGCCTGGCCCGCAGGGATCCCGACGTCGCCGTCACGGACATCCGCGGGACCGGTCCTTCCGGCTCGGCGGTGAAGATGCGGGTACGGCAGAATGGCGGCGCCCAGGCCGCTCCCGCACAGAAAGAACGGGAAGTGCAGATCGCACTCCCCGCCGTCTACAATGTCTATAATGCCGCCGCGGCCGTGGCCGCCGCCCTGGCGCTGGATCTCCCGGCCGACACAGCCATGGACGCCCTCTCTGACGTCCGTTCCGCCTTCGGCCGCATGGAGACCTTCGATCTCTCCGGCGTCCGTGTCCAGATGATCCTGGTCAAGAATCCCGCCGGCTGCAACCAGGCCTTCACCTACGTCACCTCCTCCGATGAGGACTATTCCGCCGTCCTCATCCTCAACAACCGGACCGGCGACGGGGTGGATTTCTCCTGGATCGAGACCACCGATTATGAAAAGCTCTGTGCCGATCCCCACCTGAAGCAGATCTATTACGGCGGTGACCGGGCAGAGGACCTGCGGGACCGTCTGCTCCGAGCGGGCGCCTCCGAGGACCTGCTGACACCGGCCGGCGACTACACGGCCCTTGTGGACAGGCTGGCAGCGGAAGGCCGTCCCGTTTACGTCATGCCCAACTATACCGGCATGATGGACCTGCGCCCCGCCCTCTGCAAGGCCACAGGCACCGGAGATTTCTGGGAGTGATCAGTCCTTCCCGTCTTCTGCCGCCTCGGCGCCCTCGCTGAAATCCGTGTCCATGGCCGCCTCGATGCGGTAGTCCGGATAGGCTGCCTGCACCTCATCGCAGACCTCTCTGTAGACGCTGCGCCTGTCGGGGGCGTCCAGACTCACCACCATGTCGAAACGGATGCTCTTCTCCTCCTCGTCGAGGAAGAAGCCGTGTATCTGCAGGATATAGGGATGGGACAGGACGATGTCGCTGACCTTCTTCCGGGCGGCTACCGCTGCCGGATCACTGGTGTTGACGGAATAGACGCCGATGGCGGTGAGGATCACCTTATGCTTGCGGCCAACCTCCAGGGTGATCCGGCGGATCAGCTTGTCCAGGTCCCGGGCGGAAAGGGTGTCCGGCACCTCGATGTGGAGGGAACCGTTGTGGGTCTCCGGACCATAATCGTGGAGGACCAGGTCATAGACGCCCTGCACCTCGGGATAGGCATTGACCGTGGCCTTGATCTGTCTGGCCAGGACGGCGTCCGCGGGGTTGCCCAGGATCTTGGAGATGGTCTCAAGCAGCATCTCGATGCCGGACTTGACGATGATCAGGGCGATGATGGCGCCCAGCCATGCCTCCAGGGAGATGCCCAGGAAGAGATAGAGCAGAGCGGCCACCAGGGTGGAGGCACTGATCACCGAATCCAGGGTGGCGTCCGCGCCGGAATTGACCAGAGAATCGGAGTTCACCTTCTCGCCCACGCTCTTCACATACCTGCCCAGGATGATCTTGACCAGGACCGCCGAGGCCACGATGATCAGGGAAGGCACCGTATATTCCGGCGTCTCCGGATGCAGGATCTTCTTCACAGACTCAATAAAAGCCGTTATACCGGCATACATCACCAGCACCGCTATGATCATGGCACTGAGATATTCCACACGGCCGTGACCGAAGGGGTGCTTTTTGTCGGGCTCCTTGGCGGCCAGCCGGGTGCCCGCGATGGTGATCACGGAGCTGGCGGCATCGGAGAGGTTGTTGACCGCGTCCATGACGATGGCGATGGAATTGGCCGCCAGTCCCACGAAGGCCTTGAAGGCGGCCAGCAGGACATTGGCCAGAATGCCGATGATGCTCGTGCGGAGGATGACAGCGTTGCGATTTTCGGTCATTTTCAGTCAGCTCCTTATATCTTTATTCTGGTGAAGCGCGTCCTGAGAACAGGCAGCAGGCAGACCAGTTCGAAGATGCCCAGCACACGGTAAGCCGCGGGATAGCCGCCCAGCAGCAGGGCCGCCTGGTAGACCACAATGGGGGCCAGCACATTGCCCAGAAGACTCAGGGACTCCAGAACGCCGTTGACCACCGGGAAGTTCTCACTGCCAAAGCACTGGGCTGCCAGGACCGGTTTGATGGTACAGCCGATACCGAACCCGAAGCCGGCGATGGCGGCACCGGCGGCAAACCCGGCAAAACCGTGTGACAGACCGATGAGCAGGCACCCTGTCCCGCAGAAGAACAGGCTCCCTATGCAGAGCTGACGGGGGGTCACGTGCAGACGGTCCGCAATGCCCGAGGAGAGCCTGCCGATCATGTTGGACACGTTGAAGATGGTGATCAGCAGGGCAGCCCGCAGGGGCGAGACATCATGCTGGACGGCGTGCAGGACGATATAGCTCAGGATGCCGAAGGCAGCCGCCCGAATGGCCAGCTGCTGCAGCGTCAGGGAGAAAAAGGTGAAGCTGGTGTAGATCTTCCTCATGGACGCGTGATCTCTGTCGGCCGCGGGCTCTTTCTTCCCGGCGGCTGCCGGCTCCTCCCTGTCCCGGACGAAGAAGATGGAGATCAGGACCGCGGCCAGGCTCATGATTCCGTAAAAGCTCCAGCACAGGCGGACGTCCCTGGCCGCCAGAAGCTGAGCAATCACCGGCATGGTGAATCCGCCTATGCTCCCGGCCGTCATCAACAGGGCCATGGGCAGCATCGCGCTGTCCCCGAACCAGGCATTGACCAGACCGGGGCCTGCCGTGAGTCCCCCCATGACACAGGAGACCCCCATCAGGCCGAACATGGCCAGATAGACCGGAACCAGCGTATAGCCGAACAGGAGCGTGGCAAAAACCCCCACGCCGATGACGGCGCCGATCAGCATGGTCTTCCTGTAGCCGATCCGGCTCTCCACCATACCGCTGACCGTGGAGAAGATGGCCATGAAGGCGAAATAGATACTGCTTCCCATGCCGATCAGGCTCTCGCTCCAGCCATGATCCGTCACCATCCGGGTGGAGATGACGCTGGTGCCGTAGGAGCCGGGCGTCGTCATGAGGAAATAGACGAGCCAGGCGGAGATCAGGATCCTTCTCTGCATGCTGCGGTTTTCATTTCTGCTGTCCATTCTGAACCTCCCGGCCGACGTGTCTGCGCTTGTTGTTTTTTTCCTCAGTATTTCCGAAGTCTGCTGTTCTTCATGCCAGTTTATGCAAATCCCAGGGCCAGGCCGATCAGCCGCACCGCCAGGGCGGCCAGCCAGGCTATGAGACACTGCCAGATCACCACCCTGACGGCCCACTTGCCGCCCAGCTCCCTGCGGATGGAGGCGATCGCCGCCACGCAGGGGGTGTAGAGGAGGCTGAAGACCAGAAGGGAGAACGCCTTGAGCGGGCTCATGACCGCCGTGACGCCGCCTTCCGTGCCGAACAGGACCTCCAGGACGGAGACCACGCTCTCTTTGGCCATAAAGCCGCTGATCAGAGAGGTGACGATCCGCCAGTCGCCCA
>DGGX01000117.1 GCA_002392385.1 Lachnospiraceae bacterium UBA3863
GGGTACCTGGCATCCTCCCTTTTTACCGGACTTTTCAGGACGCCGCGCCGGCATTCACAATGAAAGATCCCCCGGCAGGGCCGGGGGATCTCTTATGTCATCTTACTGCGGCTGCTCAGGCGCCCTTGGCGATCCTGTGAAGGAGAAAGTCTTCGATCTCCTGCATGGCAGCGTTTTCATCCTCTCCGTCGGAGGAGACCGTGACCTCTTCGCCATTCAGAAGTTCCAGAGACATCATGCCCATGATGCTCTTGGCATTTACATGCTTGTTCTTCGTGTCGAGATAAATGCGGCTCTCATACTTGCTGGCTACCTGCACCAGTTCCGCGATGGGTCTCGGCTGAAGTCCCTGCGGGCATTCCACTCTGATTGCTTTCTTCACCATTATCGCCTCCTCTCAAACGTTCCGCCGCTTCGGAGATCCTGCGAAGTCTGTGGTTGACACCGGACTTACCAATGGGCGGCCGGGCCTTCTCCCCCAGTTCCTGCAGAGATATGTCCGGATATTCCATCCGGAGCTCTGCCATGGTCCGAAGGCTCTCGGGCAGTTTCCTGAGGGCACCGGTCCTTTCCAGGAACCGGATGTCCTCCAGCTGCCGCTGCGCAGCCTGAACGGACTTGCCAATATTGGCGGCCTCGCAGTTGACCCGTCTGTTGAGGTTGTTCCGGATATCCTTGAGGATCCTGGAATTCTCCATCTTCAGAAGGCTCACATGGGCACCCATGAGGTTCAGCACATCGACGATCTCCTCCGCCTCCTTGAAATACACGACACTGTATTTCTTGCGGTGGGAGAGTCTGGGCTGTCTCCCCAGCCTGCGCAGGACGCTCATCAGCTGGTCGGCCTGCAGGTCGGAGATACAGGCGAATTCCAGATGATAGACCTTGTCCGGATCACTGACCGAGCCGATGCACAGGAACATTTCCCGGAGATAGCTTCTCCGGCAGCAGTCCCGGTCCAGAAGATCCTTCCGCACGGTCCCGTCCGCCTGCAGCAGGGCGCTCAGCGCCGCGAAGCTCTCTTCTCCTGCCGGCACTGTTACGATGCGCCCGCTGGGCATATCCCCTTTCCCCGGCAGTCTGAATTTAATATTAACGGTTTTCAGCATCAATGTAAAGTATTTTCTGACCACCTCGCCGCCCTCCGCGGGCAGCTGCAAGGCCATTTCTCCCGCCTTTTCCCCGTCCTGCATGAGGCCGTTCTGGCAGGACAGAAGGGCCGCCAGAGCCGCCGTCCGGCAGTGCCGCGCCTGGGGAATGAGTCCGGCCAGTTCTCCTTTAACCTCTGCGCTGTAAGACATAAACGCCTCCCTCCTCCGGACATCCGGTCCACCGCGGAGCCCTCAGTGAAGGTCTCTGTGGTGGATGGACAGACCGTAATTGCCGGCTCCCTGCAGGGCGCTGTAGAGCTGGTTGGCCATGGTGACGCTGCGGTGCTGTCCGCCCGTGCAGCCGATGGCGATGACCAGACTGTTCTTGCCCTCCTCGACGTAATAGGGAAGCAGGAAACGGAGCATGTCCGTCAGCTTGTCCATAAAGGTGCCCGCCTGGGGACAGGCGTTCACGAACTCCTGCACCTCCTTATCATTTCCTGTCAGGTGCCTGAGCCTGTCCACGTAATAGGGATTGGGGAGAAAACGGACGTCGAACACCAGGTCCGCGTCGGCCGGGATGCCGTTCTTAAAGCCGAAGGACTGGATGGAGATCATCAGGGAATCGTAGGCCTTGTCCTCGACGAAGATCTTGAGCAGCTGCTCCCGCAGCTCCCGCACCAGCAGGTTGGAGGTATCGATGACGTAATCGGCGGAGGACCGGATCTGCTTCAGGATCTCCCGCTCTCTGGCAATGCCGTCCTCGACCAGCCCCCGCGGGGCCACGGGATGGGACCGGCGCGTCTCCTTGTAACGGCGCACCAGCGTCTCGTCCGAGGCCTCCATAAAGAGGATCTCATAGGCATAGCCCCTGGTCCGCAGCTCCTCCAGCACCTCCTCCACATAGACGAAGGGCTGGTCGGCCCGGACATCCAGTCCCAGGCAGACGCGGCTCACGTCATTGCCGGGCTGGTACACCAGCTCCATGAACTTGCCGATCAGTCTCACCGGCAGATTGTCCACACAGTAGTAGCCGGCGTCCTCCAGGATCTTGATGGCAGTGGCCTTCCCGCCGCCGCTCATGCCTGTCACCACCACAAATCGCATACTCTCCGCTCCTCAGAATTCTCCCAGATAGATCACTTCCCGCTCCAGTTCCACGCCGCTGTTCTCCAGGACCCTGCGCTGCACCTCTTCGATCAGGGCACGGATCTCCGCGCTGGCCGCGCTGCCCCGGTTGATCAGGAAGCCGCAGTGTTTCTCGGACACCTGGGCGTCCCCGATGGACAGGCCCTTGAGGCCGGCGTCCTCGATCAGCTTGCCGGCATAAGCGCCCTCCGGCCGCTTGAAGGTACTGCCGGCGCTGGGGTACTCCAGCGGCTGCTTGTCTCTTCTCTTCTGCGCCAGCTCCCGGATCCCTGCCCGGATCTCCTCGGGGTCTCCTTCCCGCAGGACAAAGACCGCCTCCGTGACCACTGCCTGCACGCGCTTGAGCAGGCTGGTCCGGTAGCCGAATTCCATCTCCTCGCCCTTCATCTCCCGGATCTCCCCGTCGGGGAAGAGGAGGCTGACGGTCTCCACCACCTGACAGAGCTCTCCGCCGTAAGCGCCTGCGTTCATGACGATGCCGCCGCCCACACTGCCGGGGATCCCGGCCGCGAATTCCATACCGGCCAGGCCAGCGCCCGCCGCGGCCGCCGCCACGGAGGCCAGGGAAGCCCCCGCGCCCGCGCGGATCCGATTGCCGGAGACGGTGACCTCCGCCAGGTCTCCCGCCATGGTCACCACCGCGCCGCGGTAGCCCAGGTCTCCCACCAGAATGTTGGTGCCTCTTCCCAGAATGAAGGCCGGTATCTCACTGTCCCGCAGGATCCGCAGGACCTCCCGCAGCTGGCCGCTGCCGGTCACTTCTATATACAGATCCGCGGGCCCGCCGGTCTTAAAGGAACAGTGGGCATCCATCCGTTCATCCGTAAGGACCGCGGGCGGCTCCTGCAGGGCTCTCAGAGCCCGCACTATCTCCGCCGCGGCGTTCATGCTGCTCATTCGTCATCATCCTCCTCGCTGTGCCGGCGCATCATATTCTCGGTGACTCTTTTATAGAGCGCCTCCGCAGCGTTGTAGCCCATCTGCTTCTGGCGGTGATTCACGGCCGCCGCCTCGCATATGATGGAAAGATTCCGGCCGGGACGGATGGGGATCCGGTGGCAGACCACCTTATTGCCCAGGTATTCCGTGTAATTTTCCTCCAGGCCGATCCTGTCGTATTCCTTGTCCTTGCTCCACTCCTCCAGCTCGATGACCAGATCGATATTCTGGCTGTTGCGGACACTGGAGACGCCGAACAGAGTCTTGACGTCCACGATGCCGATGCCGCGGAGCTCGATGAGATGCTTGGTCACACTGGGGGCGGTCCCCACCAGAGTCACCTCGCTGACCTTGCGGATCTCCACCACGTCGTCCGAGACCAGACGGTGGCCCCTTTTGACCAGTTCCAGCGCCGTCTCCGACTTGCCGATGCCGCTCTCGCCCGTGATCAGGACGCCCACGCCGTAAATGTCCACCAGCACGCCGTGGATCGAGATGGTAGGCGCCAGCCGGACATTCAGCCAGCGGATGAGCTCCGCCATGAAGGCGCTGGTGGCCATCTGGGTCCGGAGAATGGGCACATTGTAGTGCCTGGCGGTCTCCATGAAGACCTCATCCGGCTCCAGACCGCGGCAGAAGACCACGCAGGGCATGTCCAGGGACAGATAGCGGTCGTAGATATCCCGCTTCTCCTCCTCGCCCATCTTGTGGGTCATGTAGGAATATTCCACCAGACCGATGATCTGAATGCGTCCGGCGGCAAAATGGTCGAAATAGCCCGCCAGCTGGGTGCCGGGGCGGTTGATCTCCGGCTCCCGGATCCGGATGCTGTGCAGGTCCATGGACGGTGTCAGATTGACCAGATCCATCTGCTCCGCGATCTCATTGAGTCTCACCACTGACATGGGATACCTCTCTTTCTGTCGTCTCTTCCGCTTCTGTCCTGTCTTCCGGTTCTGTCCTGTCTTCCGGTCCTGTCTTGTCTTCCGGGTGGAAGAAGGCGTATACGGCCCCCGCCTGTCTGCGTCCCAGCTCCGGGATCCGGGCCAGGGTCTCCTCGTCAGCCGCCGCGATCTCCCCGATGGTGGCAAAACGCCGCATCAGGGCTTTCTTTCTGGCCGGGCCGATGCCCGGGATCTCATCCAGCCGCGAGTGGATCTGGGCCTTGCCCCGCAGGGACCGGTGATATTCGATGGCAAAACGGTGGGCCTCATCCTGGATGCGGGTGATCAGCTTGAAGCCCTCGCTCCGGGTATCGATGGGAAGCTCCACATTGTGAAAATAGAGTCCGCGGGTATTGTGGTCGTCGTCCTTGACCATGCCGCAGACGGGGATGTCGATCCCCAGTTTGTCCAGGACCTGCAGGGCGATATTGACCTGTCCGCGTCCGCCGTCCATCATGAGCAGGTCCGGATAGCGGCCGAAATCCTCCTCGTCCTCCCTGTGAAGGAAACGACGGGTCAGGACCTCCTCCATGCAGGCATAGTCGTTGGGTCCCTCCACGCTGCGGATCCGGAATTTCCTGTAGTCGCTGCGTTTGGGTCTGCCCTTCTCGAACACCACCATGGACCCCACGTTGGCGAATCCGCTGATGTTGGAGATATCGTAGGCCTCCATCCGGTCGGCCTTGTCCAAGCCCATGAGGTCCTTGAGTTCCTGCACGGCCCCGATGGTCCGTCCCTCCTCCCTGCGCAGCCTCTCCCTGTCCTTCTGCAGGACCAGGGCCGCGTTCTGGGAGGCCAGCTCCACCATTCTCTCCTTCTGGCCCCTCTGGGGGATCCGCAGGGTCACACGGCTCCCCCGCCGGCCGGACAGCCAGGTCTCCAGGAGCTCCGGGTCCTCCGGCGCCAGAGGCAGCAGGATCTCCCGCGGCACATAAGGCGCGCCGGCGTAGAACTGCTTCATGAATTCCGACAGGATCTCCGCGTCGCTCCAGCCGCTGATGTGGGTCATGTAGTGGTGCTCCCGTCCGATCATCCGGCCGTCCCGGATGAAGAAGCACTGGATGACCGCGTCGGCGTCCGCGCTCTCCCGCTCTGCAGCGATGCCCAGCACGTCCCGGTTCTCTCCGGGGCCTTCCGTGATCTTCTGCTTCTGGGCCACCTGCCGGACATCCTTGAGAAGGTCCCTGTAACGCATGGCCCGCTCGAAGGCCATCTCCTCCGAGGCCTCCTGCATCTTCTGCGTGAGGTCCTCAATGACCGGCTTATAATTGCCCGCCAGGAATTCCAACGCCCGGTCGATCCGCTCCCTGTACTCCTCCCGGGACACCCTGCCCGTGCAGGGAGCGCAGCAGCGTCCCATGGACATGTTCAGGCAGGGCCTTTCCTTCCCGCAGTCCCGGGGCAGGACCCGCCGGCAGTCCCTGAGCCCGTACATCCTGCCCAGCAGCTCTATGGTGCTGTGGACCGCCTGGGCGCTGGTGTAGGGCCCGAAATACCGGGCCTTGTCCTTCTTCTCCGTCCGCACGAAGAGAAGCCGGGGATAATCCTCCCCCATGGTCACCTTGATATAGGGATAGGTCTTATCGTCCTTGAGCATGGTGTTGTACTTGGGACGATTCTCCTTGATCAGGTTGTTCTCCAGGATCAGGGCCTCCAGCTCCGAATCCGTGACGATGTATTCGAAGCGGCTGATCTGCTGCACCATGCGCTCGATCTGCGGCCCCCGGCCGACGATCTTGCGGAAATAGGACCGGACCCGGTTGTGAAGGTCCACCGCCTTGCCCACGTAGAGGATGGTCTCGTAGGCGTCCCGCATGATATACACACCGGGCTCATGGGGGAGTTTCTTCAACTCCCGGGCAAAATCAAAGCCTTCCGGCTGCGTATTCTGCGCAGCCGGAAGCTTCTCCTGCCGTTTCTTCCCGGACTTCTGCTCATTCTGCCCGACTTTGTTCTCAGGCTCTTTCACTTACTCCAGATCCTCCAGAGATACACCGGTGAAGATTCCCCGGTCATCCTTCTTCTCCTCGCCCGCCGGCGTCTCCTCCGCGGGTGCTTCTGCAGGTTCTTCCTCCGCAGGCGCTTCTGCGGGCTCCTCAGCGGTTTTTTCATCCGCAGGTGCTTCCGCGGTTTTTTCCTCTGCGGGTGCCTCGGCGGCCTTTTCTTCCGCGGGTGTCTCCGCGGGCAGTGCTGCCTGCGGCTCCGCGTTCTTGTCCTGCACGGCGGCCGTCTTCTCAGGCTCCTCACCCCGGATCTCGCGGAAGAGCTTCATGAACTCCTTGCCCGTGATAGTCTCCTGCTGGATCAGCACCCCGGCAATGCGGTCCAGAGCCTCCATGTTCTCGCTCAGGATATCTTTGGCCTCTTTATAGCAGCCCTCCAGGATCTGGCGGACCTCCTCGTCCACGGCCGCGGCAGTGACATCGGCGCAGTTGAGGACTACCCTTCCCTCCAGATACTGGCTCTCCACCGTGGCCAGTCCCATCAGGCCGAAATGCTCGCTCATGCCGTACTGGGTGACCATGTTGCGGGCAATGGCGGTCGCCCTCTCGATATCGTTGGATGCGCCGGTGGTCACCGTGTCAAACTTCAGTTCCTCCGCGGCGCGGCCGCCCAGGAGTCCTACGATCATGGCATGCAGCTCCGCCTTGGAATTGAGATACTTCTCCTCCTCAGGCACCTGCATGACATAGCCGAGGGCGCCCATGGTCCTGGGCACGATGGTGATCTTCTGGACCGGCTCGGAATCCTTCTGTACGGCGCTGATCAGGGCGTGTCCCACCTCGTGGTAGGAGACGATCCTGCGCTCCTCCTGGTTCATGACACGGTCCTTTTTCTCCTTGCCTACGAGGACCTGCTCCACCGCTTCGAAGAGGTCCTTCTGGTTGACGAACTGCCGGCGGTTCTTGACCGCGTTGATGGCAGCCTCGTTGATCATATTGGCCAGGTCTGAGCCCACGGCGCCGCTGGTGGCCAGCGCGATCTCCTCCAGATCCACGGTCTCGTCCATCTTGACGTCCTTGGCGTGGACCTTGAGGATGGCGATACGGCCCTTGAGATCCGGCCGCTCCACGATGATCCGTCTGTCAAAACGTCCGGGTCTCAGCAGAGCCTTGTCCAGGATCTCCGGGCGGTTGGTCGCCCCGATGATCAGGATGCCCTTGGTGGCCTCGAAGCCGTCCATCTCGGACAGGAGCTGATTCAGCGTCTGCTCCCGCTCCTCGTTGCCGCCGTAGCGGGAATCGCGGCTGCGGCCGATGGCATCGATCTCGTCGATGAAAATAATGCAGGGGGCGTTCTTGTTGGCTTCCCGGAAGAGGTCTCTCACACGGGAGGCGCCGACGCCCACATAGAGTTCAATAAAGTCTGAGCCCGTCAGGGAGAAGAAGGGCACATGCGCCTCGCCGGCCACAGCCTTGGCCAGGAGGGTCTTGCCGGTGCCGGGAGGGCCTACCAGCAGCGCGCCTTTGGGAAGACGTGCGCCGATACTGGCGTACCGGGCCGGATTGTGCAGGAAATCCACCACCTCCTGCAGGGACTCTTTGGCCTCGTCCTCGCCGGCCACGTCCTGGAAGGTCACGCCGGTCTCCTTCTGGACATATTCCTTGGCCGTGCTCTTGCCCACCCCCATGATGCCGCCTCCGCGGCCCATGCGGCGCATGATGAATCCGAAGAAGACCCAGACCAGGACCAGAGGCAGGACATAGGACAGCAGGATATTCAGCACCATGCCGGAGCTGTCGGGGATATAGCCCTTCACAGTGACGCCGTAATCCAGCATCCTCTTCGTGAGCTCCGTGACCTCCTCCGCCATGCCGGTGTACATCTCCGTGTCGGAGTCCTTGACCTTGATCAGCAGACGGTCGGCCCGGATATCGACCTCCTCGACCTTGCCGTCCTCACACATCTGCAGGAACTCATTATAGGTAACTTCACTGCCCGCCGAGTCCCCGGACCGCATGAAATAACTGATCACCGAAAGCATCAGGACAGACGCCAGCAGCATGATCAGCAGACTCTGCCGCGGCCTTCCGCCGCTGCCGCTGCCGTCTCCTCTGCCGCCGCGATCTCCCCTGTCCTTATTATCGTCATCACCGGATCCCAGTCCCAGATCATCCAGCGAGAACAGCCGCAGACCCTTCCGCGGATCCTTCTTTTCTTTATTTCCGAATATAGTACGCAATCTATCCTCCGTTCAGTGAAACAATGTCATTATATTATATTAAGGATACCGGTTGTGCGCAACATTTTTCCAAGCCCGCACAGGGGCTCACACAGGGGACGGTTCTCTGTGTGAGGTCCCGCACAGGGGACGGTTCTCTGTGCGGACGCAGATAATTACGTACACACACGTAAGGATACAGGGTCCACAAGCACCGAATGAAGAAGCATAATATACCAGGATCGCAGGGCGGCCCCTGCCAGCCAATGTCCCAACTCGGCCGCCGCTCTGAAGACCAGCGTCCTCAGACAGGAGGACAACGGAGGCGCTGCGCGGATGCAGCGCCTCCGAGCTGTCAGGGACCTTCCTGCGATCAGGTATATTTAAATGCTTCTTCATCAAAGGTGCTTGTGGGCCCTGTATCCTTGCCGAGTGTGCGAACTTCTGCGGCGCCCGCGCACAGAGAGCGGTCCACTGTCCGGCAACGACGGGGGCATGGCACGGAGGACGGTCCTCTGCCCGGTGTGCCATACATAAAGGGGCACGCTGGGAGACGGTTCTCTGTGTGAGGTCACCACTGCGTGCACGAACGGGCATCCCGTGTCCGCGAGAGATACTTTTGAACGAGCGGCATGATACACAAGACCTGTGCAGAGCAGCTGCCGGGTCAGCCGCCGCAGTTCGGGCTGCGGCGGCTGTTGATCTCCGTGTCTGAGGCCACCGGCCAAAGGGGCGGGGGCCGAGTTGGGATCATTGCCCGGCAGATGCTCTGCACAGGTCCATGTGTATCACCGCGAAGTGATTCGTATCTCTCACGGATATGGGATGACCGTTCGTATAAATAGCAGCGCGTCGCCGCACAGAGAACCGTCCCCTGTGAGAGAAGTGATCCGTGGTTCGAGCGCCTACAGCGTGTCTTTTCATATGATGGCAGGCCTCACACAGAGAACCGTCCCCTGTGAGAGGCCTGTGAGAGGCCCCTGTGAGCCCCCCCCGCGCGTTTTTATGCTATAATAGACCCGTGTTCGCACAACTCTAGTCATGTGTGGGGTGATCTGGGATGCTTTCGGTTGCAATCGTGGAAGATGACAGGGAATTTGCCCGCAGGATCGCGGAGTATCTGGCGCGGTATGAGAAGGAGAAGGGGACGGATATTCGTGTCCGTTATTTTCAGGACGGGGAGGATATCGTGGAGGAGTATGCGCCGGAGTATGATGTCCTGCTCATGGATATTCAGATGGAGTTCATGAGCGGGGTGGACGCGGCGCGGAGGATCCGGGAGAAGGATCCGGAGGTGCTGATCCTCTTTATTACAAACGCGGCGCAGTTCGCGATCGAGGGGTATGAGGTGCGGGCCTTCGACTATGTGCTCAAGCCGGTCACCTATGAGACCTTCTGCGCGAAGATGGACCGGGCGCTGGCGCATATGCGGCGGGAGAAGGAGGAGGCCCTGCTCCTGCAGACGGCCAGCGGGGCTGTGAAGGTGCCTGTGAGGCAGATCCTTTATGCGGAGAGTCAGGGGCACCGGATGTATGTCTGCACGCGGCAGGGGACGGTGGAGACCCATATGCGGATGAACGATCTCGAGCAGCAGCTCCTGCCGCATGATTTCTTCCGGTGTCACAAAGGCTTCCTTGTCAATATGGCCGCCGTGGACCGTCTGGAGGAGAACGACTGTCTGATCGGAAGCCGCCGGATCCCGGTGAGCCGGAGAAAAAGGCAGGAATTCATGGATCAACTGACGAGGGTTCTCTGATATGCTGCATGAAATGTATTCGATCAGCCCGCCGGGGTACATGATCACACTGGCTTATCTCCTCTTCGGAGGTCTTTTTGTCTGGCTGAACCGGCGGCGTTACGGGCCGGTGCGGACGATCCTGACACAGGCTGTCTGGCTGGCCGCCATCGTCTCCCTGGCCATCCTCATTGAATCCCCTGACCGGCGTCTGTATCTGGTGCGCTTTCTGCTGATCCTGTCCATGGTCTATCTCAGCATGTACTCGCTCATGCGGGTGCCGGCCCTCAAGTGCCTGTACTTCCAGCTGTATGCCTTCACACTGGCGGAATTCACCACGGCGCTGGAATGGCATCTCTATTATTTCGGCACGCGGGTCAAGCATGTGCCGGACATCCTGCCGATCCGGATTCCCTTCTTCGTCGGGGTATACGGCAGCGTGCTCCTGATCGCGGCCTTCTTCTACGGCCGGTTCCGGGACTACAACCGGGAGCTGGAGGTCCGGCGCAAGGACGTCCTCCAGGCGGCGGGACTGGCACTGCTGGTTTTTCTCGCGGCCAATGCGAGCAATTATTTCTCGGAGACGCCCTTCTCCTCCGCCGACCCGGGGCAGATCTTCATGATCCGGACGCTCATGAACCTGACAGGGGTCGTCTCCATGTATCTCCTGTACACGGCCCGCCGGGACGCGGACACGCGCCTGCAGGCGGAGCACATGCAGATGCTGATGCAGCAGATGTACGAGAATTACCGGGTGAACCGCAGCTCCATCGAGATGGTCTCTCAGAAATATCACGATCTGAAGCATCAGATCGCCTGGCTGCGGGAGGGGATCGACACGCAGGAGAAAAGGGACAGCCTGGACCGTCTCGAGGAGGATCTCTCCGCTTTTGAGGCCCAGGCGGATACGGGCTGCGAGGTCCTGGACACCCTCCTCACCTCCGCCAGGCTCTCCTCACAGAAGGACGGCGTCCAGATCACCTGCATCGCGGACGGCGCGCAGCTCGCCTTCATGGACCCCATGGACCAGGCCTCCCTCCTTGGCAATCTCCTGGACAACGCCGTCGAGGCGGTCCTGCAGATCCCTGACCGGGGCAGGCGCCTGATCAACCTGACCGTCGAGATGCGCCGCAACTTTCTGGTGATCTCCTGCGAGAACTGCTGCGAGGGCACCCGCCGCATGGAGGGCGGCCTTCCGGTCACGACCAAGGGCGACGCGTCGGAGCACGGCTACGGCACGAAGAGCATCTCCGAGATCGCCGCCCGCTATGGGGGCAGCGCCCAGTTCTCCGCCTCCGACGACTGGTTCACCGTCAAGATCGCCATTCCCCGCTGAAGACGCGGGATATCGACCATTTGCGAAGAAAAACGACCGCTTGTGAAGCCGGTCGTTTTTTCTTGTTTAAAAGTGCTATAATAGCAGCGTAAAATTGTTTGCACATCTTTGAAGGGAGGCAATTATGGCAAAAGGACGCGCCTGGCGCGGCCTGGCAACGCTCATGGCATCGATCACCGCACTTTCCATGGCAGCACAGGTCACGACAGACAACTGGGCTGCCCGCATCAACAGCATGCTGGGCACCAACAACTATGAGACCGTGAAGACCGCGGATGAACCCGCCAGCATGGGAGACCATTTCGTCTCGGAGTTCAGCTCGCTGGAGGAGATGCAGGCGGCACAGAGAGATCTGTCCGTGCAGATCGGCGCGGAAGGCACTGTGCTCCTGAAGAACGACAACAAGGCCCTGCCCCTCAAGGCCGGCACAGAGAAAGTCACGCTCTGGGGTCTGCACACCTACATGCCCATCCTGGGCGGCATGATGGGCTCCACCGCCATGGCCAACTTTGAGGTGGGCCAGCCCCAGTACGGCATCGTGCAGGCGATGCAGGAGACCGGTTTCGACGTCAACCAGAAGTTCGTGGACCTGTACGCTTCCGAGGTCTGCGATCCTTTCCGCATGCAGACCAGCTTCTTCGGCATGCCGGTTCCCGGACACGCCTTCCAGACCCTCTTCACGACCGCCTGGGAGAACTTCACCGAGTACAACATCGGCGAGGCGCCGCTCTCCGTCTATCCTGACGACGTGCTGGCCTCCGCGGATGACACCGTGGCGGTGGTCCTGATCACCAGAGACAGCTCCGAAGCGGCGGACTACTATCCGACCATGAAGAGCTCCCTGGACAGCGACACCATCGACAAGCCCCTGGCCCTGTCCCAGAACGAGAAGGACCTGATCGCGGCCGCCAAGGCGCACAGCACCAAGGTCGTCGTCCTGATCAACTCCTCAAGCGCCATGGAGCTCGAGCCCTTCCGCGCGGATCCCGAGATCGACGCCCTGGTCTGGGTCGGCGATCCCGGCAACTACGGCTTCCTCGGCACGGCCGCCGTTCTCGCCGGCCAGGCCAACCCCTCCGGCAAGCTGACCGACACCTACGCCGTGAGCAGCGTGAGCGCGCCGGCCATGGTCAATTTCGGCGTCTATCTGTACGCCAAGAACTCTTCCAATGATCCTTCGATCTCCGAATTCGACTACGGCGATGCCTATCTGGTCGAGTCCGAAGGCATCTACCAGGGCTACAAGTACTATGAGACCCGCTATGAGGACGCTCTCCTCAACCAGGGCAACGCCAAGGCCTCTGAAGGCTCCATCGACGGCAAAGCCTGGGATTACAGCAAGGAAGTCTCCTATCCCTTCGGCTACGGCCTCTCCTACACCACCTTCTCGCAGGAGCTGCTGTCCGTGGACCTGACCGTGGGCGGCGAGGGCCATGCCTCCGTCAAGGTCACCAACACCGGTGACGTCGCCGGCAAGGACGCCGTGGAGCTCTTCTTCCAGGCCCCTTATACCGCCGGCAATGTGGAGAAATCCGCCGTGCAGCTCATCGCCATCGGCAAGACCGGCGAGCTGGCTCCTGGCGCCTCCGAGACCGTGGAACTGACCTTCGATCCCAGGTACATGACCAGCTACGACGAGACCGTCGTCAAGGCGGACGGCACCGAAGGCGCCTACATCCTGGATGCCGGTGACTACTATTTTGCCGTCGGCAACGGCGCCCACAACGCTCTGAACAACATCCTCCTGGCCAAACTCGGCGACGACGCGGCCGGTATCGTTTCCATCAATACCGAGGACACGGACGCCGCCCGCGCGGCTAAATGGACCCTGGCCGAGCGCGACGTCGAGACCTATTCCGTCAACGTGCAGAACGCCCTCCAGAACATGGATCTCAACAAGCTCATCCCCGGCAGCGTGGAGTACTTCACCCGCGCGGACTGGACCAAAGGCTGGACGCCCGTGATGGATGTCACCCCCACCGATGACATGCGCATCGACCTGTCCAACAACCGCAACCAGCTCACCGAGAACGGCGAGGGCGTGACCTGGGGCGCCGACAACGGCCTCATGGTCATCGATATGATGAAGACCGACGAGAACGGCCGCTACATCGGCGTCGTCGATCTCACCGATCCCGCCTGGGACCAGCTGATCGACCAGGTGACCTTGGAAGAAGCCATCAACTACATCGAGAACGCCGGCAACGGCATGAACCGCATCGCCTCCATCGGCCTTCCCGCCAACGCGATCCAGGACGGCCCGACTGGTTTTGCCAACGATCAGGTGGCGGCCTACTATGTGAAGTGGACCCCCAGCGAGAGCAGCGAGTCCACCTACGTGAGCCAGGACACCCCCGGCGCCCAGTGGACCATGAACGTATTCCCCACCGAGCCCGTCTGCGCCAGCACCTTCAACAGCGACATGATCCGCCGCGAAGGTGAGATGTACGGTGAAGAGAGCCTGTGGAGCAACATCCCCGGCACCCTGGCCCCCGGCGCTAACCTGCACCGCGCGCCTTACTGCGGCCGCAACCACGAGTACTACTCCGAGGATCCCATGATGACCAGCATCATGGTCACGGCCTTCTGCCAGGGCGGCACCGTCAAGGGCCTGATGACTGAGCCCAAGCACTTCGCTTTCAACCACCAGGAAGCCAACCGCAGCGGTGCTTCCACCTTCATGACCGAGCAGGCTGCGCGTGAGAACGACCTCCGCGCCTTCCAGGAATCCCTGTCCTCCAACGCGGCCATGGGTCTGATGACCGCTTACAACCGTGTGGGCTGCGTCTACGCCAGCGCGCACTCCGGACTGCTTGAGCAGATCCTCCGCAAAGAGTGGGGCTACCAGGGCTGGGTCGTCACCGACATGGCAGCGGCTCCCAACTACATGAACTGGCTCGACAGCGTCATGCACGGCACGGGCGGAATGCTCACCACGGCCAGCACCACCGCCTCCGGCAAGAAGGGTTCCATGACCGCCAGCCGCGAGATGATCGAGAAGGACACCAATTTCCAGCAGCACATGCATGACGGCCTGAAGTATTACATGTACAGCGCGGCCAGAAGCAACGCCCTCAACGGCATGACCGTCAACACCGAGATCCGCTATGTCCGCACCTGGTGGCAGAACGCCATCCTCGGCCTGAAGTTCGGTTCGGGCATCCTGGCGCTTCTGTTCCTGGCCCTGTGGCTCAAAGCACAGAAGAGCGCCAAGTAAGGAGGTAACAGAGATGAAGAAATCATTTGGAACGATCCTGACCATTGTCGCCGTGATCCTCGCTGCCGCTGCTCTCTTCTTCTATTCCAAGGCCAGCAGCACCAACAGCATCGTCTTCACGCTGAACATCGCCGGCCTGGTCTGCGCAGCCGCCTTCCTGCTCCTCGGCAGGATGATGAGCGGAAAGCCCTTCCTGAGCCTGCTCGTCAGCGCCGCCGCCGTCCTCATGATGGCAGCCTTCGGCTACAGCCTCGTCACGGAAGTGGAGGTCCTGGGCTACCTGATCTCCGGCCTCCGCACCTGGGCTGACGTCCAGTACTGGGCCTACTTCTCCGTCGCAGCCCTCGTGAGCTGGCTCTTCCTGCTCGTCGCCTCCTTCACCGGCCTCGGCGCAGAAGCCTGACAGCTGTGCACATTGATCTGACACGATGAAAGGTGCCGCCGTAATCCCAGGATTCCGGCGGCACCTTTTATATTTTTTCTCTTATTTCCTTCAAAAGGAGGCCCTCATGAAAGAAGCAAAGCAGCGGCGCATCCTCCCCGCAGTGATCCTGCCGGTCCTGCTGATCCTCCTCTTCCTCGGTATTCTCTTCCATCGGAGCATCTCTCTGCTCATCGACAACCTCACCGTCGGCAAGCTTCCGATGGATACTTTGGAGGAATGGGACCGCGGCACCTCTCTCAAGGGAATCGCCTACGCAGACGCGTCGCCGGCCCAGTATCTGGACCTGTATATCCCGGCCGACACGGAACATCCCCGGCTGCTGGTCCTGATCCACGGCGGCGGATTCCTCTTCGGCGATTCCGACACGCGGCAGGTCCGTTGGATGTACCGCTATTTCCGCGACCACGGCTATGCCGTCGCCTCGGTCAACTACCGGCTGGCGGAGGAGGCGCCCTACCCGGCCGCTCTCGAGGACTGCCGGTCAGCGCTCCGCTTCCTGCGGGAGAACGCGGACACCTACGGCTACAGCGCGGACCGCATCGCCCTCTTCGGAGAATCCGCCGGCGGCTACCTGGCCACTATGTGCGCCGTGGCCGGTGAGGAGCAGATCGCCGTCCTGATCGACTACTATCCCTACATCGAACCGACCATGCTGCGGCAGGATCTCCGGGACATGGGCTTTCCCTACCCCTTCTACCTGCTGGCGAACAACTGGCTGATCGGCTCCACAGACGGCTTCGAGGACTTCGATTCCTGCTGGCACCGCAGGAATTTCAGCGAGATGACCGAAGAAGAGAGGGCGGAAGCCAATCCGCTCTCCTATATCTCCGCTTCATCTGAAAATCTGCAGGAGCTCTCTGTCTACCTGATCCATGGGGATGCGGATATCACAGTCCCCTACGCCTCCTCCGTGCGCCTGTTTGAGGCTCTCTCCGACGTGCTCCCCGCGTCCCGTCTCACCTTCCGCACCGAACCCGGCATGGGCCACGCAAGTGATCCTCTCTACCGGGAGGAGATTTTGGAAGAGATCGACGCATTCATGAAGGCACATTGACGGCAGGCTCACACAGGGGACGGTTCTCTGTGTGAGATGGGCTCTCACAGGGGACGGTTCTCTGTGTGAGCCCTGTCATCCACAATGAAAGATACCGCCGTGATCCCAGGATCACGGCGGCACCTTTTGTATTACTCTTTTTCCTTCCAGTGTTTACGGTTCTGAAGGTGCCTTTTCTTCCGTTGTCGTTTCGGAAGCAGGTTCCTTCTCAGGCTCTTTGGCGGGTTTCTTTGTTTCCGCCGGCTTCGCTTCCTCAGTCACGGCAGGCTCCTCTGCCGGGGCTTCCGTCGGAGCGGCCGCGGTTGTCTCTGCAGGCGTCTCGCCGGCTTCCGCAGGCACGTCCGCAGGTGTCTCGGAGGTCTCTTCTCCGGTTTCCGCAGGTGCGCCTGCGGTTGTCTCAACGGCTGCCTCCTCAGATGTGGGCTCTGTCTCGATTTCCGTAGTTTCTTCGGTTACCGCGGCTCTCCCTGCCTCTGCAGGCGCAGTCACATCGCTGATGTTGACGGTGAGTCTGCCGCCGTCATAGCTGTCATTGCCTTCCGGGCTGACAACGAACAGGAGAATGTCTCCCGCCTTGACCTCGAAGGTCTCGTCAAAGGTCTCCTTCTTCTCCGCGGAGAAATTGCCGGTCGTGCCGATCCACTTTTTCTCCTTGCCGTTCAGGAAGATCCGCATGCAGGTGCCGTCAGCGGAGCTGTCGTCGCTGTTCGCGAACTTCGTGTAGTCGCCCTTGACCTGGATCGTGCCGTCCCTGGCCACGACCCACTTGTAGGCTGCGCTCTTGCCGCTGCCGGGTTCGACGAAGTCGGCCTTAAGCTCGGGCTTGCCGCCGTCAAAGTAGCGGTCGTTGTCCTTGTCGTAGGGCAGTTTGGAGAAGTTCTTGCCGTTCCAGTCGCTGGAGCCGTAGTACCAGCCGTCTGTACCGTGCTTGCCGAAGCTGGTCTTCAGGGTGGTGTCGTTGGTCCTGTCAGGATCAGGCGTCACCTCGCTGTAGGCATCCTGCGAAGGCTCCTCGGGCTCCTCAGGCTCCTCGGCGGTCTTGTCGCTGATGGTTACTTTCAGGCGGCCGCCGTCCCAACTGTCGTTGCCCTCGGGATTGACGGCAAAGATCAGGATATCGCCGGCCTTGACTTCGTACTCCTCGTCGAAGGTCACAGTGCGCTCATCAGAGAAGTTGCCCTGGATATCGCCGCCCATCCACTTCTTCTCGGTACCGTTCAGGAAGATACGGACAGTCGTGCCGTCGGCGGAAGCGTCGTCGCTGTTGGCGAACTTGGTATATTCGCCCTTGACGCTGATCGTGCCGTCCTTGGCGACGACCCACTTATAAGCCGCGTTCATGCCGTTGCCGGGTTCCACGAAGTCTGCCTTGAGTTCAGGCTTGCCGTCCTTGTAATAGCGTCCCGCTTCCTTGTCGTAGGGGAGCTTGGCAAAATTCTTGCTGTCCCATTCGCAGGTACCATAGTACCAGCCGTCTGTACCATGCTGACCGAAGGCTTCGGCCAGAACAGTGTTGTTGGTGCGGTTCGGATCAGGCTCGACCTCTTCGTAGCCGTCCTCGCCGGAGCCGGCCTTGTCACTGATGGTGACAGCCAGACGCCCGCCGTCGCTGCTGTCGTTGCCCTCGGGATTGACGGCAAAGATCAGTACGTCACCCTTCTTGACGTCGTAGTTCTCGTCAAAGGTCACGTTCTGGTCCTCGGCAAAGCTGCCGATGGTGCCCAGCCACTTCTTCTCCTCCCCGTTGAGGAAGATACGGACACAGGTGCCGTCAGCGCCTTCATCCTCGCTGTTGGCGAACTTGGTGTAGTCGCCCTTGACGTTGATGGTACCGTCCTGGGCCACAACCCACTTGTAGGCGGCGTTCCTGCCCTGTCCGGGCTCGACATAATCTGCCTTGAGTTCGGGCTTGCCGTCATTGTAGTAGCGGTCGTTGTCCTCGTCGTAGGTCAGCTTGGAGAAATTCTGGCTGTCCCAGTCGCACATGCCGTAGTACCAGCCGTTGCTGCCCTGTTTGCCGAAATCATCGGCCAGGACGGCGTTGTTGGTACGGTCGGGATCGTCAGGCTCATCCGGATCGTCGGGCTCATCGGGCTCGTCGCTTCCGGAAACCTTGAATCTGGCATTGAGACGGCCGGCGTCCCAGGCGTTGTTGCCGTCAGGAACGATCTGGAAGCTGAAGATATCGCCCGCCTTGACATTCAGCTCCTTGAAGTCGAAGTCGAGGACGTTGTCATTGCCGTCGCCCTGTTTGACAGCGACCTTCTTGTTCAGGATCTGCTTGTTGTTCTGGCTGATGATCAGCGTGATGCCGTCCGGCCAGGAAGGATTGCTGTCGTTCTGTCCGTATTTGACATAGCTGCCGGTGAGATCGACCTGCCCGTCGTCCTTGACGACCCACTTGTAGATGGGCTGCATCTTGGCACCGGGGTGGACATAGTCCTTCTTCATCTCCAGGCCGCTGTCCTTCTGGGAGAGCCATGCATCGCCGTTTCTCTTGGTGAGAAGCTTGGCGTTTCCGAGGGATGTGCCCTCCATGAACCACCAGCCGTCATTGCCCTGATCGACAGAAGAGAGCTTGCCGAGTTCGGTGTTGTTGTCGTTGCCGGCGGTGAGGTTCACTTCTTCAGAATCCTCGATCACCACGGAGAGTCTGCCGCCGTCCCAGGCGTTATTGCCGTCGCGGCAGATCTGGAAGCTCAGCTTGTCACCGCGCTTGACGTCCAGTTTATTGAATTCGAAGTCGAGGACGCTGTCGTTGCCGTCGCCCCGTTTGACCTTCACCTTCTTGGTCAGAAGGACCTTGTTGTTCTTGTAGACTTTGAGTGTGATGCCGTCCGGGAAATTCGGGTTGGAATCCTCCTGGCCGAACTTGACGTAGGAACCGGTGATATCTACCTTGCCGGTCTCGCCGCAGACGAACTGGTAGATAGGATCCTGCGTGGCGCCGGTATGGACAAAGTCCTTCTTCATCTCCAGGCCGTCGGTCCTTCTGGAGTTCCATCCCTCGCCGTCAGGCGTTCTCTTCGTAAGTACCTTGGCGTCGGAGGGGGAGGAGCCTTCCAGGAACCACCAGCCGTCAGTGCCCTGCTCTGTGGAATCCAGGTCATTCAGGGAGGTGTTGTTGTCGTTGCTGCCTGCCTTCACCTTGGGCGTCTTGTTCGCGTCCTCGATGACGAACATGTACTTGCCGCCGTCGTAAGCGTTGTTGGGACCCGGATCCACGACCATGGTGATGGCGTCGCCCTTCTTCACGCTGACATCATTGACAGACAGGGACTTGGTCACTTCTTTATCGGTCCTGGGGGCAAAATACTGCTTCTTGAGGACCTTGCCGTTCTTCATCAGATAGACGGTGACGCCGTCGGGGAAGCTCGGATTGGCGTCCATGTTCAGGAGCTTGGTGTATTCCAGGTCGATGTTGATCTTGCCGTTCTCGGCGGCGATCCACTTGACGTTGGCGGACTTGCCCTTGTTTCCGGGCATGATGTAATCCTTCTTGATCTCCACGCCGTCGCTGGTGTAGTACTTGTCACCGCCGGACATGCGCTCCACGTTCACGGCAAAGGAGGGATCGTGATAATAACCGAACTGATAATACCACCCGTTCTTGCCCTGCTTGCCGAAATCATCCTTGGTGGAGGCGAAATTGGTCCGTTTGCCGGAGGGCTTGACGCTCTTCTCGTTCTTGCCCACCAGTCCGCTTGTGCTGTGGATGGCGAATTCATACTTGCCGCCGTCATAGGCTGTGTTGTCCAGGCCGTTGATGACCATGGTGATGTACTGGCCTTTTCTGACCTTGACGCCGCTGACATCCAGCCTCCTGGTCACTTCGCGGTCCACTTCCGGCACGAAGGTCTCCTGGCGCAGGAGGGTGCCGTCGAGATAGATGGAGACGCGGGTGCCGTCCGGCCAGGCGGGGTTGGCGTCCTCATTCCTGGTCTTGGTATAGGAAGCGAGCACGTTCACGGTGCCGTTCTGCGCCACCTTCCATTTGATGATGGCAGACCGGTCGTGCGGGCCGGGGTTGACATAATCGCGCTTGATCTCCAGAAAATCATTGCTGAAGTATCTGTCTTCACCCTTGTCATAAGGGGCCGCGTTATATGCGTTGAAGGGGTCGTCACCGTAGCCCCACTGGAAGATGAAGCCGTTGCTGCCCTGGGGACCGAAATCAACGCCCACATCCGCCCAGTTCTGGCGGGTCTCGGGGGTATTGATCTTCACGGCGCTCTCGTCCGACAGCCCGTTGACATCGAAGATCGTGATATCGAAGGCGCCGCCGTCATAGGAGGAGTTTCCCTCGGCGTCCACCATGAAGTAGAGACGGTCTTCCGGTGTCACGTACAGCTTGGGAATACGTGTACGGATCTTGTTCTCCCCTTCGTCCGGGGCGTCCACGTGTTCCTCGTACAGGAGCTCGTCGTTCTTAAAGACCTTGACTTTGACGCCGTCCGGGAAGTCCGGGTTGCCGTCATGCTGTTCGAATTTGGAGTAGCGCACGCGGAGATCCACATTGCCGCTGACAGCCGGCGTCCAGGTCAGGATCGCGTTGTCGTTGATGGCGGGGTGGATGAATCCGCTGCTGATGGTGAGGTTGGGGGAAGTGCAGTTGATGTACTCGCCCTCATTCTCGTGGGAGACCAGTGCGGCGTCCTCGGGAGATGTGCCGAACATATACTCCCAGCCATTGTTCCCCTGCACGCCGAAGTCCTCGACGCTGTTGGCATTGTTGTCGACGCGGAAGATGTCCTCCGCGCTCACAGGCGGCTCCGCGTTTACGTCGGAGATGGCCGCGTAGAGAGTGCCGCCGTCGAAAGCATTGTTCGCGCGGGGATCCACGACAAAATACAGGCTCTCGTGCCTCTTCACGCTGAGTCCGTCCACACGGATCTGCGCCAGTGTCTCCTCCGTGGTGCTGATATCCACGTTTTCGAGCTTCAGAAGCTCTGTACCCTTGTAGACCAGGAGCTGTACGCCGTCCGGATACCCCGGATTCGCGTCTCCGTTCACGCTCTTGACATAGGTCACGACGACATTGACGTCGCCGTCCTCCGCCGCCCGCCACTCAAGGATCGGAGAGGCTGCCTCGGAAGTATGCAGGAACGTCTTCTTGACCTCCAGCCCGTTAGCGCCGGACTGGTAGTATTTCTCTCCGTCAAAAGAAGACAGTCTCCTGGACCGCTCCGGGTGGTCGGATCTCCCGTACCGGTAGAACCATCCGCCTTTCCCCTGTTCGCCGAAATCCACCACATTGAAGGCATTGTTGGTGCGGCCGGGAACATCCTCAAAGGGCGGTTCGTCGATCTCCTCCACTTCAAAATCTGAAGGCCAGGTCCCCGGGATCTGCGGAATATTCTTCATAGCCGCGCTGCCGCCTGCGCATCCGGCCAGAATTCCGATAGCTGCCAGTACAGCAGCGCCCGCAGCGACTGCTGCCCGGTTCGCACTGAGAAATCTGCGCATTCTGTCTAAAAACATCTATATCCTCCCGCCTGAAAACTCGGAATTTTGTCTGCATCCCGGGTATCACTGATACACCGTTACATTCTCCATGGTTACGCCGCTGCGGATGGCGAACAGCTGCCAATCAGTCCCCTGCGACCGGTACATTCTGGCAGTGAGCGCGATCTCGTCATCTACATACAGACTTGCAACACCATCACACAGCAGCAGCGTCATATGAATGCTGTCGCGGCCGGCAAGATCCATCTCCATGAAGGACTGGGCGTCCTCCTCAAAGAGTTTCGTTGTGTTGTAGAATTCAACTCGTCCTTCTTTTACGTTGAACACGTACGACAATGCGCCGACGTTCTCACTGTTTGGCGCGAAGGAAATGCCGAACATGTCTTCCTTCCCGTACCCGGTGAGATCCGCCTCGATCCGGATCCCGGTGTCATAGGGCTCGAACTGTACCAGTTCGTAGTCCTTCCCGCTGAATTGTACCTTGTTCTTTCCGTCGAAGCTGACGGTCTCCGTGATGGTCAGAGGCGACAGGGCCGCTTCATGAGAGAGGCGTGCTTTCACCTTCTCATTCACCACAGGGACCAGTGATCCGTCTTCTTTCTGCGCGAGCTGGTGCACGACCATATTGCCGGCCCAGTCATAATCGTTCAAGTCGTCGTGCCCGATCTTGGTTCCGTTCCATCCCACCACATACAGGTGCTCTCCGTCCGTCTCCAGGCGGCCGGCGTAGAAACCGTTTCCGTCGATCGTATCCTTTTCTGGGCGTGTGAAGGGCCCGTGTATGTTATCGCTGACCCGGAAATGCACCACGCGGTCCGGCCACTGGTCGGAGAAGGCGAGATACCACTTGCCGCCGAACTGCAGCAGGGAAGGGCATTCCATGTTGGTGCCGTATCCCATATCGTCCTCGAAGAAGACGCCTTCGTCCTTCCACTTGTGCAGGTCCGTCGACGTATATCTCGCGATCACGCCGTTCTTGTCCTTGCGCGTGACCACCAGCATCCAGTAGCACTGCTCCTCCGGCACATAGAAGACGTAGGGGTCACGGAAATCATTGGTGGAGTAGTTCTCGTCCGTAAAGGTATCCTCCGGGATCTTGGTGAAGTGCTCGAGATCCGTCCCCTCCGCGTGCATGATCGCTTCCGCCGGCTCGTAATAATCATTGTGCCCGGTAAAGAAGGCGTGGTACTTGCCTTCCTGATCCTTCATGACACAGCCCGTGCCCAGGGCATTGTCCTGTTCCGTCGCGGATTCCGCGTATGGGAGAACGATCCCTTTGTTTTCGAAGGTGCAGTAATCCTCTGTCTGCAGAAGGGCCCACGGATGATAGCCGGTCTTACCGTCCCTCTGGTCCAGCAGGTAGTAGATATTCATGCGGCCGTCTTCGAAATACGGCATCGTGTCACCCACATAGCCGTCTAATGTCATGGGAAACAGCGTGGCTGCTTCCTGCTCCTGTGCCGCCGTGTCCGTTTTCTGATCTGTTGTCCCCCCGGCAGCGTTCCCGCCCTGTCCGCAGGCACTCAGAAACAACAGCAGCCCTGCTGTCATCAGTGCGATGGCCTTCTTACTATTCATAGACACCTCTCTGAAGCGCGATGCGCGAAATCAAATAATCAGGTCATATTTCACGACATCCATGATCACGTCCCCGTCGGCGCGGAAGGAGATCTGTTCTGCCGACAGGTCTGTGTAAAGCGCAGCGCTCATGACCTTGCGTCCGCCGTCTATGAACACCTCGCAGCTATTGCGGTCCAGGATGACGCGGAAGCGCAGCTCCTCCTGCGCGTTCTCCACGTAGCACCTGCGCTGGTGCACGATCGCGCGCCGGGAACCGGAGAACTTCCGGTCGATCTTGAGGGTCGACTCCGAAGGACGGAAGCGCAGGGAGGTATAAGTCTCCCCGTCCTCGGCAAACCGCAGGACGAATTTCTGGTAGCTTTTCTCAGGATCCGCCGGGCGGACCCGGATCTCCATATCCACGACTCTTCCGCGGACACCGTCCAGGTACATGCGCTCCTTCGTGAGGTGCACGTTCCGGTGCTCCACGCGGTTCCTTCTGCACAGATCCAGTTCCCGGATGGGCTGCTGATACAGGCGGCCATCCCGGACAGAGAGCTCCCTGGGGGTACTCATCTGGCCCGCCCAGACTGCCTCGGGATCGCGGATCGCACAGGCATCCCAGTTCTGCATCCAGCCGATCATGACTCTGCGCCCGTCCGGCGTGAGGATGGTCTGCGGCGCATAGAAATCGATGCCGTAGTCGATCGCCTGGTCGTATTCCGGGCGGAAATCCGCCGTCTCCCGGTCATAATCGCCGATCAGGCAGAGCGTCCCGTTTCCGTTGTGATACTCGAATCCCTTCGGCTCCATATCCTGCGGACTTACGAGCAGCACCTGCTTCCCGTCCAGTCCGAAGAAGTCCGGGCACTCCCACATCCTGCCGAAACGGAGCCCGTTGGTGATCAGGACCTTCTCGAACTCCCAGTGAAAGCCGTCCCTGCTCCGGTAGAGCAGGATCCTGCTGTCCCCGCCGGCATCCGCGATGCGGCTTGAGACCACGCAGCGGTACATCCCGTCAGGTTCCCGCCAGATCTTCGGATCCCGGAAGTCTCTGGGATCGCTGCCTTCGGGAAGCATGTTCTCCGAAATAACAGGGTTCGCCTCATATTTCTCATAATCTTCGCCGTCGCCGACCGCGACGCTCTGCGTCTGCAGGCTGCGCACGCGGCCGTCAGGCAGCTTGTGCATGATCACGGAGGTGTAGATCAGGAGATGTGTTCCATCCTCCAGTGTCACCGCGCTTCCGGAGAAGCAGCCATCCTGGTCATAGTACTCGTCCGGTGCCATGGCAGCCGGCAGATACTCCCAGTGCAGCAGGTCCCTGCTGACGGCATGCCCCCAGTGCATCGGTCCCCAGATCGGGGTGTATGGATAGTACTGATAGAAAAGGTGATACTCTCCCCGGAACACACAGAACCCGTTCGGGTCATTCATCCAGCCGGTCCGCGGGGTCAGATGGAACAAGGGCCTCTGCTCCGGCAGGATCCGTTTGCCGTAGATCTCCTCATAGCGTCGGGCTTCTCTCAATGCCTGACTTGACATGTCTGCTTCTCCTTTTAGTAAGTTTATTAACGTCAGATGGGTAATAAAAAACCTGCGCCGCGCTTCGGTTCCGGACCTCCGCACGGCGCAAGCACGGCCGCAATTACATCAATAGTTTCTCAGCTGCCTTGTTCTTCCGTAAACAGTGATATCCTTACTGCTCCGCGTAGAAAGCATCCAGATACTTCTGGTAGATAGCCAGCAAATCGTTCAGTCTGTAGGAATCCAGCTCAGCCTGGAAAGCATCCCAGTCAGCATCGGTGAAGCCGTTCATGATCCAGTCGGACTTGTGGGCGTTGATGCTCTTGGTGATGTCTGCCTGCAGGTTGGACAGCTCCTCGTTGTCCTCTCTGGTCATGAAGACGTTCGGGAACACGTACTTGGTGTGCATGTCAGGGGTGTAGATGTCCTTGATCCAGTCGAGACGATACTGTGCATCGTCAGGGCAGGTCACATATACGCCGTAGTACTCGTCGAGGATGGCCAGAGGGCCGTTGACGCTCTCCGCCTCACGGACTTCCACGGGGGAAGCGTCGCCGAGAGGAGCGTGCTGCAGCATGGGATCGCCGTTCTCATTCTCGCCGAGAACGAAGATATCGAA
>DGGX01000063.1 GCA_002392385.1 Lachnospiraceae bacterium UBA3863
ACAGGCGGATTCAACCTGCAGATCGCATGGTCCACGGGACATCTTGCGGGTTCGAATGTTTAGTGCTATCGTAAAGGCTGTTGTTAAGACATGAGAACGAAAGAGGTGGATATGATCAATATCGCGATCGACGGACCCGCAGGTGCCGGCAAGAGCACGATTGCCAGAAAGGTCGCCGCGCAGCTGGGATATATTTATGTGGACACCGGCGCTATGTACAGGGCCATGGCCCTCTATCTGCTCCGGAGAGGCGTCAATCCGGAGGATATGGCGGCTGTCAGCGCCCGCTGCAGGGAGGCGGACATCACGCTGACCTATGACGGCGGCGAGCAGTGCGTTCTCCTCAATGGAGAGAATGTAAACGGCCTGATCCGCACCCCCGAGGTGTCGCAGATGGCTTCCGTCACCAGTGCCAACGGCGATGTCCGGGCCAGACTCACGGAGCTGCAGCAGAGGCTGGGCAGGGAGCAGAACGTGGTGATGGACGGCCGGGATATCGGCACGGTCATCCTGCCTCACGCCCAGGTCAAG
Source organism: Lachnospiraceae bacterium UBA3863 (assembly GCA_002392385.1). GTDB lineage: Bacteria > Bacillota > Clostridia > Lachnospirales > Lachnospiraceae > CAG-791. The sequence goes on from DGGX01000063.1 coordinate 532, forward strand.
ATCTACCTGACCGCCCGCGCCCGGGTAAGGGCGGAGCGCAGATATCTGGAGATGGTGCAGAAGGGAGAAGCGGCCGACCTGGACCAGATCGAGAAGGAGATCATCGAACGCGATTACCGGGATATGCAGAGGGAGATCGCGCCGCTGAAGCAGGCGGAGGATGCCGTGGTGGTGGACAGCTCGGATATGAGCATCGAGGAGGTCACGGACAGGATTCTGACCATCATCCGGGAGAAGACAGCATGAAGATCATAACGGCACAGAGCGCCGGCTTCTGTTTCGGCGTCCGCAAGGCCGTAGACATCGTCTACAGAGAAGCGGAGAATGAAGGCCCGGTCTACACCTATGGCCCCATTATCCACAACCGCACCGTGGTAGAGGATCTGGAAGCCAGGGGCGTGAGAGTCCTGCGGTCGGAAGAAGAGCTGGAGACCGTAAAGGGCGGCGTGATCGTGACCCGGTCCCACGGGGTCTCCCGGGAAGAGGAGAACAAGCTTGTGGCCACCGGCGCCAGGGTGGTGGACGCCACCTGTCCTTTTGTCAAAAGGATCCACAGGACCGTGGAGAAGGAGAGCGCCGGGGGCAGCGAGATCGTCATTGTCGGCAGTCCCTCTCATCCCGAGGTCCGGGGGATCATGGGATGGTCCTCCACACCGGTCACGGTGATCGACGGACCGCAGCAGGCACGGGATTTCACCCCCCGCGGACAGGGGCAGATCTGTGTGGTGGCCCAGACCACCTATAATGCAAATAAATTTCAAGAAGTTATTGCTATTTTACAGGAAAGAGGCTACAATTTACTTTGTGTGAATACTATCTGCAATGCCACGCATGAGCGGCAGGCCGAGGCCAGAGAGATCGCCCGCCACGCGGACATGATGATAGTAATAGGTGACAGTTCCAGTTCCAACTCAGCGAAGCTCTTTGAGATATGCCGCAAGGAATGCCCTGACACCCAATTCATACAGTCATGGCGAGACCTGCAGCTCCCTCCGGCGGGTGGAGTAGGAGTGGTGGGAATCACCGCCGGGGCATCAGTCCCGTCAACTATCATTGAGGAGGTTCAGTTACATGTCAGAGCAGAGTTTTGAAGAGTTGTTCAACGAGAGTTACAAGCAGATCCACGCCGGTGAGGCAGTGGAAGGCACGATCATCGATGTGAAGCCTGATTCGGCTATCCTGGATATCGGCTACAAGAGCGAAGGTATCCTTACCCGCAACGAATATACGAATGACAGTTCCGTCGATCTCACTGAAGTGCTGCACGTGGATGACAAGCTGGAAGTCAAGGTCGTCAAGCTCAACGACGGTGAGGGCCAGGTAGTCCTTTCCTACAAGAAGCTTGCAGCCGACCGCGGCAACAAGAGGATCGAGGAAGCATATAACAGCGGCGAGACCCTGAAAGCCAAGGTCAATCAGGTCCTCAAGGGCGGCCTGAGCGTCGTTCTGGACGAGGTGAGGGTGTTCATCCCCGCCAGCCTTGTCTCGGATACCTATGAGAGCGATCTCAACAAGTATCTCGATCAGGAGATCGAGTTCCGCATCACAGAATACAGCCCTCACAGGCACAGATTCATCGGCAACCGCAAGGTCCTGCTGACTGAGAAGCGCGAAGAGATGCGCAAGAAGCTCTTCGAGACCATCAAGAAGGATGATATCGTGGAAGGTACCGTCAAGAACGTTACCAACTTCGGTGCCTTCATCGACCTGGGCGGCGCTGACGGTCTGCTCCACATCTCCGAGATGAGCTGGGGCCGGATCAACGATCCCAAGGAAGTCGTCAAGCCCGGCGACAAGGTGCGCGTGCGCATCAAGAACATCAAGTCCGACGAGCGCGGAACCAAGATCGCCCTTTCCATGAAGTTCGACGATCAGTCTCCGTGGGTCGGTGCTGCGCAGAAGTATGCCGTGGGCAACATCGTCACCGGCAGAGTCGCCAGAATGACCGACTTCGGTGCCTTTGTTGAGCTTGAGCCCGGCATCGATGCCCTGCTTCATGTCTCTCAGATCGCCAGAGAGCACATCGAGAAGCCCTCTGATGTCCTCACCGAGGGTCAGGAAGTCACCGCAAAGGTCGTGGACTTCAACGATGCCACCGAGCCTAAGAAGATCAGCCTGAGTATGAAGGCTCTCCTTATGGACCAGGAGAAGGCCCGCCGCGCAGCAGAGCGCGCCAAGGAGAGAGAGAATGCGGATGTCGTCGATTTCGACATCGAGGCCGCTATCCGCAAGGCTCAGCAGGAAGAGAACGCCGAGGAATAAGGCGCAGCTCCCTGCAGGTGCAGAACAGAATTTTAAAAGAGCGTCGCGTATGCGGCGCTCTTTTTTTATGCTTTTGCGGCGGACGGGATCGTCCGACTCCTTCAGAGGGAGGAGATCAGCCGGCAGTCTTCAGGATGTGGGCTGCCACATAGGAAGCATAGGCGGACAGCTGGGCCCGATCCCGCTTGAGCTCGTCGGTGAGCTCGAAGAAAAGGCTGTCATCCGTATAGGCGCGTTTGAAGAAGGGGGTCCGGAAGAGATCCCATTCGGGCAGGTAGGAGGCGGTCTTCCTGGTGTAGCAGGTCTCCGGACGAGCCTGGAGCCTTCGGCTCCTGTCGACGTAGGAGGCTATATATTTGTGTATGGCCATATCCTCCTCGGGGAGGAAATAGTAGTCCTTATAGTTGGCATAGAAATAGCGCAGGGTCTCGGTGTAGATCGGGACCTTGAGAACGCCGTCCGCGTCCTCGATGCGGAAATAGCAGTGGTCAGCGCCGCCGCCCACAGGAAGGGGGAGCGGGTCGCTGAGACGGAAGAAGAGGAAGAGCTCCTCCTTCTCCCGGCCGTCGTGATCGGTGTAGTAGTTGGCCTGGGCCCTTCTGAGTGTGAGGGCGGGATCCCGCAGCTGACGGAAGGCTGTGAGAGGGAGCATCTGGGCGATGCCGGCCAGGTCCGCTTCGTTGTGGTCCAGGATCCGCTGGGCGGAGGCAGGGAGACGGAACTGCAGGAACTGGCCGTAGAGACCGGCGATCCCGGCGCCGTCCATGGGCGAAGGCCTCTGTATGTCCAGGGCATTCTCCACGGTCTGCTGCTTATAGTCAGGGAGACCGATGAATTTCTTGAAGGGAAGGATCTCCTTATAGAGATCTACGTGGACCAGGTCGGGGTCAAGGGAATTCAGGCCGTTGGCGCTGAGTCTTTTGTTGAGAAAAGAGATATCGAAACGCTCTCCGCCGTAGGTGATCACGGCGCCGCCGTCCGCCAGATAACCGGAAATGTAGAGAAGAAAGGAGGACAGGATCTGCCGCTCCTCCGTTCCGGTCTCGTCGAACCATTGAATGAGATCCCAGCTGTCCCCGGCCCTGGTCAGGCAGCCGATCAGCACAGCCTGATTGCGCTCGGCGCTGATGCCCGTGGTCTCTATATTGAGGACCAGCAGGCGCTGGGGCAGGGCGGCACAGGGTGGAAGATCGACGTTTAGAGATAGCTGTTTGCTGACGATACGCATGAGGGGCCTCCGGGAAACCTGTTTTAAGGAAAGATCTCACTCAAGTCAGTGTACCATATTTCTGTCTTGAGACGGGAAAAATTTTCCCGCAGTGTTTGTCCTGTGCGGACAATTGTGCTACACTATAGCCCGTGAATGAACCGGAAAATATATTGACCGGTATACACGGGACCGGGCAGAGGCCCGGCAGCCGGTATACGGATCGGAAAGGGACAGCATGGAGGTTTTATATAAGAGTACCCGGTCTGACGAGGAGAGGATCACCGCTTCTATGGCGGTGCTGCGCGGCATGTCGCAGGACGGCGGGTTATACGTTCCCACCCAGATCCCGCATCTGGAGATGTCTCTCGCGGAGCTGGCACAGAAGGGATACAGAGAGGTCGCCTATGAGGTCCTGCGCATCTTCCTGACGGATTTCACCGAAGAGGAACTGCGGGGCTGCATCGAGAAGGCCTATGACAGCAAATTCGACACGGAGGAGCCGGTGGTCCTCCGAAGGGGAGAGAGAGCGGATTATCTCGAGCTCTATCACGGACCGACCATCGCCTTCAAGGATATGGCCCTGACCCTGCTGCCGCACCTGCTGACAGCGGCGGCGGCCAGAAACGGTGAGGACAGGGAGATCGTCATCCTTACGGCCACCAGCGGCGACACGGGCAAGGCCGCAATGGCGGGTTTTGCCGACGTGCCGCGGACCAGGATCATGGTCTTCTATCCCAAGAACGGTGTCTCCGCCCTGCAGGAGAAGCAGATGGTGACCCAGAAGGGGGCCAACACCCGCGTGATCGGCATCTACGGGAATTTCGACGACGCGCAGACAGCCGTCAAGCAGATCTTCCTGGACAAGCGCATGCAGGAGGATCTGGCCGACAAGGGCTATCGGTTCTCCTCGGCGAACTCCATCAATATCGGCCGTCTGGTGCCCCAGATCGTCTACTATGTCTATGCCTATACAAGACTTCTGGCAAGCGGCGGGGTCCGGGAAGGGGAGAAGGTGAATTTCTCTGTTCCCACCGGCAATTTCGGCAACATCCTGGCCGGCTGGTATGCCCGGAAGATCGGCGTTCCCATCAACATGCTGATCTGCGCCTCCAACTCCAACAAGGTGCTGTTCGATTTCTTCTCCACCGGCTATTATGACAGGAAGAGGGACTTCCTGCTCACCAGCTCGCCCTCCATGGATATCCTGGTGTCCAGCAATCTGGAAAGGCTATTGTATCTGCTCACGGGCGACGCGGACATCGTAAAAGGACTCATGCAGGATTTGCAGGAAAAAGGTCATTATCAGGTATCGGATGCACTGGTGAAAAAGCTGCACAGCGATTTCTGGGCCGGTTTCTGCGATGACGACGGCACCCGCGACACCATCGGCCAGATCTGGCGGGAGCATCATTACCTGTGCGACACCCATACGGCGGTGGCCTGGAACGTGGCCCAGCAGTATAAAGCGTCCCGTCCGGCGCATCGGCCCGTGGTGGTGCTGTCCACCGCCTCTCCCTTCAAGTTCCCGGCGGCGGTGCTCGCCGCTATCGGCGAACAGGCGGAAGGCGATGAGTTTAATCAGATGGAGCAGCTGGCCGCCCGCAGCGGCCTGAGCATCCCCAAAGGCCTGGCAGGCCTGAAGGAAAAGCCCGTGCTGCACACCGACGTAATCAACCGGGAAGACCTGACCGACTACGTCCTGAAGCAGCTGGAGACCTTATAACAGCTTTCGGGTTTCAGATTTCAGTTTTCAGCAGGGCGGGATGAACTCATCCCGCCCTGCGCGCAAAAATGTGGCCGCCCTCTTGGCTC
>DGGX01000132.1 GCA_002392385.1 Lachnospiraceae bacterium UBA3863
GCCGGTTTTATCACCGCACTCTATATCGTCCTGGTCCCCCTTCTGAATCTGGCCGTCACAAGGAAGACCAGTCTGCGCCTGTGGGCAGGCGTCGTGCTGGCATGCGCGGGCCTCTATCTGCTCAGCATCACGGACGGACTGCATCTGGAGCCGGGCGACCGGTCCCTCCTTCTGTGCGCCGTTCTGTTTGCCTTCCAGATCATGTCCGTGGATCATTTCGCCCCCGGGGCCGACAGTCTGGAGCTGGCCTGCGGCCAGTTTACGGTGGCCGGCATTCTGGGAACGACAGCTGCTCTGCTGACAGAAGAGATCAGCCTGTCCGCCCTGGCGGCCGGCATCCTGCCTCTTCTCTATGTGGGGGTGTTTTCCAGCGGTATTGCCTATACGCTGCAGATCGCGGGGCAGAAGAACGCGGATCCGTCCGTGGCCTCACTGATCATGTCTCTGGAATCTGTGATCTCTGCGGCGGCGGGCTATCTGTTCCTGCATCAGGTGCTGACTTCCCGTGAGACGGCGGGATGTGTGCTGATGTTCGCAGCCATCATTCTGGTACAGCTGCCTGCGCCCCGGCGCGGGCTGGTCGGAAAGGAGGAAAGCGGCATATGAATAGAAGATCGATCGCGGGTATGCGGGGAGCGGTCCTGAAGGCGGTCCTGTCGGCAGCCATGCTGGTGTGTCTCTGCGGCTGCAGTCTGTTCAAGCCCACAGAGAGCATGGACCTGGGCTACCGTTCTCTCTCTGAGAACGATTACAGGGCGGCCCTGGAGTACTTCAATGACGCCATCACGGACGGAGAGAGTCCGGAGGAGTCCTGGCGCGGCAAGGGCATTGCCCTTATGGGACTGGGCCGCTATGACGAGGCGGTCAAGGCCTTTGAGAATGCCCTGAAGAACCGGTCAGAGCTGGAAGAGAAGATCTACGACGACAGCATGGAGAAGGATATCCGCGCCTACATGGCCGGCGCCTGCTTCAAGAGCGGCGACACCCAGAAGGCGCTGGATCTTTATACAGAGCTCCTGGCGGAGGACGGCGAGAACGCCTCCCTCTACACCCTGCGGGGCACGGTCTACGCGCAGATCGGCGACGCGACATCTGCGAGAAGTGACTTCAACAAGGCCATCAACCTGGACCGCAGCAATTATGACAGGCTCTATGAGATCGCCGTCATCCTGGAAGAATCCGGCATGAAGGATCTGGGCAGGACATACCTGGAGGGCGCCCTTGCCAAGGGAGACGGGACCATGGACACCCTGGTCCGGGGACGTTTCCTGTGCTATCTGGAGCGCTATGACGAGGCAGCCCAGGTCCTGGAGACACAGACAGCCTCGGACACCGCCACGGTCCTGCAGCTGGCCCAGGCCTACCAGAACCTGGACCGCCGGGAGGACGCGGTGGAACTGCTGGCCAAATATCAGGAGAACACGGGCGACAACGCCTCCCTCATGTGCCTCATGGGCATCCTCCAGATGGAGGAGGAGCACTATGACCTGGCAGTGGAAGCCTTCGAACGCGGACTGGCCGTGGCGGAGGCCGGCAGCAGCGAGCGGGCCAGCCTGCTCTTCAACCGGGCTGTGGTCTACGAGTACATGGGCGATTATAAGACAGCGGAGAATTACATGGCGGAGTATGTGGGAGAGTTTCCCGCGGACACGGAAGCCGCCAGAGAACTGGAGTTTCTGAAGACCAGATAAGAGCGGCAGCCGGCGAGACGGCAGAAAGGGTACGTGAACAGGGATGATCAGCAGATTGATGGAAGCTATCAGAGAGAAAGACGCGCCGGTAGTAGTGGGCCTCGATCCCAACCTGTCCTTCATACCCGGACAGCTTATGAAGGAAGCGCGTGAGGAGGCGGCCGCCGAGGGGAGGACCCTCTCCGGCATGGAATGCGCCGCGGAGGCGATCTGGCGTTTCAACAAGGGCGTGATCGACGCGGTCTGCGACATCGTGCCCGCCGTCAAGCCCCAGAGCGCCATGTATGAACAGTTCGGCATTCCGGGCCTGATGACCTACGAGAAGACCGTACGCTACGCCCAGGAGAAGGGTCTGATCGTCATCGCCGATGTGAAGAGGGGCGATATCGGATCCACGTCCGCGGCCTATGCCGCCGCCCATCTGGGCAGGACGGTGATCGAGGGCGTAGCGGAGAAGAGCTTCGACGCCGATTTTGCCACGGTCAATCCCTACCTGGGCACGGACGGGATCAAGCCCTTCGTGGACGCCTGCAATGCCTGCGACAAGGGGATCTTCGTCCTGGTCAAGACTTCCAACCCCTCCAGCGGCGAGTTCCAGGATGTCCGGACCGAGGACGGCCGGCCCGTCTACGAGCTGGTGGCAGAGAAGGTGAGAGAGTGGGGCAGCCTTTCCATGGACGGCCGCTACAGCAATGTGGGCGCCGTAGTGGGCGCCACCTATCCTGCCCAGGGCGAGGCCCTGCGCAGACTGATGCCGGAGATCTTCATCCTGGCGCCGGGCTACGGAGCCCAGGGTGCGTCCGCGGCAGACCTGCTTCATTTCTTCGATGAAAATGGAGAGGGCTGTATCGTCAATTCTTCCCGCGGCATTCTGGCCGCCTGGCAGAAGGAGGCCTACGCCGCTTACGGAGAGAAGGACTGGGCCGGCGCGGCCAGGGCCGCGGCACAGGCCATGATCGAGGATCTGCGCGGTGCCCTGCGTGACAGGACACAGCGCTGAGAATACAGGGAGCAAAGGTAAACAGACATAGCAGGAGGATAATTATGGAGGCCTACAAAAAAGACTTTATCGAGTTCATGGTGGACGCGCAGGTCCTCCGGTTCGGCAACTTCACCCTGAAGAGCGGGAGAAAATCCCCCTTCTTCATGAATGCCGGCGCCTACACGAAGGGATCCCAGCTTCTGCGGCTGGGCGAGTTCTACGCAAGAGCCATTCACGACCACTATGGTCTGGATTTCGACGTTCTGTTCGGGCCTGCCTATAAGGGTATCCCGCTGGCGGTCGCCACGGTCATGGCCATCAGCCGTCTTTACGGCAGGGATGTCCGCTACTGCTGCAACCGCAAGGAGGTCAAAGACCACGGCGACAAGGGCATCCTTCTGGGCTCTCCCCTCAGAGACGGTGACCGCGTGCTGATCATCGAGGACGTGACCACCTCCGGCGCCTCCATCGCGGAGACCTATCCCATTATCCGCGCCCAGGCGGACGTGGACGTCATCGGCCTGATCGTCTCTCTCAACCGCATGGAGGTCGGCAGAGAAGGCAGGCTGTCCGCCCTGGACGAGATTCGGGAGAAGTACGGATTCCCGGCTCACGCCATCGTGAGCATGAAAGAGGTGACGGAGCATCTGAGCAGGCCGGGCGAGAACGGCAAGGCCCTGATCGACGCAAAGTTAAGGAAAGCTTTAGATGCATACTACGCCGAATATGGTGTACACTGAAGGGGTGGAGCGGACATTTCCGCGGCAGTTATCCGAACAGGAAGGAGCAGAATAATGGCATTGGTTTCAATCGTAATGGGCTCGGATTCTGATATGCCTGTCATGAAGAAGGCAGCGCAGGTCCTGGAAGACTTCGGCGTGGAATACGAGGCCCGCATCATATCCGCTCACAGGGAGCCGGACGTTTTCTTCAACTATGCGAAGGAAGCAGAGGCCAGAGGCGTGAAGGTCATCATCGCCGGCGCCGGCATGGCTGCCCATCTGCCCGGCATGTGCGCCGCCCTGTTCCCGCTTCCGGTCATCGGCATCCCCATGCACACCAAATCCCTGGGAGGCAGAGATTCTCTCTATTCCATCGTGCAGATGCCTCCGGGGATGCCCGTGGCGACAGTGGGCATCGACGGCGCCAAGAACGCGGGCCTGCTGGCGGTCAGAATGCTGGCCATCGGCGATCCCGCCCTGCTGGCGGCCCTCAAGGAGTTCGCGGACAGACAGAAGGCGGAAGTGGAAGCCAAGGACGAGCGTCTGCAGGAAACGGGCTGCGGCGCCTATTGAGGCAGTACCATACGGAGACGACAGGCAGACTGACATCGACATGACTTGACGGAAGGCAGAGGTCCGTTGGATAGGAGGAAAATGCTGGATTATAAGAGCGCCGGTGTGGATATCGAGGCTGGATACCGCAGTGTCGAGTTAATGAAGCAGTATGTAAAGAACACAATGCGGCCGGAGGTGCTCGGCGGCCTCGGAGGCTTCTCCGGCGCCTTCTCTCTTGCCGCCATTAAAGACATGGAGGACCCGGTCCTGCTGTCCGGCACGGACGGCGTGGGGACCAAGCTGAAGCTGGCCTTCCTTATGGACCGCCACGATACCGTGGGTATCGACTGTGTGGCCATGTGCGTCAACGACGTGGCCTGCGCGGGCGGCGAGCCCCTTTTCTTCCTGGATTATATCGCCTGCGGCAAGAACAGCCCCGAGAAGATCGCCATGATCGTCAAGGGCGTCTGCGACGGCTGTGAGCAGGCCGGTGCGGCTCTGATCGGAGGAGAGACGGCGGAGATGCCGGGCTTCTATCCGGTGGACGAGTATGATCTGGCCGGATTCGCCGTGGGTGTGGCGGATCGTAAGGATCTGATCGACGGCAGCACCATCCGTCCGGGAGATACCCTTGTGGGCATCGCTTCTTCGGGCGTGCACAGCAACGGCTTCTCCCTGGTGAGGAAGCTGTTCGACGTGAATTCCGACAACCTGCGCCGCTTCGAGCCCACTCTGGGCGAGAGCCTGGGAGAGGCCCTGCTGCGGCCCACCAGGATCTATGTGAAGGCCCTGCGGGCGGTCCGTGAGGCCGGCATCAAGATCAAGGGCTGCAGCCACATCACAGGCGGCGGTTTCTATGAAAATATTCCGCGTATGCTGCCGGACGGCGTCAGAGCCGTCGTCCGCAGGGACAGCTACGAAGTGCCCCCCATCTTCCGCCTCATGCAGGAGAGGGGACACCTGGAAGAGCATATGATGTACAACACCT
>DGGX01000145.1 GCA_002392385.1 Lachnospiraceae bacterium UBA3863
TGCCGCCCGCCATCTTGCCGATGGCACGGAAAGGCATGTTATAGATGAAGGTGATGTTGAGGTCCGGCTCACCCTTCTCGATGCTCTTGTTGAGCATGGCCGTCATGATCTTGTAGACCAGACGCGCCTTCAGGCTCTTGGCGTAGTAGAGCTGGCAGATGGCGTCATTCATGGTCAGGGTGCCGCTCCAGCTGCCGTCCGGGATCTCATGGCCGAGAAGCTTGGTATACTCTTCATCGGATACCTTGAGGATATCGGCCTTCACATAGCTGGGCAGATCGCTCAGCTCATAAGGAAGCTCGGCATCGGTGCCTGCCACGGTGACACTGCCGCTGAGGCGGATATCCGCCACGGAGGCGCCGATCAGGATCTTGTACTCACCGCCGTCGATCTCGAAGCGGTTGGTCTTGGTGTTGAAGTAACGGAAGGCCTTGTCATCCAGAGGAATGGTCACTTCTCTGCTCTCGCCGGCCTTCAGGAAGACCTTGGTGAAGCCCTTCAGTTCCTTGACGGGACGGTAGATCTTCGGAGCGACCGCGCTCACATAGAGCTGGGCCACTTCGGCGCCGTCCACCTTGCCCGTATTGGTCAGGGTGAAGGTGGCTGCCTTGTCGGTCACCTTCAGATCACTGTACTCGAAGGTGGTGTAGGACAGGCCGAATCCGAAGGGGAAGAGGACCGGCACCTGCGCCGTCTCAAAGTAGCGATAGCCGATATAGAGGCCCTCGCGGTATTCCAGTGTTCTCTCCTTGGCGGGGAAATAAGGAGCCGAAGGCACGTCGCTGTAGGAGACGGGATAGGTCTCGCTGAGCTTGCCGGAAGGGTTCACCTGGCCCAGGATGACCTTCAGGACCGCGGAGGCGCCTGCCTGTCCGCAGAGATAGCCGTGCACCAGGGCCTTGCACTTGTCCAGCCAGGGCATTTCCACGGCGCTGCCGGCGCTCATGACGACGATGATGTTCTCGTTGACTTCCGCCACAGCGTTCAGCAGATCGATCTGGCTCTGGGGCAGACGCATGTGGCTGCGGTCCAGGCCCTCGGACTCGGAGATCTCGTCGAGGCCCATGTAGAGGAGGACATAATCCGCCTTGCGTGCCAGTTCCACGGCCTCCGCCTGCATGGCCGGATCGCCCTTGCCGACACGGGGATAGCCGGCAGCGAAGCCGACCATATCCAGGTCGAAATTGCCGATGACATCCAGGGTGTTGTCCAGTTTGGTGCAGTTGACGACGGAAGAACCGGCGCCCTGATAACGGGCCTTCTGGGCGAACTCGCCGATCACGGCCACCTTGCTGCCGGCTGCCAGAGGCAGGATGCCGCCTTCGTTCCTGAGCAGAACGATGGACTGCTCGCTGGCCTTCATGGCCATGGCGTGGTGCGCCTCGATGTCAAAGGTCTGGCCCTTGACGGCATCGCAGGCCGCGCGGGTGGGGAATACCACCTCCAGGAGCTCGTCGACACGTCTGTCCACCAGTTCCTCGGAGATTCTTCCCTCCTTGACCGCCTTGATCAGCTGGTCGCCGGAGTCGCCGCCGCAGGTGGGCATTTCCAGATGAGAACCGGCACGCACGCCTTCCACATAATCATTGGAAGCGCCCCAGTCGGATACGACAAAACCGCTGAAGCCCCATTCGTCACGAAGGATCTCCTGAAGGAGATGCTCGTTCTCGTTGGCATAGACGCCGTTGATCATGTTGTAGGAGGACATGATGCTCTTGGGATCGGATTCCTTGACCACGATCTCGAAGCCGGTGAGATAGATCTCCCGCAGCGTGCGCTCGTCCACGATACTGTCGGAAGCCTGCCGGCGGAGCTCGGTATTATTGGCCGCGAAGTGCTTGGGGCAGGCGGAGACACCCTTGGACTGGATGCCGCGCACATAACCGGCCGCCATCTTGCCGGCCAGATAAGGATCTTCCGAGAAATACTCAAAGTTTCTTCCGCAGAGCGGGCTTCTCTTCATGTTGAGGCCGGGGCCCAGAAGGACGCAGACGTCCTGCACGGCCGCCTCTTCGCCCAGATACTGGCCCATCTCCTCGCCCAGGGCGGGATCCCAGCTGTTGGCCATGGTGGCCGCCGTCGGGAAGCAGGTGGCGGGCAGAGAGCCGTTCAGACCCAGCTGGTCGCCGGCGCCTTCCTGTTTACGGATTCCGTGAGGGCCGTCGGACAGGGTCATGGAAGGAATTCCGGCACTCTCATAGTCCCTGGAGGACCAGAAGTCCTTGCCGGAAAGGATATAGCATTTCTGTTCCAACGACATTTTATCGATTACATCCTGATGTTTCAGCATACATTCCCCTTTCTGTTGTTGACAGATCATATTTGCCCCTATTGTAATCGATTATGGCCCCGGAGGGTAATAATTGTCATAAATGGTCCGGAAGACGGCATAAACTGTCGAACTTGTTCAGCCCGCTTCACTGTCCGGCGTTCTCCGCCCCCTCTGTCTGCTCTTCCGTCTGCTCTTCGGTCTCTTCCGTCAGTTCCCCTGCCGCCGCGTTCAGGTCCTCTTCCGTCTCCGGCAGGGACGCCTCTCCGAAATAGGCGGTATAGCACTCACGGAAGTTTCTTGTCTGCGGATCTCCGTAGACCCTGCGCACGGTCACGGTGTTCCACAGCGGCAGGTTCATATCGCTGTCGATCCCGTCCGTGAAGGCATTGTAGCGCTCCGTGAAGGAGGTCCCCAGACTCCTGTAGACCTTGACGGCCAGGGCGTAGTCCATCATCATGTTCTGCAGCTCTTCTTCGGTCAGGCCTATAAAGACGCGCTCGTCGTCGGTCAGTGAGCCGAAATAATCCGAAGCGGCCCGGCGGCACTGGTCCGTCTCCGCGTTGGTCAGCATGATGTTGTCGCGCACGGCCAGCAGATTCAGGGCCTTGACGCGGGACACCTCGGAGAGGGCCTTGTTGCGCAGGACCTCTTTGAGCCTGCCCTCTGTATCCTCCGCCCAAATGGTGGTCCCGAACATCCGCTCGCACTGTTTCTGCAGGTCCAGCAGATAGACCATGTACTCGCCCACCTGGCAGGATCCGCTCCCGATGCGGAAGAGTTCCTTCTCTCCCAGGCCTCTGGTCATCACGACCCTGCTGCCGCAGCCGGTCAGGAGGGCCGCCGTCATCACTGTCACGCAGAGCAGGACCGCGGCTGTTCTTTTAATCCTCTGTCTGAACACGCTCGTCCCTCCTGCATCCTCCGCCGGTGCGCACGTATGTGCAGAAGGTATACGGCACGTCGAAGAAGGTCATCTCATCGCTCTCGGAGGCCAGTGTCCAGTCCGGATCCGCATCCAGATCCGGCAGGAAGGCATCCGCTTCATATTCATAATCGATCCTGGTCACGATGGCCGTGTCGCAGTAGGGCAGGAACTGTCTGTAGACAGTCTCTCCGCCGATGATGTAGATCTCATCCTCCGGCACGTCCCTGAGAAGGTCCAGGGCCTCCTCCAGGCTGTGGACCACCTCGGCCCCGCGCACTGTCCTGCCGGTGTCTCTGGACAGGATCACGTTGCGCCGGCCGTCCAGGGGCTGCGCCAGCGGGAAGGTCTCTAATGTTTTTCTCCCGTAGACGATGGTCTTGCCCATGGTCTCCTGCCGGAACATACGCTGGTCCCCGGGGATGCGTACCAGCAGGCTCCCTTTATTTCCGATGCTCCAGCCTCTGTCTGCTGCCGCGATCAGTTTCATATCTTCAGTTCCTTTCCACGTGTCAGATGGCCACCGGGATGTCCCGGATCTGCTCATGTGTCACATAATTCTCCACAGATACATCGTCCTTGGTGAAGGCATAGAAATCCTTGACCTCCGGATTGAGCCGGAAGGCGGGCGCCGGCAGGGGCTCCCTGGATATGAGCTCCCGGATCAGGGGGATATGCCTGTCATAGATGTGGGCGTCGGCGATGACGTGCACCAGCTCGCCCACCTGCATGTCACAGACCTGGGCCAGCATGTGCAGGAGCACGGCGTACTGGACCACGTTCCAGTTGTTGGCGGTCAGCACGTCCTGGGAGCGCTGGTTGAGGATGGCGTTGAGGGTGAGCCTGTCCTCCCCGGGCTTCTGCGTGACATTGAAGGTCATGCTGTAGGCGCAGGGATAGAGCTTCATCTCATGCAGGTCCTGGTGGACATAGATATTGGTCATGATCCGGCGGCTGAAGGGATTGTTC
>DGGX01000216.1 GCA_002392385.1 Lachnospiraceae bacterium UBA3863
GTGGTGCTGAGCCTGGACGGCCGGAAGGAAGTGAATGACCGCTTCCGGGTGGACAGGAAGGGCCGGGGCAGCTATGACCTGATCGTGCCTAAATTCAAGAAGCTGGTCGAGGCCCGTCAGGGCCGCGGCTACTATATGCGCGGGACCTTCACCCATTTCAATACAGACTTTACGGAAGATATTTTCCACATGGCGGACGATCTCGGCTTCACGGAGCTGAGCATGGAGCCGGTGGTCACCGATCCCTCCTCCCCGTCGGCCCTGACCGAGGAGGATCTGCCCATTCTCTTCGAACAGTATGAGAAGCTGGCGGTGGATATGATCCGCAGAGAGAAGGAGGGCAGGCCGATCACTTTCTACCATTATATGATCGACCTCACCCACGGCCCCTGCATCTATAAGCGGGTGACCGGCTGCGGGAGCGGAACGGAGTATATGGCGGTGACGGCCCAGGGAGATCTCTATCCCTGCCACCAGTTCGTGGGAGATGACCAGTTCAAGCTGGGCAATGTGTGGGACGGCGTGACGGAGACCTCCGTCAGGGACACCTTCAAGCTCTGCAACGTCTATTCCAGAACGGAATGCGCGGACTGCTGGGCCAGACTCTATTGTTCGGGCGGCTGCGCGGCCAATGCCTACCACGCCTCCGGAGATATTCGCGGGATCTATCCATACGGGTGCGAGCTCTTCAAGAAGCGCATCGAATGCGCCCTTATGATGAAAGCAGCTCTCCAGACCCCTGCGGAGGAGCAGGCGCCTGCGAAGAGCTGAGATCAGGAATAATAGTACAGAAGCGGACGCGGCCGTCTCATTCGGGACTGTCCTGTCCGGACGGCTGCGGGGTGCGGACATCGGTCAGTCCGCAGATATAATCGGTGGTCACACCGTAGAAGGCGGCGAGCTTCACGAGGATGGAAGCCTGCATACGCACCTTGCCCTGTTCATAATCTGAATATGTCTGCTGAGAGATGTGAAGATAGTCCGCGACAGCCTGCTGTGTGAGCCTGCCCTCTCTGCGGAGTCTTTTGATACGGCTGATATAAGAAGAACACATACTTCTTCTCCTTCCAGCTTGAGTGCTGCGATGGTGTGGAAATAATCTGCTGTGGGGAGACAATGCCGCGCGCATCAGCCATTTATAACAGTTGCCGTGGGCTAACTTATATTCTATCGCATCAGCGCACAGAAGGGAAGAGACGGATATTATGGAAGACAGGGATATACTCAGGGGCAGGATCCGCGACCTGGCCGCCAGGACCCGGAACGGGGATTATCCCACCAGGACCCCCTTCCTCTCTCTTGAGGAGCAGTCCCAGGCCCTGCAGCTTCTGAAGAGCCCGGAGATGGCGGGCACCCGGTGTCTGCTGGCCGGCGGATATCCGGAGGCCGACCGGCAGGTGATGGTCTTTCTCCCTTCCTGGATGGAAGAGGAGGATTTCGCCCCGGACAGTGTGATCACCTGTCTGCGGGTCAGGCCCCGCAGCGCCAGGTTCACGGATCATCCCGGTCACAGGGACTTTCTGGGCGCCCTGATGCATCTGGGCATCACCCGGGAGGTGGTCGGGGACATCGTGACGGACGAGGAGGGCGCCTATATCCTGGTGCTGGCGGAGATGGCGGAGACCATCGCCGGGGATCTCACCAGGGTCAGGCACACCGCCGTGACGGCGGAGGCGGTGCCACTGTCGGACTGCAGCGGCGCCCAGAGAAGAGAGAGCGTGGCGGGCAGCATCGCCTCGGAAAGGATCGACGCCCTGATCGGAATGGTCTTCCGCCTCTCCCGGTCATCGGCCAGAGAACGCGTTGAGGAGGAGATGGTCTACGCCGGCGGGCGTCTGGTGACCAGCGCCTCCTATACCCCGCACCCGGGTGAGCGGATCAGTGTCCGCGGACTGGGCAAGTTCATCTACCTGGGGACGGAGGGCAATACGAAGAAGGGAAGACTTATCGCCAGGGCGGAGCGGCTTGTGTGAAGACGCCCGCGGTGGTAAGCTGATACAAAGACAGGCAATCATCAGCGGACAGGGGTCCGCGGACAGAAAGAGGAAGAGTACCAACTATGGCCAAGATCATTCTTACGGGCGACAGGCCCACGGGCAGACTGCACATCGGACATTATGTCGGCTCCCTGCGCAGGAGAGTCCAGCTGCAGAACACGGGAGACTTTGACGAGATCTATATCATGATCGCGGACGCGCAGGCGCTGACCGACAACATGGAGAACCCTGAGAAGGTCAGGGAGAACATTGTGGAAGTGGCGCTGGATTATCTGTCGGCCGGCCTGGATCCCGCCAGGTCCAGCCTCTTCATCCAGTCGCAGATCCCGGAGCTCACGGAGCTCTCCTTCTACTATATGAATCTGGTGACGGTGGCCAGGCTGCAGCGCAACCCCACGGTCAAGAGCGAGATCCAGATGCGGAATTTCGAGAACAGCATCCCGGTGGGATTCTTCACCTACCCCATCAGCCAGGCGGCGGACATCACGGCCTTCAAGGCGACCACGGTGCCGGTGGGCGAGGACCAGGAGCCCATGATCGAGCAGACCCGCGAGATCGTCCGGAAATTCAACTACGTCTACGGCGAGACCCTGGTGGAGCCGGAGATCCTGCTGCCGGACAATGAGGCCAGCATGCGCCTGCCCGGCACGGACGGCCAGGCCAAGATGAGCAAGTCCCTGGGCAACTGCATCTATCTCTCCGACGACGCGGCCACGGTGAAGAAAAAGGTCATGAGCATGTTCACCGATCCCGGCCATCTGCAGATCTCCGATCCCGGCAAGGTGGAGGGCAACACCGTCTTCACCTATCTGGACGCTTTCAGCACCAAGGCCCATTTCGAGGAGTATCTGCCGGAGTACCAGGATCTGGAGGAGCTGAAGGCCCATTACCGCCGCGGCGGTCTGGGCGACGTGAAGGTCAAGAAGTTCCTCAACAACGTTCTCCAGGAGACCCTGGAGCCCATCCGTCAGCGCAGGGCCCAGTATGAGAAGGATATCCCCTACGTCTACGAGGTCCTTAAGAAGGGGAGCGAGACGGCCGAGAACAAGGCGGCGCAGACCCTCTCTGAGGTCCGGCGCGCCATGCGGATCGATTATTTCGACGACGAGGAGCTGATCCGGCGTCAGCAGCAGGCATTCAATGAACGTAAGGCCCGTGAAGTGGAAGGCAGAAGAAGGGGGCGCGGAGGCAGAAAATGAACTACCAAGAGGCTAGAAGCAAACTGGAACAGTACGGACAGCTTCATGTACTCCGTTTCTACGACGAACTGAACGATGACCAGAAGGAGGCCCTTCTGGCGCAGATCGAGGCCACGGATTTCTCCATCCTGCACTATGTGGACAATCCCCACGAAGGCCTCTCCTTCGGCAAGATCACACCCCTCGGCGCCATGGAGCTGCCGGAGATCGAAGCCCGGAGAGAGGAGTTCACACAGGCCGGTCTGGAGGCCATCCGCGAAGGCAAGGTGGCAGCCGTGCTCCTGGCGGGCGGCATGGGCACCCGTCTGGGTTCCTCCGATCCCAAGTGCATGTATGACATCGGCCTCACCAGGCCCGTCTATATCATGCAGCGCCTGATCGAGAACCTGACCGAGGTGACGGACCAGGCCGGGGTCAGCATCCCGCTTTTCATCATGACCAGCGAGAAGAACCACGACAAGACCGTGGCCTTCATGCAGGCCCATGACTGCTTCGGCTACGATGCCTCGAAGATCCGCTACTTCGTGCAGGAGATGGCCCCCGCCGCGGACCGCGGCGGCAAGGTCTTCATGGAAGCCAGGGACAGGATCTGCACGTCGCCCAACGGCAACGGCGGCTGGTTCCTCTCTATGAAAAAAGCGGGTCTCCTGGATGTCCTCCACGAAGAGGGCATCCAGTGGCTCAATATCTTCGCCGTGGACAATGTCCTGCAGCGGATCTGCGATCCCTGCTTCGTCGGCGCCACCCTTAAAAGCGGCTGCGCGGCCGGCGCCAAGGTGGTCCGGAAGGCCTTCCGCGAGGAGAAGGTGGGAGCCATCTGCCTGGAGGACGGAAGACCCTCTGTCGTGGAATATTACGATATGACACCGGAGCTGCTGGCGGCTAATAACGAAAAGGGCGAGCCGGCCTACAATTTCGGCGTGATCATGAACTACCTCTTCAGAGAGGCTGACCTGGAGCGCATCGTGGATGAGATCCTTCCTGTCCATGTGGTGGAGAAGAAGATCGAGCACATCGATGATAACGGCCAGCCCGTCCATCCCGCTGAGCCCTGCGGCGTCAAGTTCGAACAGCTGGTGGTGGATATGGTCCGCGAGCTCAGCACCTGCCTGCCCTTCGAGGTCGTCAGGGAGAAGGAGTTCGCCCCCATCAAAAATCCCACAGGCGTGGATTCCGTGGAATCGGCCCGTGCCCTGTGCCTGCAGAACGGTATCGTCCTGTAAGAATACCCTGT
Source organism: Lachnospiraceae bacterium UBA3863 (assembly GCA_002392385.1). GTDB lineage: Bacteria > Bacillota > Clostridia > Lachnospirales > Lachnospiraceae > CAG-791. The sequence continues at coordinate 4,431 of DGGX01000216.1, forward strand.
AAGAACAGACGCGGACGGAGCGAGGACGATTATGTTCAGAATGTGGATCAGAGAATTCCGTGACAACCATCTGCTGCGGGATACCGTGGTGGAGGACGATTCCCGGGATACCCGGACACACAAGGTCATGCGCGCCCTGCAGGAGGGCTGCAATCGCCTGGATCTGGCGGTCCCCCTGTGGCTGGACGCCACGGTGAAGGATTTCCAGCGGCATGCCCGCTGCCGTTTCACCCCGGATGCCTTCGTGGAGTCGGTGGATTTCGACTATCTGGAGCTGTGGCTCATCGAAGAAGACTGATTCTTCACTCTTTCATCAGAGTTTTATCACAGAATGAACACATTTTCTCTCTATACTGTGTATCAGTGACAGTGAGCAGGACGGGTGTCCGGTCACGGAAGGCCGGCATCCGTCCTGTTTTGAGAAAGGAAGCTGCATCATGACAGATGAGAGAGATGAAAGAAATGAAATGCCGGAGAATGACCGGAGAAACACATGGATGAGACCTGAAGATATCCGCACGCCCGGCGGCGGATTATTCGGGGAGGACGCATATGACGGAACAGACTTCGCGGAGAAGGCCCCCGACCAGGAGACAGCGCCCGAAGCGGAGGCCATATCTGACGGGACGGCCGAGGGGGAGACAGTGACCCCGGAGGAACCCGCCCAGGAAACAGCCGGTCCCGGCGAGTATACCTTCACGGGAACGGATGCCTATTACGGAGAACCCGGACAGGGAAGCGGCTACACCTACGGCGGCAGCCTCCGCTATGAGGATGACGACCGTTACGGCACCAGGTCCGCCAACGCCGGTGCCACTCAGAAGGACAGTTCCCGCAGGCGACGCGGAGGCAGAGCGGTATTCGCCGTGCTGCTGGCCGCCATATTCGGTCTCTGCGCAGGTCTGGGCGCCTGGGGCGCCGGGGCTCTTCTCAAGAGCCAGGACAGCCAGAGCGCGTCCGTGACCGAAGCCCGGGAGCCTGAAAAGGAGGCTGTCCCGGAGACCCAGGACAAGGAACAGGCCAAGACCACGGAAGAGGTGGAGGCCCCTCAGTTCGTCACCGGCAACAGCACGGTCCCGTCCACCCAGATCAGTGAAGTGGCGGAATTCGTGATGCCATCCATCGTGTCCGTCTATAACAATTACATCGCGGAGCAGTACTATTTCGGCCACACCTATCAGCAGTCCGCCGTCTCCACCGGTTCCGGCATCATCATTGCCGCCACCGATTCGGAACTCCTCATCGCCACCAACAACCACGTGGTGGAGGGATCGGAGAGCCTGAAGGTAAGGTTCGTCGATGAAACGGAGGCCGAGGCCAATCTCAAGGGCACGGACGCGGCCAATGACCTGGCCGTCATCGCCGTCTCCATGGACAGCCTCAGCCAGGAAACGCGGGATGCCATCACGGTGGCCACGCTGGGAAGCTCTGAGACGCTCAAGGTGGGACAGGACGCCATCGCCATCGGCAATGCCCTGGGCTACGGCCAGTCCGTGACCAGAGGCATCATCAGCGCCGTCAACCGCCAGATCAATACGGAGGACGGTATCACCGGCACCTTCATCCAGACAGACGCGGCGATCAACCCCGGCAATTCGGGCGGAGCCCTTGTCAATATCAACGGTGAAGTGATCGGTATCAATTCCAGCAAGATCGGCGGCTCCACGGTGGAAGGCATGGGATTCGCCATTCCGATCTCGGAGGCCATGCCCATCATCGAGAACCTGATGAACCGGCAGACCAGGATGAAGGTGGCCGCCGATTCCCAGGGTACCCTGGGCATCAGCGGAACGACGGTCAATGAGGAGACCCAGAGATACTACGGCATGCCCGGCGGCGTGTATGTGGCCCAGATCCTGGAGGGCGGCGCCGCGGAGGAATCTGATCTGCAGAAGGGCGATATCATCACCAGTATCGACGATACCGAGGTCACTTCCATGGATGCTCTCAAGAAGCAGCTGGAGTACTATGAGGCCGGGACGACCGTGACACTGACGGTCATGCGCATGCAGGAGAACGGCGAGTACAAGCAGACACAGATCGACCTGACGCTGGGCACCCAGGCCATTCTGACCGAGCAGACCGAGGAAGGCAGAACACAGGAGAAGCAGGAAGAAGGGTCCGCCGGGGACGGCAGCCTCTTCGAGGGCCAGCGCCCGGACACGGGACGCGGTTTTGACTTCTCTACAGAAGGCGAAGGACCTGATTTCAGCTGGCCCTTCGGCAACACTGAAGAGGATGAGGGAGACAGATGAGTGATCGTGGCGACGAACGCACCACTGAGTATTGCATGATGTGCCGGCGGCCGGATTCCACGGCGGGCAAGATGCTCCATCTGCCCGGCGGGATCCACATCTGCGCCGACTGCATGCAGAAAATGGCGGATACAGCCTCCAGAATGGACCTGCCCGGGATGATGCAGCAGCTCTATCCCGGAAACGACAGTCTGGCGGAAATGATGAAACAGTTCACGGGACAGGACCTGTCCCGTCAGCACAAAGAGGACGCAGCCGCGGGACAGGATCCCGGGGCTGCGCCTTCGCGCGCGGAGGAGACCGGTACCGCGCCGGCCCAGCCGGCCGTTACCCGGAAACAGGCCGCCGCGGAGACAGAGGATGAGCCGCAGGAGGCAGAGCCGGACAAGGAAGAGAAGACCGGCTCCTCCGGCCCCCAGATCAGCTTCCTCAACCTGGGCGACATCTTCGGCGGTATGGGACTGGGACCCCGCACCGAGGTCAAGCGCAAGAAGAAGGAGGGACCGCCCCCGGTATTCTCCATCGACCATATCCCGGCGCCCCACAGGATCAAGGAGGAGCTGGACAAGTATGTCATCGGCCAGGAACACGCCAAGAAGGTGATCTCCGTGGCCGCCTACAATCACTATAAGCGCGTCCGGACAGGGACCATGGACGACATCGAGATCGAGAAGTCCAACATCCTTCTTCTGGGCCCCACCGGCTGCGGCAAGACCTACATCGTCAGGACCCTGGCAAGACTCCTGGATGTGCCCCTGGCCATCACGGACGCCACCAGCCTGACGGAAGCGGGCTACATCGGCGACGATATCGAGAGCGTGATCTCCAAGCTTCTGGCGGCGGCGGACAACGACGTGGAGAGATGCGAGAAGGGCATCGTCTTCGTGGACGAGATCGACAAGATCGCCAAGAAGAAGAATTTCCACTCCCGGGACGTCAGCGGAGAATCGGTCCAGCAGGGCATGCTCAAGCTCCTGGAGGGGGCCGACGTGGAGGTGCCTGTGGGCGCAGGCAGCAAGAATGCCATGGTGCCCATGACCACCGTGAACACCCGCAACATCCTCTTCATCTGCGGCGGTGCCTTCCCGGATCTGGACGCTATCATCCGGGAACGCCTCAACAGACAGACTTCCATCGGCTTCTCGGCCCAGATCCGGGACAAGTACGACAGGGAGAAGGATGTCCTCCGCTATGTGACCGGCGAGGACCTGAGAAAATTCGGCATGATCCCCGAATTCCTCGGCCGTCTGCCCATCATCTGCACCATGCACGGCCTGAACACGGAGATGCTGGTCAAGATCCTCAAGGAGCCCCGCAACGCCATTCTCAAGCAGTACCAGAAGCTTCTGGCCCTGGACGAGGTGGACCTGCGCTTCGAGGACGACGCCCTCCTGGCCATCGCCGAGAAGGCCCTGGAGCGGGACACCGGCGCCAGAGCCCTCCGCTCCGTCATCGAGGAGTTCATGCTGGACATCATGTATGAGATCCCCAAGGACGAGAACATAGGCACGGTCACCATCACCCGCGCCTACGTGGAAGGAAAGGGAGGCCCCGCGGTACAGATCCGCACCGACCGCCCCGAAGCCCTCATGCTCCCCGGAAACTGAAGGTACAGACGTATATTAATCGGGAAAGAGCAGATGCAAAATCCCAGTGAACTACCCACCGCCTACGCTTTCAGCTAAGAGGCGGGGGCTTCGTGCCGCTTACGCGCACACAGGGCAGACACTTGCCCGCTGTCCCGTTTGACCGGGATTGCTTTTATTGTACTTATGACTCTCCTGCAGGATGTCTCTGTACGTCACGGCTTTTACAACACCGTACAGATACCCGCAGTCCATAC
>DGGX01000166.1 GCA_002392385.1 Lachnospiraceae bacterium UBA3863
CTCCAGGCGTGGCAGTAGCTGTTGATGACGCGGCCGCCGTAGGGGGAGGTGCCGGGATCGGAAGGATCCCAGGCTTCCCAGAAGGTGTCGGCGCCGGCCTCGATCATGCTGCCCCAGTAGTCGCGGATGTGCTGCAGGGCCTGTTCGCGGAGGCCGGTCCGCAGCAGGGCCATCACATAATAGTGGTGCATGTAGGGCGTCATCATGGGATAATCGCTGCCGAGCTCCAGCGCGTGCTTCATGAGGGCGCGGGCATCCTCGGGAGGGAGGATATCCGCCAGCGTCATCCATACCTGCGAGGCGACGGAGATCTGGCCGCACAGGGAACCGTCCCCTGTGTGACGGCTGTCACCGGCGGGGTCCTCACACACAGAACCGTCCCCTGTGAGAGCTGTGTGAGCTCCGGAGACGAAGCATCTGCGTTCTGTATCCCAGAAGGCCGCGAGAGCGGCTTTTTTAAGTGCTTCTTCCTGTTCGGCGAGGCGGGTGTCCCGGGCGGGGTCGTTCTTGCGGCGGGCCAGGCGGCGGGCGCTGCGGATGGCGCAGATGAGGACGGCCTGGGCGGCGGCGTGCTTGTCGAGGCCCTCGGTCCAGTCGATGAAGGCGGCGTCGCAGGCGGTGTCGTTCAGAAGGTGGTCGGGGCCGCAGTAGGCGAGAGCGAGGTCGATCTGCTCCATGGCGACGTCGTAGAGGTCGCAGAGGGCCTCCTCGTCGCCGGTCTCGCGGAGGTAGTCGTCAAGCGCGATGGTGAATAGGAGGGAGTAGTCGAAGAGCCAGGTGTCGTCCGCTTCCACCGCAGGCTGGGTGAAGACGGCAGCGCTCACACGGCCGTCCGGGAACCGGCTCCCGGCGAAGAGGTAGAGGCACCGCTTGACCAGATCGTAATTCTTAAAGGAGACAGAATTGGTCAGCGCCTGGAGACGCAGGTCGCCCATCCAGAGGCGCCGGTCGCGCTTGGGGCCGTCCTCGAAGACGTCCTGCATGCAGTTGGCCAGGGTGCGGAGGCAGACGTCGCGGATCCGGTCGAGCTGCGCGTCGCCGCTGGTGCGCTGCGGGACCTTGCTCCAGTCCGCACTGGATTCGGTGCGGCACTCGGCGTGCTTCACGATCAGCTTGTATTTGGGCGAGGTGTCCATCATCGTGATCTTCAGGTAGCGGAAGGCGTAGCGGCGGGGCAGGGCGATCTCCGCGGGCAGCACGTCGACGTGGACATACTCCTCCTGGATCCAGCTGGAGGAGACCCAGCCCTTGTAATCGCCGGAATTCTCACTGAGCTCTTCGATCGTCTCCGCGAACTTGAGCTTGAGGAAGGCCGGCGCGTCCGGGTGGCTGCCGGTATAAGACAGGTGCAGGGTCGGATAGCCGACCACGTGGGTGCCGAAATCGAGGCAGAGATTCTGCCCCTTGCCCATGGCGAGATGGTGTGCCTTGTGGAGCACGATCTCATCCCGCTCCGGACTGTATCTTTCTTTCAGGACAAAGCCTCCCACCGGCTCCACGATCGTGTGGCGCAGCGAGGGAGCCAGGTCGGCCGCTCTGTCGAGCAGCTTCGCACAGTTAAGCGGGTGAAAGTCCTTGATGATACTGATGAGTGCCATGCGTACCTCCGAAATAAGCCGCGCGCGGCGGCATGTTCTCCGAACATTCTAACATGCTTTTACTGATCCGCAACGTAATAATCGGAAAACCTCGCCTCTTTCCCTTCCTGCAGCTGCAGCTCCTCCGGAAGGGCCCGGCCTGCGGGGCGGGTCTTTCCGAATGCCGGAGACGGAATGAGCGCTGGACTATTTTTTATCGCTCCCGTACAATAGAAGGAGCCGGAAAACTGCTGAGACAGGACCCTTTCCGACGGCAGCAAGCAATGACAGAAGGAGGCAAGGCCTGTCGTGGCCTCGATGCAAGAGAGGAGAGCCTTATGAAGGGACAGAGATGGGTATACTACGAGGACATTGAACCGCAGAACATGGGCGGCGGCGTCGTGAGGCGCGTTCTTGCTTATTCGGATGATCTCATGGTGGTGGAGAATACCTTCGAGAAGGGAGCCGTGGGCGCTCTTCACAGCCACCCCCACACCCAGATCACCTATGTGAAGAGCGGATCCTTTGCTTTCACCATTGACGGTGAGGACCACGTGGTCAAAGAGGGCGACACCCTCCTCAAGACCAACGGCGTGGAGCACGGCTGCATCTGTCTGGAAGCCGGCGTCCTGCTGGACATCTTCAACCCTTACCGGGAGGATTTCGTGGAGGACTGACCGCAGAAAGACAGGATAGAAGGAGAGGAGGAGTGTTGTGAGAATCTCTGATATTCTGAAGGAGGACAGGGTGACCCTGTCCTTTGAGGTGTTCCCGCCTAAAAAGGCCCTCAGCTACGATGCCGTGGAGTCGGCTGCCCGCGAGATCGCGGCGCTGGGACCGGATTTTATGAGCATCACCTACGGTGCCGGCGGCGGGACCAGTCAGTATACCCTGGACCTGACGACAGATCTGCACACCAAGTACGGCGTGGAGGTCCTGCCGCACCTGACCTGTGTCTCTTCCACCAGGGAGCATGTGGCGGGCATGATCGCGGCCTATAAGGCACGGGGCATCGAGAACATCATGGCCCTGCGGGGAGATATCCCCAAGGAAGGCCGCACCGCCCATGATTATATGTACGCCGGCGAGCTGATCAGAGATATCCGGGAACAGGGAGATTTCTGTATCGGCGGCGCCTGCTATCCGGAAGGGCATATCGAATGCGAACACAAGGCGGACGATATCCGGCACCTGAAGGAGAAGGTGGAGGCCGGCTGCGATTTTCTCACGACGCAGATGTTCTTCGACAACAATATCCTTTACAACTTCCTCTACCGGATCCGCGAGGCGGGCATCACGGTGCCGGTGCTGGCCGGGATCATGCCCATCACCAAGCCGCAGCAGCTGGGGCGCAGCGTGCAGATGTCCGGCACCAACGTGCCCGAGCGCTTCCGGGCCATCGTGGACCATTTCGGCGATCATCCCGCGGCCATGAAGCAGGCGGGGATCGTCTATGCCAGCGAGCAGATCGTGGACCTCATCGCCAACGGGGTGAAGCATATCCACGTCTACACCATGAACTATCCGGAAGTGGCCGCGGGCATCCGGGCCAATGTCTCGTCCATGCTGGGCGGAGACCTGTAAACGGGGGAAAAGATGGAAATACCGACCAGTGAGGTGATCCGCTATCTGGGTTACCGGAAGGTGCAGCCGGAGGAGGATATCCTCCGGAAGATCGGGGAGGCGGAGGCGCTGCTGAAGGAGCGGATCCGGCCCCGCACGACGGCCCTGCGCCTGTCGGTCATGGTGTGGGACGACGCCAATGTGCAGATCGGCGGCATGGAGGCGGAGAGCCGCGGCCTGTGCCGCAACCTGCAGGGATGCCGGGAGGCCTATCTGATGGCGGCGACCCTGGGACCGGAGGCGGACATCCTGGTCCGGCGGGCCATGGTCCGGAGCCCTGCCGACGGCGCTGTGATGCAGGCGGCCCAGGCCGCCATGATCGAAGCGGTATGTGATGCTTTTCAGGAAGAACTGCGGCAGAAGGCAGAGGCGGAAGGGCTTGTGCTGCGGCCGCGGTTTTCTCCCGGTTACGGGGATTTTGCCCTGGAGCATCAGAGAGATTTTGAGAGGCTCCTGCATATGTCCTCCGCCATCGGCGTGACGCTGACGGAGTCTCTGCTCATGGTCCCCACAAAATCGGTCACGGCCGTGATCGGCCTGTCCCCGGTGCACACAGAGGAGGTCCATGACTGCTCTGCCTGTATGGCCAGGGGATGCGCCTTTCGGAGAGAGGTCTGAGCAGTGCGGTTTTTACAACGAGGCGGGAGAGGAGTCAGATGAAGGATTTCAGACAACGGCTGGGACAGGAGTGGCTGTTCTGGGACGGCGGCATGGGGACCCTGCTGCAGGCCCGCGGACTTGTGGGAGGCGAGCTTCCCGAGACATGGAACCTGCGGTATCCGGACCGGATCCGGGAGATCCACGAGGCCTACATGCGGGCCGGCTGCGATATCATCAACACCAATACTTTCGGCGCCAACCGGCTCAAATATCCGGACAATCTGGCGGAGATCACGGAGGCCGGTGTCCGGATCGCCCGGGAGGCCCGTGACAATGTCTGCCGTGAGAGCGGCACAGAGAGAGACATATATATCGCGCTGGATATAGGTCCCACAGGCAGGCTTCTGTCCCCTCTGGGGGACCTTCCTTTTGAGGAGGCGGTCTCCCTGTTCGCCGAAGTGGTGCGGGCCGGTGCCCGGGCAGGCGCCGACCTGGTCCTTATCGAGACCATGAACGACAGCTTCGAGGCCAAGGCCGCCGTTCTGGCGGCCCATGAGAACTGTGATCTGCCGGTGGTCGTGACCACCGTATACGATGAGAAGGGCAAGCTTCTGACGGGCGGCACGCCGGAGAGCGTCACGGCGCTCCTGGAGGGTCTGCGGGTGGACGCCCTGGGTGTCAACTGCAGCCTGGGACCGCGCCAGATGCTGCCCATCGTGAAGCGCCTGGCGGCCGCGGCCTCCGTGCCGGTGGTCGTGAATCCCAACGCGGGCCTGCCCAGGGAAGAGGGCGGCCGCACCGTCTATGACATGGACGCCGGGGAGTGGGCCCTTGCCATGACGGAGATCGCCGCCTGCGGCGTGCAGGTGCTGGGCGGCTGCTGCGGCACGACCCCGGACTACCTGTCGGACATGATCGGCCGTGTGCGGGAGGGGATCCCCTTCGCGGCCCAGACGCCCAAGGACAGGACGGTGGTCTCCTCCTTCTCCCGCGCTGTGGAGATCGGCGGCAGGCCGGTGATCATCGGGGAGAGGATCAATCCCACTGGCAAAAAGCGCTTCAAGCAGGCCCTGCGGGACGGAGACATCGACTATATCCTGGGGGAGGGCCTGCGTCAGGAGGATGCCGGCGCCCATGTCCTGGATGTGAACGTGGGCCTGCCGGAGATCGACGAGCCGGCCCTCATGGAGAGAGTGGTGCGGGAGCTGCAGAGCGTCACGGCCCTGCCCCTGCAGATCGATTCCTCCGATCCGGCGGCCATAGAGAGGGGCCTGCGTTATTGCAGCGGCAAGCCCCTGCTGAATTCCGTCAACGGCAAGAAGGAGGTCCTGGAGACCGTTCTGCCCATCGCTGCCCGCTACGGGGCCGTGGTGGTGGGCCTGTGCCTGGATGAAAGCGGGATCCCGGACACGGCGGACGGCCGTGTGGCCATTGCCCGCAGGATCTACGAGGCGGCGCAGGCATACGGCATCGACAGGAAGGATGTGGTGATCGATGCCCTGGCCATGACGATCTCCAGCGACACCCGGTCCGCCATGACCACACTGGAGACAGTGCGGCGGGTGCGGGACGAGCTGGGCGGCCATACCATCCTGGGCGTCTCCAATATATCCTTCGGTCTGCCCAGGCGGGAGCTGATCAACGCGCATTTTCTCACCATGGCCATGTACAGCGGCCTGTCCTGCGCCATCATGAACCCCTGCAGCGAGGAGATGATGCGGTCCTACAGGGCTTTCTGCGCCCTGTCTGACCAGGATCCCCAGTGCGCAGACTATATCGCGGCCTATGCCAACGCCCCCGAAGCGGTCTACGGACAGGCGTCCGCCGGCACCGCGGGGACGGCCGTCCCTGCCGGCAACCAGGCCGGACAGGCGGCGGGCAGTCTGGGCACCTGCATCGAGCGCGGCCTGGTGGGGCCCGCCCGGGAAGCCGCGCAGGAAGGCCTGCGGACCATGCCGGGCCTTGACCTGATCGAAAAGGAACTGATCCCCGCCCTGGACCGGGTCGGCAGGGGCTTTGAAGAGGGGACCCTCTTCCTGCCCCAGCTTCTGATGAGCGCGGACGCGGCCAGAGCCGCTTTTGACGTGGTCAGGGAGAGCATGGCGGACCAGCCCCGGGAGAGCCGGGGGACTGTCATCCTCGCCACCGTCAAGGGGGATATTCACGACATCGGCAAGAATATCGTCAAGGTCATGCTGGAGAATTACGGTTATGAGGTGGTGGATCTGGGCAAGGACGTGGCCCCGGAGGTCATCGTGGACACGGCCCTGGAGCGGGACGTGCGCCTGGTGGGCCTGAGCGCCCTGATGACGACCACCGTGGTGAGCATGGAGGAGACCATCCGCCTGCTCAGAGAGCGCAAGCCGGACACCAGGGTCGTGGTGGGCGGCGCGGTGCTGACCCAGGAATACGCGGACGCCATAGG
>DGGX01000060.1 GCA_002392385.1 Lachnospiraceae bacterium UBA3863
AAGATACCGAACTGTGCGGCCGCTCCCAGCAGGAAGCTCATGGGATTGGCGATCAGCGGACCGAAGTCCGTCATGGCACCCACGCCCATGAAGATCAGTGAGGGCAGAATGGCCCACTCATCCAGCTGGAAGAAATAGTGCAGCAGTCCGCCGGCCGAGGTCTCCGTGGGAGCCGCCATGATATCGGGATAAATGTTGACGAGCAGCATGCCGAATGCGATCGGGACGAGCAGCAGGGGCTCGAAATCATGCGCGATCGCAAGATACAGGAAGATGCACGCAACGGCGATCATCAGGTAGTTCCCGGGAGTCAGACTCAGAAAGGCGGTCTGGTGCAATAGGTTATCCAGTGTATTTACGATATAATCCATACCTTAGACCTCCAAAGCCCCCTGCTCAGTTGATGGTCGCGAGAAGGGCACCGGCTTCCACAGGATCACCCACCTGGCAGTCAATGCTGGCGACGGTGCCGTCAACGGGAGCCACCATGGGGATCTCCATCTTCATGGCCTCGAGAATGATAACGGCATCACCCTTCTTGACGGCGTCGCCGACCTTCTTCTCGATCTTGAAGACCTTACCGGCCGCGCCGGCTTCCAGCTTGTGAGCGCCGGCTGCGGCAGCCTTGGCGGGAGCGGGAGCGGGGGCAGGTGCGGGAGCAGGAGCAGGCGCGGGTGCTGCGGGAGCAGCCGGGGCGGGCGCTGCGGGAGCGGCGCTGCGGATCACGGGAGCGGCTGCGGCCGCGCCGGTCTCTTCCACGGTCACATCATAGGCGACACCGTTCACGGTGATGGTATAGTTTTTCATTTTTAATCTCCTTCTGTAAGAATAATGAATCAGAATTATACAGGATCACGCGGGATCAGAACTTCCTTCTGGACTTCCGGATGGAACGCACCACATAGCTTTCCGCGGAGGCCTTGCCTTCGTAGGCAGCCACCGCCGCCGCGATGACGGCGATCAGGGCCGTGTCGGCCTGCACTTCCTCTGCGGGCTGTGCAGCGACTGTCTCTACGGCCGGTGCCGGTGCGGCTTCCGGTTCGACATTCCTGGCCGGTGCCTTTTTAGGCTCCGTAGCCCGGTTCAGTGCCTTGCCGAATGCCATGATGATCAGTGCCAGCAGGATCAGCACCGCGAAGGTGGTGCCCATGCCCAGGACCGTGTTCAGGGCCGCCTGCTGCATGAGCTCGGCGAAAGAATATACAACATTTACCGCCACGCTGGTGAGGTCATAGGTGTCGTCCACCTTTCCCATGCTGAGAACGACCTCGGCGTCGTGATCGGAGCCGTCCACGTGTACGACGATACGGCCGCCGTCCTTGGTGAATTCAACGCTGTCGCCGCGGATCTCCTGCACAGTCCCGATATCCGGAAGGGCTGCGAACCAGCTGTCGAATACAGGTCCGTATACAGGATCCTCAGCAGACATCATATAGCTGCCGTCTTCAGCGGCCGCCTTCACGGACTCCGTGAAGGAGACGGCTGCTTCCAGCCACTGCTGCTGTTCTGTCTCTGTCAGTGCCACCGCGTCAGGATCCGCCGCGGGCTGAGAGCCGCATCCCGCCAGAAGCAGGATGCAGGCAAGCGCTGCCAGAACTGATAATACCCTTTTCTTCATACAGTTTCTCCTTTACTTGCTGCTGTGCTTGCGCGCGGGGAGCTCTTCCCTCTTGGTATACAGCACTTCCAGGGAACCGATCAGATATTTGCGGATGTCGGCAGGCTCCACGATCCTGTCGATATAGCCTCTTGCCGCCGCCGCGGAGGCGCTGTTGAAGCGCTGCTCATAATCGCCGGCCGCCTCAGCGATCTCGCTGCCGGTCTTGCCGCCGCACAGGATCCTGGCCGCCAGGGCGCTTTCCATGATGCCGACGGTGGTCTCAGGATAGCTGATGGTGAGATCCGCTCCGGCTGCCGCACTGTTCATGACAATGCCGGCGCTGCCCAGGCAGCTTCCGGTGATCACATTGATCTTGGGGATCGTAGCGCCTGCGAAAGCGCTCATAAGTCTGGCGGATGCCTCAGCGATCTTCTTCTCTTCCTGCTCGGAAGCCGCGAAACCGGTCACGTTCGTGAAGGTGATCACCGGGATCTCGAAAGCGTCGCAGAAACGGACGAATCCGGCCGCCTTGCTGCAGCCGTCAGTGGTCAGGAGGGTCTCAAAGGTCCGGGCCTGCTCACCCTTCTCATCGTATCTGGCCGCACAGTTGCCCACGATACCGGTCACGGCGCCGCCCAGACGGGCCAGTCCGCAGACCATCTCCGGCGCGAAGCCCTTCTTGACCTCAAAGAAAATGCCGTCATCGGCGATCTCCGAGAAGGCTGCCGCGGGATCCTGGGCGAATGCAGCGGCGTTGGCGCAGCTGCGGTTGAAGTCGTCGCCGGTCTCCTGGACATCATCATCCTCGTTATTGGAAGGAAGCAGGCAGAGGAGGGAGCGGATCATGCCGAGCACTTCCTCTTCTGTTCCGATGCCGTCCACATTGCCGGCAGCGTAACGGACAGAAGCCGCCGCCGTGTCATTCTTGTCCTCTCTGTTGCCTACGAGCGCGTTTGGCGCTGTCACGAACAGCTTGGCATCCTCAGCCATGAAGGCATAATCGGAAGCCGCCGCCGTAAGAGCCAGACCGCCGCCGCAGTTTCCGAAGATACCGCAGACCTGCGGGATCACGCCGGAAGCCTTGGCCTGCGCGGCATAGATCCTGCCGAAGGCGCCAAGAGCATCCACGCCTTCCTGCAGACGCATGCCGGCGCTGTCCAGAAGTCCCACGACAGGCGCTCCCGTGCGGATGGCCATGTCATAGATCCTGGCGATCTTGGCTGCGTGCATCTCGCCCACGCTGCCGCCGAGGACCTCGGCATTCTGGCTGTAGACATAGACCAGATTCCCGTCCACGACGCCATATCCCGTAATGACGCCGTCGGAGGGCATCTGTTTGGGATCCATGTTGAAATCCGTCACGCGGGCAGTCACGCCGGCGCCGATCTCAACAAAACTGTTTTCATCCAGCAGAAGTTCGATCCTCTGCCTTGCCTTTGAAAAACTGTTCATCTCATAACCTCCGGTAACCAAATGGTTATACTCTGTTAAAAAATACGCATACATTCCGCAGTATATCACACTTTACCGCGGGACAAAACAAAAAAATATTATCAGGGCCCCTTAGATATCTAATCTGGCATTGATCTCCTGCTCGGCCTCTTCCTTCATCTCCTCCGCCTGCACCGCGTCTACCTGGGGCAGCTCCTCCACGCTGCGGATGCCGAAGGAACGGAGGAACTGCTCTGTGGTCCCGAAGAGAAGGGGTCTGCCGGGGGCGTCCACCCGCCCCACTTCCTTGATCAGATCATATTCCATAAGGCGGTTGATGGCATGGTCGCTGTTGACGCCGCGGATATTCTCCACCTCCACGCGGGTGACGGGCTGCTTGAAGGCGATGATGGAGAGGGTCTCCAGAAGGGTATCTGTCAGCACCTGTTTCCTGGGCGTCTTGGCGACACGGATCAGGTACTCATAATTCTCCCGCCGGGAGGACAGCTGGACGGAATCCTCATACCAGTTCAGGTCCAGTCCGCTCTCAGGTCCCGCATATTTCTCCTCCAGGAGCGCCGCGGCCTCGCGCACTTCCTCTTCAGTGATCTCCATGGCCGCCGCAAGACGCGAGACTTCCACGGCTTCCCCCATGACAAACAGGATCGATTCAATAACTGACGCTGCTCTATCTCTGTCCATTCTTCTGTCTCCAGAATCCTCTCCGCCGTGCCGGCTTCAGGCGCACAGGCCAGAAGGGCGGGACCGGCAGAGACTCTGCTCCTTTCTGCGGGATGATCGAAATACTCTTCTGTCTCTTCTATATATGTTTCATCCGCCGGGATATCCTCGGGATCTGCCTCCGGCGTTTCTTCCTCAGGTTCTTCCTGAAAAGGTTCTGTTTCTACTGGCTCAGGCGGGAGCGTTTCCGGCTCCTCCTTTTCCTCAGGAGACGGCGTTTCCGCAGGCTCCGCCGGAGCCTGCTCCTGGCGTTCCTCGGGCGGTACGGCCTCGATCAGGATCCTCCCGAAGATCTCGTCCTGGCGGACACGGATCCTGGATTCCCGGATCAGTTCCAGGACGACCAGGAAGGTGACGATGATCTCTTCCTTGCTCTCCTGGTTTTCAAGGAGCTGGGCAAAATCTCCGCTGGGATGCCGGCTGAGCCAGGCCTCCACGTAGAGCCTCTTCTCTCCCATACTCAGCTGTTCCCGCTGGATCTTGCCGAACCCGCTTCTGACAGGATCCTTGCGGTCACGGCTGCGTTTCAGGGATTCCCGGAATACCTGGCTCAGCCTTTCCAGGGTGGCGCTGCCCAGAAGCTGCTCATAGTCCAGGGGCGGTGTGTAGTCCTCGACCTCCTGGGGCAGGGACTTCTCTCTGTACATGCTCTTGCCCGCCGTAACGCCGCGGTCCTTGAGCTCTCCGGCCAGAAATTTGAACTTCTTGTATTCCAGAAGTCTTCTCACCAGCTCTTCGCGGGGATCCTCTTCCTCCTCCTCGGGCTCCTCCGTCCGCGGCAGCAGCATCCGGCTCTTGATATCCAGAAGCGTCGCCGCCATGACCAGAAATTCGCTGGTCACGTTCATATCATCCGTGTCCAACTCCCGTACATAGGCCAGATACTGGTCGGTGATCTCCGCGATGG
>DGGX01000074.1 GCA_002392385.1 Lachnospiraceae bacterium UBA3863
GAGGCGCTTCGCGCCTTGTCCGCCTTCGCGCCTTGTCCTCAAAAAATCTGCACCTCCATTCGCATTTCGCTTCGCTCATGCTCATGGCGGCGGACTGAGGCGCTTCGCGCCTTGTCCGCCTGGCAGAAAAAAGCAGCCCCCTGCTTAAGAGCAAGCTCTTAGCAGGGGGCTGTATTTTTCTGCCAGGCGCAGATCTTTTACCAGGTAACGGCTATATCCAACTGATGGGCGTTGTGGCTGGCAAAGCCGCCGGTGTCGCAGACTATGCAGGTGCCGAGGCTGGATTCTACGAGGGAACCGCGGGGGTGGACGCTGAGGTTGGCGGCGCACATGATGTAGGGGCCGAGCATTTTGCAGCCGTCGTCGCGGACCCAGTATTCGTCGTAGTTGCCCATGCCGCGCATGATGGCTACGACGCCGCTCATGTTGAGGTTGTAGTAGGTCTCCTTGCCGCTGGGGCCCTGGACGGAGCCCGCGGATCTGCTGAGGACGGGGCCGTTCCAGTTGGGGTTGCGGGTCTGGGTGCGGACGCCTTCCCAGCGGGCCTGTTCGGCCATGTTGTCGGATACGCTGCGGGTGCCTTCTTCGAGGAGGGCGACGTCGGCGCGGGCGGCGAGGATCTCTTCCTCGTGCTGTTTCATCATTTTCTCGTAGGCGGCCTGTTCTTCGCTGCGGATGGCTTCGATCTCGGCGCTGTCGAAGGTCAGGATGGCGCTGCTGATGTAGCCGGTCTGGCCTTCCCACTCCACGCGCCAGTAGTCGAGGTCATTGACGCCGGTGACGTGGACCTGGGAGAAGCGTTCCAGGGTCACCAGGGCATCGGACTCAGGATCCGGAGCGGTGGTGATGCTGTCGAAATAGAGAAGGTAGGCGGTCTCGCTCACGTCCTTGAAGGAGTATTCCTGAAAGCCCATGGCCTTGCCGGCGGTCTCCGCCGTGGTCTCCTCGGGGATCTCGGGGGAGTTGGGGGGCAGCTCCTCGAACTGGTCCGCAAGGCTGCCGCTGTCCGCGGATGTATCCTCTGTCGCCGTTCCGGGAACGCCCTCGGAGAGCTCTTCCAGACCGGCCTTGACGTCCGCGGGGGCTGCCTGTACGGGCACCGCTGCCGCGGCAACGAGAGCGATGGTCATGGCTGCCGCCGTAATGATGGCGGCCGGGGTGTGTCGACGGTTCCTTCTCTGACTACTGTTCATCCTTCACCTTTTGATTTGAGAATTACCATTCTGTTAATAATATTTACAGAATTTTGTTTACAAATGACAAAGGTGAGTATAACACAGCCGGCAGTCTATTCGCGTCCGGAGGGGCAAATATTAGAAAAAATTCATAAAGTGTTCGGTCGGGTTCATCCCAGGGGGATCTCCACGACCTCGGCCATCTGGGTGAGGCATTTCTCGATCTGGCCGGAGATCTCTGTCACCATGCGGCGGGTGATCTCTTCGTTTTTCTCGGTCTCCAGCTTCTCGAAGAAGCTCTTCTTGACCTCGCTGGAGATCTTCTCCAGCCGGTTTTCAAAATAGTGGGCCGGGAAGGCTTTGCGGACCAGGAGGGGCAGGTCGGCGTTGAGGGCGGCCTCCTGCATGTACTCCTTGCCCAGGAAGAGGAGGGAGAGGGACAGCATGGCGCCGGCCACGATGCCTCCGATGCCGCTGTAGAGCAGAGCCACACCGCTGCCGCCGCACAGAAGGCCCACGATGATGGAGATGATCGTGTTGATGAGCCAGGTCAGCTCCTCCACGGCGAATACATTGCGGGCGTCCACGCGGATATCGATATCCGAGAGCGACAGGTAGGAGGACAGGCTCAGGGCCTTGAAGGGCACGTTGTGCTTGGTGCAGATCGGCATGGTGTACTCTTCGAGGGCGTAGGAAACGGGACGCAGCCAGGCCGTTATGGGACGGACCAGGAGCTCGGACGCTTCCTGGGAGTGGAGGAAGGCGTCGATCTCTCTCTGCATCTCTCCGTCGATATCGGACAGTCTGCGGATCTCTCCTTTTCTCCATCTCTCGAAGACGGGCATGGCGGCCTTGCGGAGGATGGGCTCGACAAGGGTATCCACCGTCAGGCGGTAGAGCTCCTGGATATGGCTCTCCACCAGCTGTTCCACCTGGCTGGAGGTCACGAGATCCTCCACCTCGGCGCGGAAGCGGCGCAGCTCCTCGTCGATGCGGCCGCTCCAGGCAAGGCCTCTGGATACGGAGAATTCCGGCTCCGCTCCGGTGATGACCACGGCCTCCGGGAAGGCCTCCTGGCACCACTCCCTGACCCGCTGCAGCTTGGAAACGCCGCCGGTCAGGAAGAGAAGCTCGGGCATCTTGCCCTGGATCTTGCCGCGCACCTCCTCCAGGCTCTCCGCGAAGGCCTCGTGGAAGGAACGTCCGCCGATCACCGGGCTCTTCTTCTCCAGCATGGCCTCCGCCACGCCGGCATTCATGCGGAGGGGGAGCCTGCGGATCTTGTCATAGACGATCTGCACGTTCTTGACGCACTCTCTTCCCTCCCAGTATTCCTCGTCGGAGAAGTACTGTTCCTTCAGTCTTCTGGCGGCAAAATCCGCATAGCTGCGCCACTGGTCGCTCTCCTCGAAGATCCGGCGCAGTTCCTTCTCCTCCGGAGAGGCCTTCAGGGACTCCTCCAGCAGGATCTCGTCCATCATGCCGCCGCCCAGGAAGACCTCGCCCGCGGTCTGCAGTTCGACCTCCCGGCCGCCCATGATATAGGCAAAATCGGTCGTGGAGGATCCCATATCCACCACCAGGACGGGCCGCTGAGTGATGTCATAGCTGACGCGGAAATGGCGGGACTGGCAGGCGCTGATCAGGGCCGCCCTGGACTCCGACACGATCCTGGTCGGCGGGTAGCCCGCCTGTTCGAAGATCTCCCTGTAACGTTCTCTGGCCGCCCGGTTCCAGCCGGCGGGACAGCCCACGTAGAAGCAGCATTCCTCTCCCTGGACCAGTTCTCCGGAAGCGTAGAGCTCCCCCAGGACCCCCGCGGCAAAACTCCGCACGTCCCGGACCACGGAAGGATCCGTCAGGAAGCGGCTCTTGAACCTGACCTTCCTGTCCTGTACGCCCGCCTCATAGCAGGCGCTCTCGCCGATCATGATGCGTCCGTCCGAAAGCCGGGCGCACGCGGTGATAAAGCTTCTGGCCCCCTGGATCGTCAGAACTCTGGGATCTGTGACATCCTCATGCCGCAGGCACGATACCGCGCTCTCCGCGTCCCCGAGATCAAAACCGAAATACCTTTCCATTTCTCCATCCCTTCTTGCACAGCCGCAGCCGACGTAAAGCCCCGCTTGTGTCAGTTCCCGACGCTGGCCAGTCCCTTGTGGATCACGGTGTCCTCCAGGAAGAGGGCCGGCCGGAGGGTGACCGTCTGGGCGCCCGGCAGGCATTCAAAGGCCTGTCTGACGGCGTCCGAATAGTCCACTGCCTCGATGCCCTGCCGGTGCAGCACATATTTGAGCCGTTCCTTCATCTCATCGCTCTCCGCGGAATAGGCCATCTCCAGAAGCTCGCCGTAGAGCTGGGGATCCCCGCTGATCACGAGACCGTTCTCCTTCCGGTCATCCTGCTGGGCCAGCGCCGCTTTCTCCCGGACATCCTCCAGGTTGCGGTCGGCGACCATGACGAGCCCCCTGAGGCACTGCCAGGCCTTCTCCGGATCGATGAAGACCTCCACCTTCTGCCGGATATTCTCTTCATTCCGGATGTTCTGTTCCAGACCGGCCCGGAAGCCCTTGCGGCGACCCATCTGCCTGCCTGTGAAGTAGACCAGGGCGGCCCCGACGCCGGCCACTGACATGAGGATCACGGTCTGCGTTGTCGTATCGGCCCCGATGTTCATAAAGGCCGGAAGGAAGGCCGCGCCCAGGATCAGCAGGATGCCAAGCATGAGGCAGGCAGCCGTTAAGGGATGCGGCTTTTCTTCCTGCAGTTCTCCCGCTCCGTCCTTGCCGGAGGCCAGGCGCCAGACCTTGGTGTCGCCCACGCTGTCGCAGAGAGGGAAGCCCGTGCGGGCTGTCTGCAGCATATGCATGGCCGATTCTCTCTGGCTGTCATCCTCACAGCCTTCGTTAAAATGAAGGAGCAGGCGGTCGATGGCCTGCTCCAGCGCAGCCCTGGTCTGCGCCGGATTCTGTGCCTGCTGCAGAGCGGCATGCACAGCCTGACTGTCCTGCTCCAGATATTCGGAAAGCTTCATAACTCTCCCCCCTTTTGGTGTGATGATCCCTGTCCCCGTATTATTTCAGTTCTTCGATCCGGCCATCCCGGGTCCTGACCTCAATATTCGATCCCGTAGTGACCTGCTGCCACAGGTCATAGGAGATACTGTAGCGGTCATTGCCGGAGATGATCCAGTACTGTTCGGTACGTCCGCTAATCCTTTCTGTGTCGGGAAGCTGCGGCTGCGCGAAGTATGGTTCATCGTTCGCCCCCCAGGTCGTCTCTTCCCGGTCGTATTTCCACCGCATGATGGAATAATAGTATTTGGTCCGGTAGACCGGCAGGTCCACGTAGACCGGTTCCTGCCGCGTTTCCGTCCGGTACTCCGTCCGGTAGCGCGGCGTGGAGTGCTCTACCTCCTCGAAATAACCGTTGCCCAGGTCCTCATAGGTGACGTAGGTGTCATAGCCATCCGGAACCTGCTCCGCTATCTCATAGGTGACCCACTCATAGTGGTCCAGGACCCGGTCATATCCGTAGATCTCCTGTCTGGACGTGACATCCTCGGCCCCGCCCGGTATCTCCCAGCCGCTCTCCTGCACCTTCTGATAGCGGTCGATGGTCACGGTCCGTTCCCAGGTGCGGGAGTCCACGTGGATCTTCCGGTTTCTGGGCAGCGCGCTGAAGATCAGGGCGATCACCGCCACCAGGGCGGCTGCCAGGAAGAGATTCCGCCGGAGATGCCCGCTGTCGGTACGGGCGGAGGGGCGGGTCACGGAGACATGGCTGTCCTGGGCCTGTTCCCGCCGTTTCTTCTCTTCTGCCTCCCGCTGCTCCTTCTTCTCCTTATTCTGGAAATAATTGAGTTCACTGTCTTCCCGGCTGGCGCCGCAGGAAGAGCAGGTCCCGGAGGAGGCGGGATTGAGGGTGTCGCAGTAGGAGCAGAGCCAGTCGGGCTCCTTCTCCACGGTCTCCGGATCCTTCACGTATTCCTTAGGGCCCGCCATGTAGAAGGTGACGTCGCTCCCCCGCGGCTTGCCGCAGTTGGGACAGATCCGGATATCCCCGCGTATCCGGTCCGCGCCGCAATAGGCGCAGTCCCAGCAGCCGACTATGATATTATTGGCCATTTTGTCCTCCCCTGTCGGGGACCGCGCTGGCACGCAATGCCTCCCGCAGTTCTTCCAGATCTTCTTCTGTCGTCGACCAGCCGGCAGCCAGCCGGATCACAGTGTGTTCGTCGTCATATTTCTCCCAGAAGCTGAACCGAACCTTCTCTCCCAGCCGCTGCATGCGCCTGTTCTCCAGAATGATAAACTGCTGGTTGGTCGGTGAATCTATATAAAGCGGAATGCCTTCTCCGCGGAAGATCTCCTTCATTCTCTCCGCCATGTCGATCACATGCCGGCTGATCCGGAAATAGAGATCATCTGTAAAGAGGGCGTCAAACTGCACGCCCAGCAGTCTTCCCTTGGCCAGGAGAGCGCCCCGCCGCTTGACGGAGGTCATAAAGTGCCGGGGCCTGCAGCCGTTCATGAATACCACGGCCTCCCCGCAGAGGGCGCCGACCTTGGTCCCTCCGATATAGAAGACATCACAGAATGAGGCGATATCCTGCAGGGTCAGATCAGTGCTCCGGCTCATCAGGCCGTAGCCCAGCCGCGCGCCATCCAGAAAGAGGGGGATCCCCCGGCTGCGGCAGATCTCCGAGATAGCCTGCAGATCCGCCTTTGTATAGAGTGTCCCGTATTCTGTGGGATGGGACAGATAGACCATCCCCGGGAAGGTCATATGTTCATGATTGGCGTCGGCGTAGAAATCGTCCAGATACCGGCGCAGCGTCTCCGGCAGGATCCGTCCCTCCGTCTGGGGCAGAGTCAGCACCTCATGGCCCGTGTACTCGATGGCGCCGGCCTCGTGACTGCTGATGTGGCCCGTCTCTGCCGCGATGACGCCCTCGTAATCCGCCAGCATGGCGGAGATGACCACGGCATTGGCCTGGGTCCCGCCCACCAGGAATTCCACTTCCGCGTCCTCCCGGCCGACAGCCCTGCGGATCTTGTCCGCCGCCCTGAGGCAGTAGGGATCCGTCCCGTACCCGGAAAGGGGCTCCCCGTTGGTCTCCATGAGCCTTTTCAGGACCTCCGGATGCGCGCCGGTCGTATAGTCACTCTCCAAAGAAATCATACGCTGCGTCCCTTCTCTGTCTCTGCCGGATACAGGATCCCGGTCAACTATATATTTTACAACATTAACACTATCATTGTATCACATTTCGGAACAGTGTCGGAACTAACGTTACTATATGCGCCCGGACATGAAAAGGGAGCCGGTCTCCCGGCTCCCTGAAGGTGGGCTCGTTGATCTCTTACAGACTGCGTCCCAGCTGATAGGCTTCCTGCGGATAGCCGCTGCGCCTCGTCATGCCCGGTGTGCCGCAGCCATATCCCAGCACCATTCCGCAGTCTCTGAAACGGATGTAGC
>DGGX01000195.1 GCA_002392385.1 Lachnospiraceae bacterium UBA3863
CAGCACCGCTTCGGCGTGCGCCAGAGGGAGATCCTCTCTGAAAAGAGCGGCAGCGACGACACGCCGGTCCTGGTCATGAGCGCCACCCCCATCCCCCGGACACTGGCCATCATCCTATACGGGGAGCTGAGCGTCAGCCGGCTGACCGAGCTGCCGGAAGGGCGGCTGCGGACCAAGAATCTGGCTCTGCCCCAGCATGACCTGACACGGGCCCTGCGTTTTCTCTACAAACAGGTGAGAGAGGGCAGGCAGGCCTATGTCATCTGCCCGGAGATCGAGGAGGGAGAGGCCGAGGAGCTGAAGAACGTGGGGGATACGGCCCAGGACCTGCGGAGCCTGATGCCGGACCTCCGGATCGATGAACTTCACGGACGCATGAAGGCCGCCCAGAAGGCGGAGGTCATGGAGCGCTTCTCCCGGGGAGAGACGGATATTCTCGTATCCACGACGGTCATCGAGGTGGGCATCAATGTGCCCAATGCCACTGTCATACTGATCCAGAACGCCGAGCGGTTCGGCCTGTCCCAGCTCCACCAGCTGCGGGGCCGCGTGGGAAGGGGCAGGGACCAGAGCTACTGCATCTTCATGTACGCGGGCAGGGACAAGCCGGAGCGGCTGGAGGTCATAGAGAAAACCAACGACGGTTTTGTCATAGCAGAGGAGGATCTGAGACTCCGGGGACCCGGGGACATATTCGGGCACAGGCAGAGCGGCGCCCTGGGTTTCAGGCTGGCGGACATCTGCGAGCACAAGGCGCTGATGGATCAGGCCGCCGCCTATGCCGACCGCCTGCTCAGCGAGGATCCCTCCTATATGTGCGGCGATTTGAAAACGGTTGACTTTCGCAGTATCTGAATTTATCATAAACGGGGAGTGCCGCCCGACTCAGAAGAGGGCCGGAGGCACAGATTATGGTATTGGAATAGTCACCGGCACACAATATATGTGCTTTTCAAGGCTTTGAGGTGAATATGCGCAAAGTGCAGGTCATTACGGATACCAACAGCGGCGTGACGCAGGCGCAGGCCAGGGAACTGGGAGTCAGTATCATTCCCATGCCCTGCCTGATCAATGAGGCCGTCTATTTTGAGGAGAAGGATCTCACCAGGGAGGAATTCTTCCGGCGGATGGTGGGCGGAGATCACGTATCCACCAGCCAGCCCTCGCCCGCGGACGTCATGCGTGTATTCGAGGAGGCCCTGGAGGAAGCGGAGGAGGCTGTCTACATTCCCATGAGCAGCGGCCTGTCCGGCTCCTGCCAGAGCGCCATGGTGATCGCGGAAGAGTATGACGACAGGATCCAGGTGATCAACAACCACCGTATTTCCGTCACCCAGAAGAGCAGCGTCCTGGACGCGATCCAAATGGCGGAGGCCGGCATGGACGCGGCCTCGATCCGGGCCGAGCTGGAGCGCCGGCAGTCGGAAGCCAGCATCTATATCATGCCCGATACCCTGGAATATCTGAAGAAGGGCGGACGGATCACACCGGCGGCCGCGGCAATCGGCACCCTTTTGCGGATACGGCCTGTGCTGTCCATCCGCGGAGAGCGTCTGGACGCCTTCTCCAAGGCCAGAAGCGCCGCCCAGGGGCGCAGCACCATGCTGACAGCCATGCGGCGGGATATGGAAGTTCTCAAGGGCACCAAGGGCAGCGCGGGGCTCCGTCTCTACGCCGTTCATGGCAATGTGCCGGATCTGCAGAAGGACTGGGCCAGACAGGTGCGTGAGGCCTTTCCTGAGTATACGGTGGAAGAGGACTGCCTGCCCCTCAGCATCTGCACGCACACCGGCCCTGTCGCTCTGGCCATAGCCTTTGCGGTCATTCCGGACATCAGCTGACAGAAGGAACAGAAGGATATATGCAGGAAACAAAAGATCAGAAATATACTGGAAGCAGCATCCGGGTCCTGGAGGGCCTGGAGGCTGTCCGCACCCGCCCGGGCATGTATATCGGCAGCACCTCCACACGGGGTCTCAATCACCTGATTTATGAGATCGTGGACAACTCTGTCGATGAGCATCTGGCGGGTTTTTGCGATACCATTGAAGTGACGCTGGAGAAGGACGGGTCCTGTACTGTGGCGGACAACGGCCGCGGTATCCCCGTGGACCTTCACGAGACCGGCGTCAGCGCCCTGCGGGTGGTCTTCACGACCCTGCACGCGGGCGGCAAGTTCGACAACAATGCCTACAAGACCAGCGGCGGCCTCCACGGCGTCGGTTCCTCGGTGGTCAACGCCCTGTCCGAGAGACTTACGGTACAGGTCAAGCGGGGCGGCAGGATCTATGAAGACAGATATGAGCGCGGCGTGCCCGTACAGGAGCTGAATGAAGGTCTGCTGCCTGTGGTGGGACGGGCTTCCGGCACCGGGACCAGGATCAATTTCCTGCCGGATCCGGAGATCTTCGAGAAGACCCGCTTCCGGGAGGAGGATGTGCGGTCCCGTCTTCACGAGACGGCCTACCTGAATCCCAACCTGACCATCCGTCTCACGGACATGCGCCAGGACCCGCCCAGGGAGGATGAGTTCCATGAGCCCGAAGGTCTGGTGGCCTTCCTGAAGAACCTGAACAAGGGTAAGGAAGCCGTCACGGACGTGATCTACTTTAAGGGCATGAGCGACGGCATCGAGGTGGAGGCCGCCCTCCAGTATGTCAATGAGCTCCACGAGATCGTCCTGGGCTTCTGCAACAATATCTACAACGCGGAAGGGGGCTCCCACCTGACGGGCTTCAAGACCACCTTCACCCAGGTCATGAATACCTATGCCCGGGGCATCGGCGTGCTCAAGGACAAGGATGAGAATTTCAACGGCTCCGACATCCGCAACGGACTGACCGCCGTTATCTCCATCAAGCATCCCGATCCCCGTTTCGAGGGCCAGACTAAGACCAAGCTGGACAACCAGGACGCCGCCAAGGCGGTGAGCCAGGTGACCGGGGAAGAGATCGTCCGCTATTACGACCGCAACCTGGACGTCCTCAAGGCCTCCCTGGGCAGGGCGGAACAGGCCGCCAGGATCCGGAAGGCCCAGAAGAAGGTCACGGACAACCTGATCAAGCCGGCCAAGTTCTCCTTCGATTCCAACGGCAAGCTGGCCAACTGCACCAGCCGGGACGCGGAGCACTGTGAGATCTTCATCGTGGAGGGCGACAGTGCCGGCGGCAGCGCCAAGATGGCCAGGGACCGCATGTATCAGGCCATCCTGCCCATCCGCGGCAAGATCCTGAACGTGGAGAAGGCCTCCATCGACAAGGTCCTGGCCAACGCGGAGATCCGCACCATGATCAACGCCTTCGGCTGCGGTTTTTCCGAGGACTACGGGAACGATTTTGACATCACCAGGCTCCGCTACAACAAGATCATCATCATGGCGGACGCGGACGTGGACGGTTCCCATATCTCCAACCTGCTCCTGACCTTTTTCTATCGTTTCATGCCGGACCTGATCTCCGAGGGACATGTGTATGTGGCCATGCCGCCGCTCTACAAGGTGGTCCCCAAGCGGGGCGAGGGCGAGTACCTCTATGACGACGCGGCCCTGGCCAGGTACAGAAGGACCCACAAGGGCGGCTTCACCCTGCAGAGATACAAGGGTCTGGGCGAAATGGACGCCGAACAGCTCTGGGAGACGACCCTGGATCCTGCCAGGCGGCGTCTGCGGCAGGTCCTGATCGAGGATGCCTCCACGGCCTCCATGATCACGGAGCTGCTGATGGGAAGCGAAGTGCCTCCCCGCAGGCAGTTCATCCATGACCATGCCGACGACGCCCAGCTGGATATCTGAGCGCGGTGCCCGCAGACTGATATAAAAGCGGAAGAGAAGAACATATATGGCCAAAGACATCAAACCGCCGGCGGAGACACCGGAAGATCATATTCTCCGCAGCGAATATTCAGAGCTCATGCAGAAGTCCTTCATAGACTATGCCATGAGCGTCATCATAGCGAGAGCCCTGCCCGATGTGCGGGACGGCCTCAAGCCGGTGCAGCGGCGGACCCTCTACGATATGTACGAGCTGGGGATCCGGTCCGACCGGCCCTTCCGAAAGAGTGCCCGTATCGTGGGCGATACCATGGGTAAATTCCACCCCCACGGAGATTCTTCCATTTATGACTCTCTCGTGGTCATGGCCCAGGACTTCAAGAAGGCCCTGCCCCTGGTGGACGGACACGGAAACTTCGGCAACATAGAGGGCGACGGCGCGGCCGCCATGCGTTACACGGAGGCC
>DGGX01000082.1 GCA_002392385.1 Lachnospiraceae bacterium UBA3863
TCCTTGGAGTTCTCATCCATAACGATGTATTTGTCCTTGGGGGAACGGCCGGTGAAGATACCGGTCATGACGTTGACAGCATCCAGTTCGGTGAGCTGTCCCTTCTCGTAGCCGGTAAGCTCGGGCTTCATCTCCTCTTCGAACAGAAGCTCATAGGAAGGATTGTAGACGATCTCCTTCGCGCCGTGGATGCCGTGTTTGGTAAGATCCAGATTTGCCATTCTTAAATACCTCTTTTCTGAATTAAGCAGGCTGTCTGTAGTTTCTGCGTTTTCACACGTAACATTACCACAAATGTTCCGTAAAGTCATCAGTCATTTTTAAATAATGATAAAGAATTATCAATTCCTGTCTCCGGCATCCTTTTCATCCGGCTGATCCGCTCTTCTTTCCTGCCTGCGGGGGTATGGGGATCAGGACCTGCAGGCGGAACCACCCGTCCTCCGCGCGGATCTGCAGGGAGCCGTCATGGGCCCGGGCTATGCTCTCAATGCTGCGCAGCCCGATGCCGTGGGCGGAGGCGTCCTCCTTGGTGGTCAGGGGCAGCCGGCTCTTCCCGGTCCCCGCGGACGTACCGTCCCCGGTCTTGCCTCCCTCCGCGTAGCGGACCGGCGTGACGAACCGGTTCTCCACGGACAGCCGCAGAAAGCTCTTCCTGCGCTCGATGTAGACCCTGATCAGGCGTTCCTCCTCCCTCGCGATCTGTGAGGCCGCCTCTATGGCGTTGTCCAGGGAGTTGCCCAGCAGGGAACATATCTCCGCTGTGGGAAGGAAGGCCATGGCCTCACCGTCCGCGATCACCTTGAGGGTGATCTTCCTGTCCCGGCACTGCAGTCCCTTCTCCGACAGGATCGTGTCCACCACGGGATGGCCCGTCCGGCTGAGGGCCTCATAGCCGCTGATCTCCTCCTCCATGGTATCGAGGGCCGACCGTCTCTCTTCTTCCGTGATGCTGCTCTTCAGATAGAGGATCTGGTGCTTGAGGTCGTGGTAGCGCCGGTTGACCAGGTCCATGGCGTCCCTGGAGGCCTGATAATGCGTGTACTCCCGGTCCAGGACCGCCTGCAGCCGGTCCGCCTCCTGCCGCGTATGCATCTCATGCAGGACCATGTGGTAGCCGAACAGGATGGCGATCCCTCCCAGATCCGCCAGTGTGCGGATGGTATAGATCTCCATGGTCCACTGACTGCTGAAGGGTGTGTTGCGCAGAGCGTAGCTGATATTGCTGATGGCATAGATCACCGCTGTGATCAACACCACATTTCTCAGCTCCTTCCAGGTGATGGGCAGATGCTCATTCTTTCCGCCGCAGCGGCCCTCCAGATAACTGATCACAGAGAAGGTCACCCCGTGGGTGATGATCAGGAGTCCCAGATTGAGGCACATACTCAGGGGCATCCGGAGGGCGGTCAGGGCATAGTAGAAGAACTGCCATTCCAGAGAGGCCGCGAATTCCCCCACCATATAGGCCCGCACCGTATAATAGGCACACGTCGTCCTGTCCATGACGCAGCAGCTGCGGATCATGCCGTAGATCATCAGAACATGTACAGCCAGACAGAGCATGAAATATCGCTGCTCGATACGATAAGTGAACAGCATAAAGAGCATCTGAACCGCCCACAGCAGGGCAAAGGTCACAAATCGGCCCTTCCCCTGTCTCTGACGGTTCAGACGTATAAACAGAATCGCACTGAACCCGTAGGCCAGTGAATAATATATGCCCGGTGTTTCTGTAAGATCCAGCGGTGGTATAGTCCACATAGCCGCCTCTCCCGCAAGTCATCTCTGCTGTCCCGTCCCTGCTGACGATCCGGTCACATGCTCATGTATCGGTTCAGGGCGTCCATAAAGGCTCTCTTGCGGTTGTTGCCCAGCCGCAGCACATCGCTGCCGAGCCGGATCTCCTGTCCCTCAATACCGTCCACGAAGGCAAGATTGACCAGGATGCCCTTATTGCAGTGGAAGAAACCCTCCTGCATCAGTTCCTCCTCCGTCTCCCGGAAGGTCCCCCTGGTAGTGATCTCGCCCTCCGTGGTGTGGTAGGTCAGATTGTGGTCCCGCACCTCCACATAACGGATGCTGTGGACCCGGATCCGCTGACGTCCGCCCTTGACATTGAGGACCAGAAAACGCTCGGTCCCGGCCTTCCTTCTGGAGATGGCCCTGTCCAGGGTCTGGGCCGCGTCTTCATACTTAACCGGCTTGAGCAGGTAATCCAGGGCCCCTACCCGGTAGCCGCGGATGGCGTATTGGGGAGAATTGGTCACGAAGATGATCTCCACGTCCATATCCATCCGCCGGATCTCCTCAGCGGCACTCATGCCGTTCAGAAGCGGCAGTTCGATATCCATCAGCAGGATATCGTAATCCGCGGAATAGTTCTCCACGACCGCGTCCCCGTCAGAGAATTCTCTGATCTCAAAGGTACACTCGTTCTCTCTCTCATAGCGGCGCAGGTAGTCTCTGATTTCTGCACGGCATTTGCTGTCGTCCTCTATGATCGCGATCCGATACACTTATCTGTCCTCCCGGTAATCCTCCGTAACGAATTCGACCCCGTCCTCCAGTTTGTAATGCGTGCAGCCATCTGCCCGCAGATAGCCCTCCGTGCCGTCCGCCCTTACCCTGAGGCTGTGACCGTCCCAGTACAGCTGCACGGAGGCTCCGTCCATGCCCACCGGCAATGTGCAGTCCAGCTTTCCGAAGTAAGAGAGCTGGGGCGCGAGTATAAATGACAGTTTCTCCTCTCCCTCGCTGCAGTCCATGATCGTCTCCAGTCCCACCAGATACCTGGCCAGCAGGTAGACCGGACTGGCTGCCCAGGCATGGCACAGGCTCTTGCCGAACCGGTCGCCGTACATGTCATACTGGGCCGTTCCCGTCACCGCGGGATCGAATTCCTCCCAGAAGGTCACGGCGCCGCGCTCCAGCATACCGCCCCAGTAGCCGCGGATAGCCGCGAGGATCTCGTCGTACTGCTCCAGCTGTCCCAGGGCGTCCAGGGCATAAAACTGGAAATAGGGTGTCCGGATCGGTGCCGCTTCATCGGACAGAAGCACGTTCTCCAGGATCCGGTCCGTCTGGTCCTCATCCGCCATGCCCGTACGCAGGGCCAGAATGTTGGTCTGCCGGGTGACGTGCTTCCTGCCGGATACAAAGCTGTCGATATAGGCGCCTTTTTCCTCGGACCAGTAATAGCTGCGGATCTGTTCCCGCAGGGCCTGGGCCTGCCGGGCGTAAGTCGCCTGCCTGTCCGTCTCGCCCAGTATCTCCGCCATCTCCGCGGCGGCCTTCAGCGCGGCGGCGTA
The DNA here is from genome assembly GCA_002392385.1 of Lachnospiraceae bacterium UBA3863. GTDB lineage: Bacteria > Bacillota > Clostridia > Lachnospirales > Lachnospiraceae > CAG-791. Next base: position 3,312 of record DGGX01000082.1, read on the forward strand.
TAAGAACTGCTCGCCGGCTATGGGGCCTTCCTTGTCCAGATCTGCCCAGTCGATATAGACCCAGTCCCTGTCCCTGGCTGTCAGGAAGCCCTTGTCATCCAGCCTTCCCGCACAGAAATCCAGAAGGCTGCAGACCTTGGGATATACAGACGCGAGAAAATCCTTGTCCCAGGCGCTGTAATAATGCTCCTGCACCGCCAGGACCCAGAAGAGGGAGTAGTCCATGATCGTATTGATATGGGTCTCCATGGGGTCGCTCCCCCGGAGCGCCAGGAGGGTCCGCCTCTCGATCCCCGGGTCTGCCAGCAGATAGCGGTTGACGAACATGCTCTGATAGGCGTCCCCGCTCCAGATCCACCGGTCTCTCTTGATGCCGTCGATGAAGAAGACACCGCAGCAGAGCCGGAAGGTGTGCACAGCCACCTCCCAGATCCGGTTCAGCAGGGGATCGTCGCAGACAAAAGATGCCCGCACGGGATAATCCACATACTGGTAGAGGGCCTGCACCTCCACGGGCGGGCCGGGGATGAAAGCATAGCGGACCGCGCAGACGGGCGTCCGTCCGAGGGCCGTCTGTCCCCTGTCCGCCGTGATCTCCGGCTTCCAGCGCAGGTAGCAATGTTCTGTATCCAGGGCCTCATCCCGGGATTCTCCCGGGTATACCGTCATGGCGGCCAGACGGTCCGGCGCCGCTGTGATCTCAAGGGCGGCGGTCAGCTCCGTCTCCCACTCATAGAGTGTCCCGCCCGGGACCTCTTCCGTCCGGACAGGGGCCATCCGCTCCACGGCACAGGGCCACTCAGCCGGGTCCTGGTCCTTGTCATTGAAGACAGGATCACTCGCCGCCGGTACGGGACGGACATAGTCATCCGCCTGCCAGCCGACATCCGACCGGATCACATCGCCCTCCACGTAGGCGGCGGGAAGCGCCTCGATCCGCCCCACATGAATGATCACCGTGACCTTGCCGGGGCCGCAGGTGATGGTGTCCCCAAAGGGATATTTATACTCCCGGCGCTCATGAGACCGGGAGATCTCATCGATATGCCAGTCCCCCTCCGTCTCCTCGATCACCCGGACAAAGCCCTGTCCCCGGGCATAAACGCGGAAGGAGGTCTGCTCCGTCAGCCGGTATTCACGCCAGAAGACCACCCGCTGCCGGAAGCTGCTGCTCTTCCAGTAGGCCGGCCAGCCCATACCCCGCTCCACACGGGAGAAATTCTGTCTGAGTGTATGATAGAGTTCCAGGTCTCCGGGATACCAGAGCCAGCCTGTCTGCTTACTTTCCATGTAAGAGCTCCCTGAATATAGCATTTACAGGCAGCCTTTCAGGGGCTGCCTGTAATTAATCATACCTATCCGCCGGAATAAAATCAACCCGGCTTTACCTCCGCATCAGCCCAGGAGCTTTCCGATCAGGCTGTTCTTTCTCTTTTCCTTCTGCTCCTGATACTTGCGCTCCTCTTCCTCGAAGCTGAGGCCTTTCTCCGCGCAGAGCTTCTTCAGCTCGGCGATGCGCTCTTCCTCCGCCTTGCGGTCAGCCTCTTCCTGCTCAAGACGGGCACGCTCCTCGGGATCGATCCAGGTGCCGCCCTCCGCGAGGACAGCCTGCTTCTGTCTCTCAAGGATGATGGCCTTGTCCTCGTCGATATACTTCTCGACATCCATGCGGAGCAACAGGATGATGGACAGGGCGAATCCGATCATATCCATGCAGAGGTAAGCGATCACCATACCGGTCTCCGTGGAGGCCGCCTGCCTGGTCAGGGTCGCGTCATAGCCGAGAGCGCCCAGGAAGATATTGACGATACCCATGGACAGAACCGCCAGGCCCACCATGGTGGCGCCATAAATGGACATGGTAAAACCGTCGCTTCTGAAGCCGTTCTTGGCTTCCAGGTGATCCAGCACGTCGGACAGGAGGGCGACCATCACGTACTGGGCGGGGATGATACCGACCGCCTTGAGCACGACACCCAGGGTCACTGTCACGAAGTTATGCACGTTCAGGAAGGCGACAACGCCGCCCGCCAGGGACAGGATCAGGCCGAGCACGATGGCTCTCTTCTTGCCCAGCTTGCTGGCCAGGGGCCAGGCGATGACCATGCCGACCGCCGAGGGAAGTCCGCCGACCAGACCCAGGGTGGACATGAGGGCGCCGGAAGCCGACTCCGGTGTGGAGGAGGCGATGACGCTGTCGAACATCCAGCGGACATAGAAGCTCATGGATGTGTTCTTGACCAGCTGGCCCATCTGGAAGAAGAGGATGAACAGGACCACCATCCACCAGTACTTCTCAGATGTGCAGGCCTTGACATGGGTGGACATGGGGAGCTTCTCCTCCTTCACGCCCAGGGCCATGGATTCCTCCGTGATCCTCTCACGGGTGAAGAAGTATTCCAGCAGGATGCCCAGGGCTGTCAGGACAGCCAGGGCGATGCCCAGGATGCGCCAGTTGGCGTAGGACTGCACACGGTCGATGGTGCCGTCTGTGCCGGTCACGAACATGAAGGGCTGCAGGAGGACAGGCACCAGGATACTGGCGCCGACGCCGGCCGCCGCGACCATGGAGGCATTGGACAGGGTCGCCAGAACGCCCCTCTGTCCGCCGTTTCTGGTCGACAGCGCCACCATGGAGCTGTGGGCCGTGTAGTAGCAGGGATAGCCGACGGAATAGAAGAGGTTGAAGGACACGGCGATCCAGACCATCTTCATGAGGTAGTTGGTGGACTGAGCGTTGTCGCCGCCGGGCGTCATGAACAGAAGGACGATGGCGACTGCCATGACCGGCGCCGACAGCAGCAGGTAAGGACGGGCCTTACCGGCGGGTGTGCGGGTGTTGTCGATCAGCTGGCCGACGAAGAGGTTGCCCGCCACCACCACGATGGCCGAGATGATCGGCAGCATCATGGAGAAAACGCCGAACTGGCTGTCCGTAAGTCCGATAACGTCCGCGTAGTATCTGGTCAGATAGGCGCTGAAGATGGAGTTGGCCATCATGGCGCACAGAGGAGCCAGAAGATAGCCGATAAACATCTCCTGCAGCTTGACGCTGGAGGATGTGATCCGCGTCTTCAGCGCCGGATTCTCAAAAAATTTGCCCATTTTTTCTTTCTTCCCCTTTCATTTATGACGGTCTCCGTGACGGCCCCGGGATCAGCCCCTGACAGGGATGACCTTCTCTGTCGTCTGGTCTGTCACCTTCTCCAGCACGGAGATCTTCAGGTCGCCGCTGCCGTCAGGCCGCACCACCGCCAGTGCCTCTCCGTAATATGTATCTGTCGTGTTGGTGGTGTAATTGCCCTTCACATAGGAATTGGCACAGCCCAGGCCGAGGAGTTCTCCCCCTTCCACGGTGACTGTCAGAAGCTGTCGCTCCAGCGGCTTCCATACTCCTTCCTGATCGGTATAGCGCAGCCGCACGAAGCAGAGCTTCCCGGCCTCCGGTGCCTCCTCGGGCAGGATCTGCAGCTCGGTCTCCGGGCCTGCTGCCTGCAGAGTATAGCGGCCGGTCTCCCTGCCGGCGCTGTCGTAGGAAACAGCCGTGAGGTCTTCCTCCTCATAATTCACTGTGAAGAGTGTGCGGGCTGTCTTGGAGGTCTTCTTGCGTCCGACGCTCTTGCCGCCCAGGAAGAGTTCCACCTCCGCGGCCCTGGAATAGACCTCTACGGTGGCCTTCATGCCCTCGCAGCCGTTCCATGCCCAGCTTTCGATCGCCTTGGTCAGGGACCAGCCGGTGAGGTTGGGATTGTCGGTGCGGTCCACCGGCTGTACGCCGATCAGGGGACCCGGCACCTGTTCCAGTGCCACCAGTGTATAGGCGGCCTCCGCCCGGCGCTTGCCGGTGATGTCGATGCGTCCGTTGCCGCCCGTCATCTGGGTCTCCTCGGCCGTCATGCGGTAGTCGCCGTACTCGGGCGCGCCCATGCCGGTCTCACCGATGTAGTCCATGCCTGCCCAGACATAGTCGCCGATGATGGCCGGATTCTCCTTGGCGATATCCCAGAAGAGCCAGGCGTCCTTGCAGAAGGTCTCCGAACCCAGGATGATGCGGTCGGGATACTTCTTCATATCCTTCTTGTAGCGCCAGATGCCGTAGTTATAGCCGGCGATGTCCATGTTGGCATAGGCGCCGCGGGTCTTGACGTCGCAGGGATAGAGGGTGGCGCCGAACTTCATGAACTTGTCGCCCATGATGCAGGCCAGCTTGTTGTAGAATTCACTGCCGACGGCAGCCTTTTTCTTCTTCTTGCCTTCCGGTGCGGCCGCGGCGGCCTCCGCCTCCTTGGCGGCCTTCTCGTCGCTGTAGACGCCCAGGCCGATGCTGCTGAGGAAGTTGAAGAAAATATTGATGCCGCAGGACACGGGTCTGGTGGCGTCCAGGCTGTGCAGGTAGCCTGTCATCTCTCCCGTGAAGGCAATGCCCTCGGGCCTGGCGGTCTCCGCGACCTCGTTGCCGGTGGAATAGGCGATGACGCTGGGATGGTTGTAGTCCTTGTCGACCATGTCCCGGAGGTCTTCCTTCCACCAGTCCTTGAGGTAGGTGACATAGTCATACCGGGTCTTGTGCATGGTCCAGGCGTCCACGAACTCATCCATCATGAGCATGCCCAGTCTGTCGCAGGCATCCAGCATGGCCTTGGAGCAGGGGTTGTGGGCGCTGCGAAGGGCGTTGTAGCCGTTCTCCTTGTGCAGGCGGACCTTCCTCTCCTCCGCCTCCGGGAAGGCGCAGGCTCCCAGAAGGCCGTTGTCGTGATGGATGCAGGCGCCGCGCAGGATCACACGCTGTCCGTTGATGGTCATGCCTTCCGCGGCCGACCAGGCCAGTGTGCGGATGCCGAAGGTTTCTTCCACCACATCGTCCCCGAAGGTCACCCTGGCCTTATAGAGGTTGGGATTCTCTGTATCCCAGAGCCTGGCGTCCGGCACACGGATGGGGAAGTTCACGACATTCTTGCTGGCCTCGAACTCCGTGGAGACCACGACGTCATTGCCGTCCAGGATCTCCACGCGGATCAGGCCGGGCACGGTGGTCCGGACCTGGACCTCGATCCTGCCGGTCTTATAATCGGTGGTGCGGATCTTCACGCCGTTGACAGGGATATATCTGTCCCCGCCCGTCCAGACATTGACGGGACGATAGATGCCGGTACCGCTGTACCAGCGGCTGTTGGGCTGATCGCTGTTGCGGGCGATGACCTTCAGCGTGTTCTCGCCGTCCCACTGCAGGGCGTCCGTGATGTCCACGTAGAAATTGGTGTAGCCGTAAGGACGGAAGGCCAGCTTCTCATCGTTGAGCCAGACCTCCGCGTTGTGATAGACGCCCTCGAACTCCAGAAGGACATGCTGACCCTTCCATTCCGCGGGGGGTGTGAAGGTCTTCAGGTACTCATAGTCCCCGCCGATGAACCAGCCGATATTGCCCTCGCCGCGGCTCTCCGGGCTGCGGGGCTCCGAGATCATGGCGTCGTGGGGGATCGTCACCTGCACGGCAGGCTCTTCTCTGGTCAGGCAGCGACAGGTCCAGTCATCATTAAAACAATGTTTCCTCATGATTATCCCTCTGCTCAGTCATCCTGCCGGCCGCGGCGGGCCGGCAGGCAGCATTCCTGTGTTTCCGTTCTTCAGGCAAGATCGAAGGAGACGAAATCAAAGGTTCCCTTGCCCTCAATGCTGAAGTAGAGGGCTTCCTTCTCGCCGAGGCCCTCCGGCAGGACGCCGGTGAAGCTCTCCTCCTGCTTGCAGGTGCGGACGGGGATACGGCAGATGACGTTCCCCTTCTCCTGGGTGCGGATCACCACGTCGCAGTTGGTGCCGTAGCCCTGCAGGTTGACCTTGATGGAGCGGGTCTCGCGAAGGTCGAAATACTTGAAGGCGACCGTGCAGTCCGTGCAGAAATTGGACACGTACTGGTCCGGTCCGGTCTCGCGGTCCTTGCCCTTCTGGGTGATGTAGGGGCTGCCGCCCTTGGGATACTTGATCATGCTCAGGAAGCGGGTCCCTTTCCTGCCGTAGACGTTGCAGGCGCAGTAGGACGGAATGTGTCCCTTGCCCGGGAGCGGTCCGCGGTTGAGTCCGCAGGAGGTCATCTCCGCCTGGTAGAAGCGGCCGTTCTCGAAACGGATCTCCTCCGCGCAGGCCTGGCGGGAGGACTGCTTGCGGTTGGTGTGGCGGTGATAGAAGATGTAATACTTACCCTCGATCTCGATCAGGCTGCCGTGGGTGTTGCCGGTGTCCATGTGGGCATGCCTGACATCCGGGACGCCGGGCAGGCCGATGTCGCCGCAGCTGATCAGGACGCCGCCGAACTCGAAGCCCTCGGTGGGCTTGTCGCTGACCGCGTAGCAGAGGTTGTGGCTGTTCAGGGAGCTGTAGATGAAATAGTACTTGTCCCCGAACTTGCGCATGGAGCTGGCCTCGCCGAAGGGCTGGGGCTCATAAGGGGTGCCCTTGGCCTTGTCGCCGGTGAGGACGCCGATGTAGTGCAGGTCGTCGCCGGAGATGACGGTCAGCATGTCGTTCGTGTCGATCTCGAACCACATGGGGCCTTCCGTGGTGGGCTTGGAGCCGTCGAGCAGGATCGGGTTGCCGCCGAAGGCGAATCCGGTATAAAGATAGAGCCTTCCGTCGTCATCCTTGAGGCAGCCGGGATCGAACTGGAAGGGTTCGCCGCGCTTGCCGATGGGCGTGCCGTCCTTGTACTTGACATAGCCGTAGAACTCATACTTGCCCGCGGGCTCGTCACAGACAGCCACGGAGATCATCTTGGTGCCGCCCATGAAATAATACAGATAGTATCTGCCGTCAGGGCCCACGACCATATCCGGCGCAGCCAGACCGTTGGTGATGCGGTTCTTCGGGGCGGCAGGATCCTGTTCCCTGCGGAAGATCACGCCGTGGTAGGTCCAG
>DGGX01000204.1:0-1093 GCA_002392385.1 Lachnospiraceae bacterium UBA3863
TTGCGCAGCTTCCAGTCCAGCTGTCCATAGCCCACGTCCACGGCGTAGACGCCCGCGGCGCCGTTCTGCAGCATGCAGTCGGTGAAGCCTCCCGTGGAGGCCCCGATGTCGATGCAGACCCGTCCCGAAAGGTTTATGGGGAAGACCTGCAGGGCCTTCTCCAGCTTGAGGCCGCCCCGGCTCACATAGGGCAGGGCCTTGCCCCGGACCTCTATGACGTCTGTATCCGTCGTCTGGGTGCCGGGCTTGTCCTCCTTCACGTTGTTGACATAGACCAGACCGGCCATGATGAGGGCCCTGGCCTTCTCCCGGGAGGCCGCCGCGCCGGACTCCGCCAGCCGGACGTCCAGACGCTTTTTATTCTTCTTCTCCTGCAATTTCCATTTCCTCCAGGGTATGCCGGATCCTGTCCGCGATGGTCTCCGGGTCCAGGCCCAGGTCCGCGGCCAGTTCATCCGGCCTGCCGTGCGGCACGAAGCGGTCGGGGATCGAGATATTGAGGACCGTCAGATCCCTGTGGGCGCTGTCGCAGTAGGCCTGGACGTGCTCACCGAATCCGCCGCTCTGCACATTCTCCTCCATGGTCACGATGAGGGGATGGTCCGCCGCCAGCTCGTCCAGCAGGTCCGTGTCAAAAGGCCTGACGAACCGGACGTTGACCAGGCTGCAGGAGAAACCGTCCTCTTTCAGCATGTCTCTGACCTTCTCGCCGGTCCGGACCATGCTGCCGACGGCCAGCAGGAGGATCTCCTTCTCCCTGTAGATGACCTCCGCCTTGCCGGTGACGATGGGATCGCGGTACTCCTTGAGCCCGTCGTAGGCCTCGCCCCGGGGATAGCGGATCGCCACGGGATGCCCCAGCTTGACGGCATATTTGAGCATGTCCGACAGCTCCCACTTGTTCTTGGGCGCCAGGATGGTCAGGTTGGGTATGCAGGACAGGTAGGACAGGTCGAAGATGCCCTGGTGGGTCTCTCCGTCCGCCCCCACGATGCCCGCTCTGTCGATGGCGAACACCACCGGCAGATCCTGGAGACATACGTCCTCGCAGATCTGGTCATAGGCCCTCTGCAGGAAGGAGGAATAGATGGCA
>DGGX01000204.1:1212-1585 GCA_002392385.1 Lachnospiraceae bacterium UBA3863
CTCGGCGATGCCCACGTCGAAGAACCTGTCCGGATAGATGTTCCGGAACCTCTTCAGGCCCACGCCGTCCGCCATGGCAGCCGTGATGGCCACGACCCGGTCGTTGTTCCTGGCCAGCTTGATCATGACCGTGGAGAAGATGTCGGTGTAGCCCGCTTTTCTCCCCTGGGCCATGGGCAGGCCGGTCTCCGAATCGAAGGCGCCGGGGCCGTGGAAACGGGCCGGATGGCGCTCGGCCGGCAGATAGCCCTTGCCCTTGCGGGTGCAGACATGGATGAGCACGGCCTTGTTCATCCGCCGGGCGTCCCCGATGGCGTGGAGGAGGACCGGAATGCTGTGGCCGTTGACGGGCCCCAGATAGGTGATCCCCATG
>DGGX01000204.1:1641-6623 GCA_002392385.1 Lachnospiraceae bacterium UBA3863
CCTCGAAGAACATGCCGGGGATCATGAGCTGTTTGATGGAATTTTTGGCCCGGCTGATGCCCCTGGCAAGCCCGGGCATGGTGTCGTTCAGAGAATACCGGATCCTGTCCCGCAGCTGGGTATAGCCGTCCGATGTCCTTATATCGCTGAGATACTTGGGGAATCCGCCCACGTTCTCGGAGATGGACATCTCGTTGTCGTTGAGGATGATGATGAAATTGGAGGTCAGCTTGGCCGCGTTGTTGAGGGCCTCGTAGGCAGGTCCGCCCGTCATGGCGCCGTCTCCGATGACGGCGACGACGGCCTCATTGCCGCCCCTGAGCTCCCTGGCAGCCACCATGCCCAGGCCCGCGGAAATGGAGGTGGAGCTGTGGCCTGTGTCATAGGCGTCCGCCTCGCTCTCCGCCCGCTTGGGAAAACCGCTGATCCCGCCCTTCTGGCGGAGCCTGTCAAAGCCTTCTTTTCTCCCGGTCAGGATCTTGTGGGTATAGGACTGGTGTCCCACGTCCCAGATGATCCGGTCCCGGGGCAGGTCCAGGGCGATGTGCAGGGCCATGGTCAGCTCCACGGCGCCCAGGTTGCTGGCCAGATGGCCGCCGGTCACACTGACCTTGTCCACGAGAAAACGGCGGATCTCCTCGGCCAGCTGGTCATACTGATCCGGCGGAATATTCTTTATGTCGTTGATCTCATTGATGCGATCCAGGATATGTTCCATAGTCCGTCCTATCTGCTGCCTTGCTGTCTCAGTGGGTCCTCTGTACCAGACTGTCCACCAGGGTCATGAGAAAAGCCTGCTCCTCCCGGTCCTTAACGCCGTCAAGGCCGCCCAGGAGATCCATGGCCTCCTCGGACAGGGCCTCGGTGTCCCGTCTGGCCTTGTCCAGGCCGTGCATGGTGACGTAGGTCGTCTTGCCGTCCCGCTCGTCGCTTCCCACGGTCTTGCCCAGCTCTCTGCTGTCGCCCGTCACATCCAGGATGTCGTCCCGGATCTGGAAGGCCACGCCGGTGCATTCCGCGATCCTGCCCAGGGCCTCCACGTCCTCTTCCGGGGCGCCGGCCAGGATGGCGCCGATCTGGAAGGCGCTCTCGATCATGCAGGCTGTCTTATGACGGTGGATATAATAGAGGGTCCGGGCGGTCACGTCCCCCGGCCGGTCCTCGGCCTCCAGGTCCGCGCACTGGCCGCCGATCATACCCTGCAGGCCGGCGTTCTTCATGAGCAGACGTAAGGAGGCGATCACCGCCGCGTTCTCACGGCTGTCCCTGACCTCGTCGAAGGCTGTCAGGGCGGTCTCCACCGCCGCGTTGAGCAGGGCGTCGCCCGTCAGGACGGCCATGCCCTCCCCGTACACGATATGGGTGGTCTTGCGGCCCCGGCGGTACTCGTCGTTGTCCATGCAGGGCAGGTCGTCGTGCACCAGAGAGTAGGTGTGAATCATCTCCAGAGCGGCCATAAAGGGCCTGCGCAGCTCCTCCCTGCCGCCGTACATCCTGCCGGTGGTCTCCATAAGGAGGGGACGCAGTCTCTTCCCGCCGGCCATCAGGCTGTATTCCGCCGCCTCCACCAGGGTCTGCGCGCATACGTCCGCCTGCGGAAGATATGCCCGCAGGACCTCCTCGCAGAGGGCTGTGCGGCTTTTCATGGTTTCCTCGAAATGCATCTGTCGCCTCCCGGCCGGACAGTCCGCCGGCCCTGTGTCCTCAGGTAAACTCTTCCAGAACGCCGTCCTCGCTCAGGAGCATGACCTTCTTCTCCACCCGGTCTATGCAGCGGCTGCAGTGTCTGAGGAGCTTCATGCCCTCTTCATAGCGGGAGAAGGCCTCCTCCAGGGGCAGGTCGTCCCTGTCCATCTCCGCCAGGATCTGCTCCAGGCGCGCAAAGGCCTCTTCCAGGGTCTTCTCTTCCAGGGGTGTCTCCGCGGGCATATCTGCCGTCACTTCCGTCAGCGCCTGGTCCCTGCCGTAATCCTCTGTCATCTCTTCACTCCCTCTGTGACCTCTTCCACCCTCGTCATAAACCGTCCGTCCCGCAGGGTGACCCGCAGGAGCTGACCCGGCGACAGGTCGCCCACCGACCGGACAGGGCCGGCCTTGATCGCGGGCGCGCCGTCCTCCGGCAGGGTCTCCACATAGCCGTAGCCCCCCGCCAGACGGGCCGCCGGCGACACGGCTTCCAGCCTGCCCGCCGACAGCTGCAGGCGGTGTCTGTCCCGCTGCAGGATCTGTTCCATGCGGACAGCGGGGTCTCCCGCTCTCTCAAGCCGTCTCCGACAGCTGTCCAGGTATCTGCGCATGCCCTCCGACAGGCGGAAGTTCATCAGCTCCAGCTGACGGCGCCGCTCCCGGAGCTGCATGTCCGGGGACAGGAGCCGCATGCGCTGGCTGTAGAGGTCCGCCCGCTGCTTGTCTGTCTCCAGCCGTCTCTCCATGCCGGCCGTGAGCCGGTCCTGGAGCTGGAGCAGGTCTCTGCACAGGGCATCGTATTCAAAGACAGCCATCTCCGCGGCTGCCGACGGCGTGGGGGCCCTGAGGTCCGCCACATAATCGGTGATCACCGTGTCCGTCTCATGGCCCACGGCCGAGATGACCGGCGTATCACAGGCATAGACCGCCCTGGCCACGATCTCCTCGTTGAAGGCCTGCAGGTCCTCCATGGACCCGCCGCCCCGGCCGATGATCATGACGTCCGGCCCGATCCTGTCCAGGAGGGCGATGGCCGCGGCGATGCTGGCCGGGGCCTCCTCGCCCTGCACGGCGGCAGGGGCCAGTATGATCTGCACGTAGGGGTTGCGCCGCGTCGCCACGTGGATGATGTCCCGCACGGCGGCGCCCGTGGAGGCTGTGACTACCCCCAGGGTGGATACATAGCGGGGGATGGGCTTCTTGACGGCCTCGTCGAAAAGGCCCTCCGCCTCCAGCTGCCTCTTGAGTCTCTCGTACCTCTCCCGCAGCAGGCCCGCCCCGTCGGCGATGATCTGCTGGGCGTAGAGCTGGTATCTGCCGTCCCTCTCATACACGTCCACATTGCCGGCGACGATCACAAGATCGCCCTCCTGCATATGAAAAGAAAGGCCTCTGCGGCGGCCTGCGAACATAACGCAGGACAACGTCCCTGAGGCATCTTTCAATGTGAAGTAGATATGTCCGGAAGCATGGTACTTCAGGTTGCTGATCTCGCCGCGCACCATGAGGTGCGGCAGAAGGTAGTCCTCCTGAAACATCCGGCGGATATAGGCATTGACCTGAGAGACCGAATAGACATTTCTCATCCTCTGGGCTCTCCCGGCCTGACTGTACCGGCGATCTTGATGGTCCTGCCGGTCCTGGCGTCCCTGACACTGGTGACGTTCCTGGCACGGTCCGCGCTCTCACCGGTCTGGTCAGCCGCTCCGTCTTCCGTCTCCTCATGCTCCGCGTCGCCCCTGACAAAGCGGCCCAGAACGCCGTTCACAAAGGTGCCGGCGCCGTCCTGACCGAACCGGTCAGCCAGCTCCACCGCCTCGTTGATGGCCACCTGGGTGGGGACGGTATCGTCATAGAGGATCTCATAGGTGGCCAGACGCAGGACGGCAAGCTCCACCTTGCCGACCCTGTAGATCTTCCAGTCCTTCATGCTGCGGGACAGGGCATCGTCGATCTGCGGCAGCATCTCTATGATCCTGGCCGCCTTGTCGCCGATATACTTTCTGTCCTGCTCGGTAAAATGCTGGTCACCGCTCTCAAAGAACAGCTCCGCCTGCTCAGTCATCTCGTCCGGCTCATTGAAGGCAGCCCGGAAGATCAGCTTGAAGATCTGTTCTCTCCGTGTTTCTTTCTTCATAAATTATCTCCGGCGCACGCTCACACAGTCGGCGCAATGCCGCTGACGCGGATGCTGACCTCCGCGACGGCCAGTCCGGTCATGGTCTCGATGGCATTCTTGATCCTGGCCTGGGCCTTGCTGCTGACCTCTGGAATGCTGCATCCGTAGTCCACGACGATGGCCAGCTCGGCCTTCACGCCTTCCTTGCCCACATCCACCTTGACGCTGCGCGCCAGCTTCTTCATGCCGCCCTTGCTGATGGCCTCCCGGTCCTCTCCTCCCGCGAGGGAGAACACACCGTCCACATCCAGCGCCGCATAGCCGGCGATCAGCGCCACCACGTCATCGGCGATCTTGACGGTACCGATCTCGGCGTCGCTGTATCTCTCTGTATTCTTGTCCTTGTTCTTGTCCTGTGCCATTCCAAGTCTCCTCCCGGGGCAGAGAACCGCCCCGCAGTTATGCTTACAGACCTCTCTTTAGTATATAAGTTTCGGCCCCCTGCGTCAATTACGGGAGAATTCGGCCAGCTCCAGCCCCTCGTTGCGGTCCAGGACCATCTGGACGGACCAGGGATTGATGAAGAGCAGGAGGGGATTGCCTTTCAGGTCCTTGATGCGCTTCATGTCCGTGGTGCCCACCAGCTTCTGGGGATCCACCTCGCTGTGGGTGATCCAGCGGATGTGCTCATAGGGCAGGGTCTCCAGCAGGATGTCCACGTTGTACTCGCTCTTGAGGCGGAACTTGAGCACGTCGAACTGCAGCATGCCGACCACGCCGCAGATGATCTCCTCCATACCGGTGTTGAACTCCTGGAAGATCTGGATGGCGCCCTCCTGGGCGATCTGGGTGATGCCCTTGACGAACTGGTCTCGCTTCATGGTGTCGACCTGGCGCACGCGGGCGAAGTGCTCGGGCGCGAAGGTGGGGATCCCCTCGTAGCGGAAATTCTTTTTGGGCAGGCAGAAGGTGTCGCCGATCGAATAGAGGCCCGGGTCAAAGACGCCGATGATGTCGCCCGCATAGGCCTCCTCCAGGATCTTGCGGTCGCTGGCCATCAGCTGCTGGGGCTGGGACAGGCGCTGGACGCGGCCCGACTGGACATGGCGGACATCCATGCCGATCTCATAGCGGCCGGAGCAGATCCGCATAAAGGCGATGCGGTCCCGGTGGGCCT
>DGGX01000009.1:0-694 GCA_002392385.1 Lachnospiraceae bacterium UBA3863
GCTGGGAATGGGTGGTGGAGGCCGGGTGGATGACCAGGCTCTTCACGTCCGCCACGTTGGCCAGCAGGGAGAAGATCTCCAGATGATCGATGAACCTCCAGGCCTCGGCCTGTCCGCCCTTGATCTCAAAGGTGAAGATGGAGGCCCCGCCGTTCGGGAAGTACTTCTCGTAGAGGGCATGGTCCGGATGGTCCGGCAGAGAGGGGTGATTCACCTTCTCCACCAGGGGGTGCCTGCGCAGATAGTCCACCACCTTCCGGGTGTTCTCCGCGTGCCGCTCCAGCCGCAGGGACAGGGTCTCCACGCCCTGGAGCAGGAGAAAAGCGTTGAAGGGCGAGATGGCCGCGCCGGTGTCCCTGAGCAGGATGGCCCGGATATAGGTGACAAAAGCAGCCGGCCCCACCACGTCATAGAAGGACACGCCGTGGTAGCTGGGATTGGGGGCCGCGATGTTGGGATACTTCCCGCTTGCGGACCAGTCGAACCTGCCGGACTCCACGATGATGCCGCCCAGCGTCGTGCCGTGGCCGCCGATGAATTTGGTGGCGGAGTGGACTACGATGTCCGCTCCGTGCTCGATGGGCCGGATCAGATAGGGCGTCCCGAAGGTATTGTCGATCACCAGGGGCAGTCCGTGCCGGTGGGCGATCTCCGCGATGGCATCGATATCCGGGATATCGCTGTTGGGGTTGCC
>DGGX01000009.1:746-4287 GCA_002392385.1 Lachnospiraceae bacterium UBA3863
CTGTTGGGGTTGCCCAGGGTCTCCAGATAGATGGCCCGGGTATTGTCCCGGATCGCGCCTTCCACCTCCGACAGGTCGTGGGCATCGACGAAGGTGGTCGTGATCCCGTACTGGGGCAGGGTGTGGGACAGAAGGTTGAAGCTGCCGCCGTAGATGGTCTTCTGGGCCACGATGTGGCCGCCGTTGGCCGCGAGCGCCTCGATCGTGTAGGTGATGGCCGCCGCGCCGGAAGCCAGGGCCAGCGCCGCGCTGCCGCCCTCCAGGGCTGCCAGCCTTTTCTCCAGGACCTCCTGGGTGGAATTGGTCAGACGGCCGTAGATATTGCCGGGATCGGCCAGGCCGAAACGATCGGCGGCGTGCTGACTGTTGTGAAAAACATAGGAGGTGGTCTGGTAGATCGGCACCGCACGGGAATCCGTGGCCGGATCGGCCTGCTCCTGTCCGACGTGCAGCTGAAGGGTCTCAAATCTGTATTCGCTCATGATTATCTCCTTAAAAAAGCAAAATAAAAACCGGGGCTTAGAATAAGCTCCCGGGCATCAGGCATTCCGATCCGCTGCCGATCATCGACATCGCTCCGTTTCAGGACGTACAGGCGCGCACCGCCGCGTCCCGGCCTCATAATATGCCCGGGAGTTAAGCATTCGACAGCACATGCCCTTTCTCAGTTTACGATCCTCAATACGGAACATTTCTCTCTCCTCCTCGTTCCTTCTTTCCGGAACACGCTCACTATAGCACTCATTTACCTACTATGTCAATAGGTAATATGGCACTTTTCGCTTTTCTTTTTCTCCTCTATTGACAGAGCCGCGGATATAATGCTACTGTACTGTCTGCAGCTTATTTGTAAGCACAAACTGCATATCTGCGAAGAAGTTTCCGGGAGAAGCGGACCCACGATCCGCACCGAAGGAGTAACACTCTCAGGTCCCGCACGGCGGGAGTGACCGGAAACGGAGGCAGCTCTGGAGAATCTCATTGTTTGAGTACCGAAGGTGCAAGGGTCCCCCACGGGATACCGAATCTCTCAGGTCAAAGGACAGGGCGTATGACTGCGGTCCAATCACCGCAGACCATATATGCGCAAAGAGACCGCCGGAGTGCCGGCGGTCTTTATTGTTTTCAGAAAGGATCTATACCATGCTTCTCAGCCTTGTACAGACGATCAACGCTTACCTCTCCGACTACATTCTGGTCTTTCTCCTGGTCCTGGTCGGCGTCTGGTATTCGGTGCGGACCCGTTTTGCCCAGATCCGTTATTTTAAGGAGGGCGTGCACAGGGTCTTCGGCTCCCTCTCCCTCCACGGCGGCAGCCAGGGGAGCGGCATGAGCTCCTTCCAGGCCCTGGCCACAGCCATCGCGGCCCAGGTGGGCACCGGCAACATCGTCGGCGCTTCCGGCGCCATCCTGACCGGCGGCCCCGGCGCCATCTTCTGGATGTGGGTCATCGCCTTCTTCGGCATGGCCACCATCTACGCGGAGGCTGTCCTGGCTCAGAAGACCCGGATCCGCCACGAGGACGGCAGCATTCTCGGCGGCCCCGTCTACTACATCACGACGGCCTTCAAGGGCGGCTTCGGGAGATTCCTCGCGGGCTTCTTCGCGGTGGCGATCATCCTGGCCCTGGGCTTCTTCGGCTGCATGGTCCAGTCCAACTCCATCGGCTCCACCTTCCGGACGGCCTTCGGTGTTCCCTCCTGGATCGTGGGCATCGTGCTGGTCGTCATCTGCGGCGTGATCTTCATCGGCGGCATGGACCGGCTGGCTTATGTGACAGAGAAGGTCGTGCCCGTCATGGCCCTGATCTTCATCGCCGGCGGTCTGGTGGTCCTGGCCGCCCGGATCCGCTATATCCCCGCCACCTTCGGCATGATCTTCCGCTACGCCTTCCAGCCCCAGGCCATCATCGGCGGCGGCCTCGGCGCAGCCCTCAAGACCGCTGTCTCCCAGGGTGCCAAGAGAGGCCTCTTCTCCAATGAGGCCGGCATGGGCTCCACGCCCCACGCCCACGCCCAGGCCAATGTGTCCGACCCTCACGAGCAGGGCGTGGTCGCCATGGTGGGCGTCTTCATCGACACCTTCGTGGTCCTGACCCTCAACGCTCTGGTCATCATCTCCACCCTCTACACGGAGGGCGGCCTCCTCGAGCACGGCTACACCGAAGGCCTTCTCAATGCCTCCGGCGAGGCCGTCGTCAAGTCCAATCTGGCCCAGACCGCCTTCGGCAGTGTGTTCGGCGTGGGCCCCGGCAATGCCTTCGTGGCTGTCTGCCTCTTCTTCTTCGCCTTCTCGACCGTCCTCAGCTGGAACATGTTCGGCCGGATCAACGTGATCTACCTCTTCGGCCAGAAGGCGGTGCGGGTCTATGAAGTGATCGCCCTGGTCTTCATCTTCCTGGGGACCCTGGCCTCCAACGACCTGGTCTGGGAGCTCTCCGACATGTTCAACCAGCTCATGGTCCTGCCCAACGCCCTCGCCCTCCTCGCCCTGAGCGGCCTCGTGGCTGGATCGGTGAAAGAGCGGGACAACTAAAGGTTGCCGACTTCCATAGCCCTGAACTCAGCGGCCTCGCAGCAGGGTCGGTGCAAGAACAGGACAGCTGACAAATAGTTACCGGTACAAAGAGCAGTCGCGGCAAGTATACGAACGCATAAACATTCCTAAAGGTCTTCGAGGAATTTTTATGCATTTCTATACTTGTCGCGACTGCCTTTTTGGGGTAGCTGTTACTGTCTTTACGTCTGTGAGGCGGGAAGCATCCGCTGGGCGGTATGCCAGGCGAGGACCGCGCATTTGACCCTGGCGGGCATGTGGGAGATGTCGACGAGGGCGCCGGCCTCCTTCAGCTCCTCGATCTCCTCCTCCGAGGCCTCGCCCCGGATCATGCGGAGGAAGAGGTCCGCAAGACGCAGCGCTTCCTCCTCGGTCCTGCCGATCAAAAGGTCCAGCATGATATCGGCGGAGGCCTGGGAGATGGCGCAGCCGTCCCCGGTGAAGGCACCGTCCTCGATCAGGCCGTCCCGGACGCGCAGACGCAGGGTGATATCGTCCCCGCAGCTGGGATTGACGCCTCGCAGCTCCAGATCCGCCTCCGGAAGCAGGTATTTATGGGCCGGCCGCAGGTTGTGGTCGTTGATGATCTCACGATAGAAAGTGTTCTGCATCCTGTTATAACCCCTTCTTCTTTCATAAGCATATGAATTATGACTGAAACCGTGGCAGCTGTCATCCCAGAAGAGTTTCTACAACTGAGCGGGGTGACTCTACAGGACTGAAATCATCCCAGAAGACTTCCTGCAGCCGGGCGGGGTGACTTGCCTGGACCGGAATTCAACCCAGAAAGCTCCCTACGGCCGGGCGGGATGACTAAACGGGACCGGTATTCATCCCATGAAGCTCTCTGCAAGCAGGTGGGGTGATCTGCCGGGACAGCCCTCATCCCATGAAGCTCTCCGCAAGCAAGTGGGGTGATCTGCCGGAATAAACCTCATCCCAAAGCCTCTCTGGCAGGCAGACGGGTTGAGCTCCGTGGTCCATG
>DGGX01000153.1:0-1415 GCA_002392385.1 Lachnospiraceae bacterium UBA3863
CTTCATGCCTGTTTTTGACTGGACCCGCACAGAGCTGGCCCGTGTCAGACCGGACGGCACGACCGTTCTGGCCTATACCCAGAAGGCGGTGGACGAACTGGTGCCTGAGAAGATGTTCGAGTCCATCGCGGGCGACATGAACGGTACCGTGATGCCCGGCTGGGAGCCGGAGCGTCTGGCTCACGTGAAGGAGCTCTTCGAGGCCTATAAGGATGTCACCACGGACATGCTCTTCGACAACCTCAAGTACTTCCTTGAGCGGATCATGCCTGTCTGCAATGAGTACGATATCAAGATGGCCATTCATCCCGATGATCCCGCCTGGCCGGTCTTCGGACTGCCCCGCATCATCACCTGCAAGGAGAACATCCTGCGCATGATGAAGATGGTCGACGATCCTCACAACGGCGTGACCTTCTGCAGCGGTTCCTACGGCACCAACCTCAACAATGACCTGCCGGATATGATCCGTTCCCTCAAGGGCAGGATCCATTTCGCCCACGTCCGCAACCTCAAGTTCCTGGATCCCAATCCGGCGACCCTCAACTTCGAGGAGGCCGCCCATCTCTCCAGCGACGGCACCTTTGATATGTACGAGATCATGAAGGCGCTGGTGGACATCGATTTCGACGGACCGATCCGTCCCGACCACGGCCGCATGATGTGGGGCGAGAAGGCCATGCCCGGTTACGGCCTCTATGACAGGGCGCTCGGCGCGACCTACCTGAACGGCCTGTGGGAAGCTATCGTCAAGAGCGAAGAGAGAGGGAGCGCAAGGAGGTAAGCATGAGCACTTTAAAGCTGAGTACTGAGGGACTGAAGGACAGAGCGGCCTGGGAAGCCAAGGGCTTCCATCTGCCCGCTTATGACCGCGAGGCCATGATCGCCGCCACCAAGGCCAACCCTTTCTGGGTGCACTTCGGCGCCGGCAACATCTTCCGCGCCTTCCACGCCGCGGATGTACAGAAGGAGCTTGAGGCCGGTACCCTGGACCGCGGCATCATCGTCGCGGAGGGCTTCGACTATGAGATCGTCTCCAAGCAGTACCGTCCCCACGACGACCTGAGCGTCCTGGTCACCCTTAAGGGCGACGGCAGCATCGAGAAGACCGTCGTCGGCTCCATCGCGGAGTCCTGCATCCTCGACAGCCAGGATGAGGCCGAGTACAGCCGTCTTATGGAGATCTTCCGCGCACCTTCCCTGCAGATGGCTACCTTCACGATCACGGAGAAGGGCTACAGCCTGACCGGCCGTGACGGCTCCCTGCTTCCCGACGTCGCAAGGGACCTGGAGGAAGGCCCCGCCAGACCTGCCAGCTACATCGGCAAGGTGGCGTCCCTGCTGCATGCCCGTTACGCCGCCGGCAGACTTCCCATCGCCATGGTGAGCACCGACAACTGCTCCCACAACGGCGA
>DGGX01000153.1:1465-17481 GCA_002392385.1 Lachnospiraceae bacterium UBA3863
AACGGCGACAAGCTCAAGGCAGCCATGACCGCTTTTGCCGAGGGCTGGACACAGAACGGCAAGGCGGACGCGGACTTCCTCGCCTATGTGAATGATCCCGCCTGCGTGTCCTTCCCCTGGAGCATGATCGACAAGATCACCCCCAGACCGGACGCCTCCGTGCAGGAGATCCTGAAGCAGGACGGCCTCGCGGACCTCGAGCCCGTCATCACCTCCAAGAAGACCTATGTCGCGCCTTTCGTCAACGCGGAGGAGACGGAATATCTCGTGATTGAGGACGCTTTCCCGAACGGACGCCCCGACTTCAAGGTCGCCGGCTTCTACTTCACCGAGAGGGAGACGGTGGACCGCGTCGAGAAGATGAAGGTCTGCACCTGCCTCAACCCGCTGCACACCTCCCTGGCCGTCTTCGGCTGCCTGCTCGGCTACGACAAGATCTCCGAGGAGATGAAGGACGCCGACCTGCTGGCGCTCGTGCAGAAGGTCGGTTACAAGGAAGGCCTGCCGGTCGTCGTCAACCCCGGCATCCTGGATCCCAAGGAGTTCATCGATACGGTCCTGCAGGTCCGTGTCCCCAACCCCTTCATGCCTGACACGCCGCAGCGCATCGCGACCGACACCTCCCAGAAGCTGGCCATCCGCTTCGGTGAGACCATCAAGGCTTATCAGGCGGATCCCGCCCTCGACAGCGCTTCCCTTCGCGGCATCGCGCTGGTGGAGGCCGGCTGGCTCCGCTACCTGACCGCCATCGGCGACGACGGCAAGGAGTTCGAACTCAGCCCCGATCCCATGCTGGAGAGCCTGGCACCCACCGCGGCTGCCCTGAAGGCCCTCTATGGCAAGGCTGACCGCGCTTCTGTCGAGGCAGCGGCTGCCCCTGTTCTGGCCGAGACCCGCATCTTCGGCGCTGACCTCGCGGCCGCAGGTCTTGTGCCCCAGATCCTCGACGACCTCACCGCCATGCTGGCCGGCCCCGGCGCCGTCCGCAAGGTGCTGCACGAGGCGGTGCAGGCGTAAGGAACGGACAGGACGTGACGGTTCCCGGCCGGTGGCTGTCCGGTACGTTTTTCCATTCTTGACACATACGCTGTGGGCGTGTAATGCTGTTGCAGTACACGTCCGCAGCTTTTTATGACGGTAGGGAGGAATGAAGATGCTTACTTTGGAGAGAGCAAGGGAACTGAATGATTCGATGGTGACGGAGCACAGCCTCCGCCTGCACGCGCTGAACGTCTGCTACGCCATGGGCGCGCTGGCCGAGCACTTCGGGGAAGATAAGGAGCACTGGGAGGCCGTCGGCTATCTGCACGATTATGATTACGAGAAGTTTCCGGAGGAACACCTCGCCCACACGGAGCAGCCGCTCCTGGAGGCCGGGGTCCCGGCGGAGGATGTGCGGGCGATCCTGAGCCACGGCTACGGGATCTGCACGGATGTCCGCCCGGAGACCAATATGGAGAAGTGCCTCTTCACGGTGGACGAGCTGACCGGGATCGTCCAGGCCTGCGCCCGCATGCGCCCCCACGGGATCACGGACCTGGAGGTCAAGAGCTTCATGAAGAAGTTCAAGGACAAGCGCTTCGCCGCCAAGTGCGACCGCGCCGTCATCCGCCAGGGCTGCGAGATGCTCGGCATGGAGGTCCGCGACCTCGCTGAGATCTGCATCCGCGGCATGAAGGAGCACGCGGAGGAGCTCGAACTGACCGGGACCGGGGAGTGAAAGGGGCATCCGCTTACGCGGCGGGGGGGCTCCAGTCCCCATACTATCCTGTACAGCGATCAGGGGCATCCGCTTGCGCGGCGGGGTGAAGATAGACATTTTTCTACTTTTTGAGTCGTTTTGTCAATGCGGGAAGAACCAAAATAGACATTATGATGCTCAGATTTGAATTATGTCTACTGTTCATGGTGGAAAAATAGACAAGGTGTGATCGTTAAGCAATTATTGTCTATTTGCTGATAACCACTTCTAGACAAAACACACAGTACTTGCATTAATCGTCTATATAAAGACTGATGTAAGTAGACAATTTAGCAGTGCTTGATCATTCTTGTCTATTTGTGCCTTTCATTCGTCGACATTTTTGTATCTTTCCGCTGTTCTTGTCTATTGGCTCAAGGAAAGCATCGACAGATACTGCTTGAAGTAATAAAAATGTCTATTCCCCTGCCGGCAGCCGGACCAGAACAGCCGTCTAGAGCAGATAGTGATGGATCATTCTCATCAGCTGTTCATCTGTCAGAGGCATTTTAGAGGTCTCGAAGGTGAGCAGCAGCTGCTCGCCCGGGAAGATCCCGTTTGCCATATAAAGCTGCAGCTTGCGCAAGGCGTGGGCTGCATAGTCCGGATGATCCATCATACCCAGGTGCTCATGATAATAGAAGCGGAGCGTCCGCCTGCTGACGACTCCGAAATCCGGATGCACTGTGACAGGACGATTGCGGTCCATGAGTGTGAGGGAAGGCTCGTAGACATAGGGAAGAGAAAGATACCCGTATTTGTCCGCGATGATCTTCTCTGATTTGGAACGAACATTCTCCCCGGCTTCCGTGGTGAACGGGTGATCTTCATCCGGCAGAGGAAAGTCGGGATTTCCTTTATAATGATCCCAGGTATGAAGATATTCCGACAGATCCGGTACAAGAGGCTTGATGAGTTTCCGTCGCCCGGGGTTCAAAGCGGACAGCACTTCGGCAGTGGCAGTCAGCTCGTAGCTTTTCAAAAACCGGTCGAGAAGAGCATGCTGTGATTCTGCCTTGGAGAGAAGCTTGTGAAGATACTCTGTCTGTGCAAGGTCATGGATCAGTGCTGATTGCCTGCGCAGGGAGCAGTATTCCTCCTCGATCTCGCCTCCGACGTGCTTGCGAAGATAATAGCGCGGCTGACCGTCTGTAGTTCTCACCTGCAAAGAAACACCGGGATATGCAGGAAGCCCTGCCAGCTCCGTGTGGATCTTCTCAATCAGTGTTTCCAGCTCTTTTTTCTCTCTGACCAGCTCTGTCTTCAGATCCGACATTTACCCGACCGCCTCCCCGGTATTAATTACCAGTAGAATAGCCCTCCAGACAAAATCCGTCAATACGATAGCTACGAAATATATATACGAAATGCAGGCGCGCTTTCGGGACATCATGCTATACCGGTAACTAGGCGTATAGTATAATGAATTAATGTTAACAGCCCCCACCCGTCCCGGCCAGATCTACGACGCGCTGCACAGCGGGCATGACAGGGCGTTCGTGTATTGAACGGAAAAGAATGACACAGAAATCGTCACAGGAGAAGGCAATGTCCAGAAAAGAAGAAGCGGTAGTAAGAAAACACAATGGCTATAACTGCTGCCAGGCGGTCCTCTGCACCTTCGCGGAGGAGTCGGGCCTGCCGGAGGAGACCCTGAAGCAGCTCGGCGCGGCCTTCTGCGCCGGCATGGGCTGCATGGAGGCGACCTGCGGTGCCCTGTGCGCGGCGGAGATGCTGCTGGGACTCAGAAAATACGACGGGCGGCCCATCCTCCGGGATGCCGCATCCCTGCACAGGGCCTTCACGGAGAAATGCGGCGCGTCGATCTGCAAGGACCTCAAGGGGATCGGCACAGGCAAGGTCATCTGCGACTGTGATGACTGCGTGCGCGCCGGGGTAGAGCTGACGGAGCAGACGCTGGGCCTGTAAGCGTTTATATCCTCCCTTACAAAATGGCATCTCGGATTACAACTCAGCCTCGGATTACAACTCAGCGTTTATATCCTCCCTGTCCCCCTGTAGAACAAGAATATATCGAAAAACAATAAAAAACTATTGAATAACAGAAAATATCATGCTATAGTGTTCACGAATCATGAATGCGTGCATGCAGGAGGTTGTGACAATTGAAGACGATGCAGGACGGACAGGGACTGTGGAGCGGTGAGAAGAGTATTCTGCTGACCAGGACCTGTGTGGATGTATTTCTGGTACTTGCGGCGCTGATGATGGCGGCGGGCCCCTGGGTGGTGCGCGACTTTCTCGCGCGGATCGGGGGCGGCCGGATCATGGGCTCCACAAGTGCGGCCTTCTGGCTGCTGCTTGCCCTCGGCTATGGGTGCGGGGCGGCGGTCCTGTGGATGCTGTGGGAGATGCGGCTGTTTCTGAAGAGGCTGGGGCAGGGAGAGGTCTTCACTCCCCGGAATGTGCGTTCGCTGCGCCATATCGGCTGGGCCTGCCTCTGCGGCGGCTGTCTGACGGTCCTGGTGGGCATTCTGTACGCGCTGTTCTATGTCTTTGTGGGCGGCGCGGCCCTCTTCATGATGCTGGTGGTGCGCGTGGTCAAAAACGCCTTCGAAGCGGCAGTCCTGATGAAGGACGAGCTGGACTACACGATCTGAGGAGGTGCGGCATGATCTACGTAGACCTCAGTGTCATGATGGCCAGGCGGGGGATCGGCGCGGGTGAGCTGGCCCAGCGGGTAGGCATTACGCCGGCCAATCTCTCGATCCTCAAGAACAACAAGGCGCGGGCGATCCGGTTCAGTACCCTCGACGCCCTATGCCGGGAGCTGGACTGCCAGCCGGGCGACATCCTCGCCTTCCGGCCGGAAGAGTCCGGGGAAACAGAAGAATGATAAGACCCTCCGTTCTGCATCGTCTGCGGAACGGAGGGCTTTTTTATGGATAAAAGGACAGAGACAGCGTCTGCGGACCAGGGCAGGGAAAGGACCCTGCGGGGCGGCCTGGCCGCGGCAATCCTGAGTGTACCGGCAGCTTACTATTATGTGGACCAGGTCCTGATCAAGGCGGACGTTCCGGGCGGTCCCCGCGGCTGTATCCAGGCACTGGTTTTCACTTTGATCTACGCCGCCGCGGTGGAGCTGTGGACAGGCGCGCAGGAGCGTGACCTTGCAGGAAAAGAGAGATACGTGCCGGCGGAATCCCGCTTCTGGCTCCTGTGCCTTCTGGCGGAGGGGGCAGGATTCGCTATCAGTGGCGTGCAGGGCGGCAGCAGGGGCTTCTGGCAGGTGCTGCTGTGGCATGTGACGGCGGTCCTCTATGTGCTGGCCAGGACAGGCCAGTTCACGGCAGGGAGGAGCGGGATCTTCACGGGCAGGGACCTGCTGCAGGGCTTCCTGGTCCTGCCCTGGACCAACTATCTGCTGAGGATCAGGACCCTCGTCCGCGGGATCGCCGAGGCTGTCGGCAGAAGGCGGGAGAGAGCAGCGCAGAAGGGCGAACAGGGCCAGGCAGAAGAAGCGGAGGCAGGGACCGTGCGGGCACCTTCCCGCACTTCCGGCGCGGCCCTTGTTGTGCTCAGCATAGTTCTGGCGGCCTTCCTGGGCCTGTATGCCTGGGGACAGCTGGCCGCGGCCAGCAGCAGTTTTGCCAGGCTGGGAGAGTGGCTGCTGCGTCCCGTGGACAGTATTCTCCGATTCCTGAGCAGGGAGTGGGACGCCTTCCTGGATGTCATAGGAGAGAAGCTTGCCATCCTGCTCCTGTCCCTACCGGTGGGCGCCTGGCTCTACGGCCTTGTCGGCGGCGCCCTGAAGAGGGAGCCGGAGGCGGGCACGGCAGACCGCATCCGGGCAGACCTGGAGAAGCGCAGACGCATTCCCGCTCTGACCCTGTATCTGACGGCAGCCGTCCTGACGGCGGTCTATGTCCTTTTCTTCTGCGTCCAGGCTGCGGAAGTCGCCGCCCGGATGCTGCCGGCAGGGGGCGGAGATGTGATCACACCCTTCTCTGCCATGACCTTCGCTGTCAGCGGCTTCTGGGAGCTGTGCAGGATCCTGCTCCTGAACCTGGCGGTACTGGCTGTCAGCACTTTCTTCTGCAGGCGGAGCCCCCTGGAGGGAGGCCCTGCCAGGATCGCCGGCCTGGCGCTGATCCTGTGTTCTCTGGCCCTGGCCCTTCTCAACGCGGCCAAACTGGCCCTCTACATCCGTCTCTGCGGGTACACGCCCCGGCGGATCGTGGCCGGCTGGGTCCTGCTGGTCCTCATGTGCTGTGTGTGGATCGCGGGACTGCGCCTGTTCAGGACCTTCAACGCCGCCGGCCTGGCCATCCGGCTGACAGCGGTCTCTTTAGCCCTGCTGTGCTGCCTGGGGATCGAGCCCTTCTGCATCCGGGACAACCTGGCCCGGTACACGGCAGGCATAGAAAATGCGCCGGACACAGCCCTCCTTGAGGAGTGCCGCTTCGACGCACAGGGCGAAGTTCTGGAATATACGCAGATCCTGTTGGATGCCGGCTGGTTCCCGGGCCGGGACAGCGACGAGATCTATCAGCTCTACGGCGGGATCCTGGTGCGGGAGGACACGTGGTCCTACTGGCCGGACGACGGCAGTGCCTGGTTCTGGGAGATCCCTCTGCGCCGCCCGGACGGCGGGACGCGGATCCTCAGGGTGAACTTTGACGGGGGATCCTGTACCGGAGCGGGGTGGGAGTGAGAAGATACAACTGAGACAGATTAATGAGACATCTTTAACAGAACGGTGATACAGGTAAGACAATGTGGGCAGAGGGAGCCGCAGATGACGGCTCCCCTGTCTTTTTTGTGTATATATATAAAAAAGGGCAGAAATACGGCCTTTTTCAGCGGCTGTCATTTTAAATGCGGGAAGGGCACGGAAAAATCTGGTACGGGACATGCTGAGAAAAGGGGCAAGAAATCATTCCTGCAACGTGCACAGAAAGGAAGAAAGAGTATGGCAAGGTATTTGGACATGTTGTATCAGGAGACACCTGATCCGGAAATCATAGACCGGATCATGGAGGGGAGTGTGGATATGCATATCCACTTCAAACCGGATCCCGGTACAAAGAGGCGTTATGACGGTGTTCAGATGGCTGAGGAAGCGGCCAGATTAAAGATGGGCGGAATCGTCCTGAAGAGCCATCATGTTCCTTCGATCTCTGTTGCGGTATGTGCCAACAGGCTGGTACCCGAGGTCAGGACATTCGGTTCCTTTGTGATCGACCCTCCGTCCGGCGGTCTTACGGAGATGGGTGTGGAGGCTCTTCTCTTTAACGCCAGGATGGGCGCCAAGGTGGTGTGGTTCCCGCTGGAGTCGCAGTGGGCGCATGACGGCAATCCCAGAATGAAGGATGTACCGGGACTCTATATTCTGGACGACAGAAAGGAACTGAAGCCTGTCATCTATGATTTTCTGAAGATCATCAAGGATTACAACCTGGTGCTCTGCAACGGTCATCTCTCTTTTGAGGAATCCATGGTCTTGTTCAGAGAAGCCAGAAAGATGGGAATCGAAAAGCTTGTGGCGACCCATGTTTTCTTTGAGACGATCTGGCCGCCTTATACCATGGAGCAGGCCGTGGCCTGCGCGGAGGCCGGAGCTTTTCTGGAGCATTGTTACCGGGAATGCGAACCGCTGCTGGGTTCCACAAGGCCGGAGGAGTATGTGGAGTGCATCCGCCGCACCGGCGCGGAAAGAAATATCCTGTCTACAGATTTCGGCCAGATCACCGACAGTTCACCGGCAGAAGGCATGCGGACATTCGTCGCCACCATGCTGCAGCTCGGTGTCAGCCCCCATGACGTGGAAATGATGGCCAAGGTGAATCCCTGCAGACTTCTGGACATGGAGTATGTTCAGTATTATTGAAAGGAGTAGAAAAATGAACGAGAAATCTAAAATCACAGCTGTAGCCTGGAGGGGTCTGATCTGCGCTATGGCGATCAATCTTCTGGGCGGTGCGCAGTTCTGCTGGTCACTTCTGGGCTCGACACTGATCAAGGAACACGGGTGGACCAATCTGCAGGCCTCGCTTCCCTATTCAACCATGATGATCGTTACGGCTTTCTGGGCCATGGTCGTGGGCAAGATCACCGATAAGTACGGTCCGAACCTGCCCCTCAAGCTTGGCGCGGTCTGTGAGTGCCTGGCTCTCTGCATCGCCGGCATCACGGATTCCTGGTGGATGGTCATGTTCGCTATCGGCATACTTCTGGGCATAGCTTCTACTTCGATCACCTCCAACACAGCTTCCACCGCCATGAAGCTCATGCCGCCCAAGTATAAGGGCATGGCTTCCGGTATCGTCACAGCACTGTTCGGATGGACCTCCCTCTATATGAGTCCCCTGATCAACAAGCTGCTGTCGGTCACCAGCATGAAGGTGACCTTCTGCACCATCGGTATCGTCTGCGGCGTATCCATTTTCATTCTGTCCTTTATCATCCCCAATCCGATCAAGTATCCCGAGCTGGTCGTCCCTGTGGGCAAAACAGAAGAAGAAAAGGATTATTCCAAATATCAGAATAAGATCAGCACCATCTCCGGAGCCTTGAAGACCAAAGAAGTGTGGATTATTTTCTTCCTTTTCTTCTGTGCGGGCATGGCCGGACAGATCCTGGTCTCTCAGGTCTCCACCATTGCGACCGTCAGAGCCGGCGCAGCCAATACCGTTATTTTTGTCACCCTGACATCCTTCATGAACGGTCTCGGCCGGTTCGGCAACGCGGCCCTCTCCGATAAGATCGGCATTCCCAATACCTGGAGAACCCTCTTCATCGGAACGATCATCGGCATGATCATCCTCTTCAATGCACACAATGTGCCTGTCATGATCTTCGCCACTATTTTCATCGGCTTCTTCTTCGGCGGCGGTGTAGGCGTGATCTGGAGTACGACGGCAGCTGTTTACGGAAGAAAATATGTGACATCCATCTATGGATTTACGACCCTCGGAAACAGTCTCGCTGCCTTTGTAGGACCTACCATCGCCTCCATGTGTATCGACGGTTCCGGTGATTATACGGCTGCTTTTATCACGGTCGTTGTATTCCAGGTCCTCGGCCTGATTGCCAGCTTTGGAATCAAGGACAAGTATACAGAAGCGGAACAGATGAAGTGATCCGGTCATCAGGAGGGAAGGGATTATGTCAAACAGTATCAGGGGTAAGGTCGCCATTGTCACAGGCGCCAGTTCCGGCATCGGGACCGGCATAGCCAGAAGATATCTGGAAGAAGGCGCGAAAGTATGCCTTGCCGTCAGAAAAACCGAAGAAACACAGAAGATGTTTGAAGATTTCGGCTTCGATCAGGAGAACTGGTTTGTACAGAAGTGCGATGTCCGGAATCTGGAAGACATCCGCGAAATGGTGCGCAGGACAGTGGAGAGATTCGGGACCGTGGATATCATGGTGGCCAATTCCGGCATCCAGCTGCGTGCCCCTTTCCTGGAGGTCACAGAAGAAGACTATGACACTGTTCTGGATACCAATCTGAAAGGCTCCTTCTTCTGTGCCCAGGAAGCCGGCAGGGTGATGGCGGCCAACGGCGGCGGCTCGATCATTTTCATCGGTTCAGTGGGATCTGTGCAGGCCAACCCCAATGTCACCACCTATGGGGCATCCAAGGGAGGTCTTAAGGCACTGACCATGCATGTGGCTCTGGACTTGGGCCAGTATGGCATTCGCTGCAATTGTGTAGCACCGGGTACTGTGCGGTCCAATATCAACAAGTACAGGCTACAGGATCCCCGACAGGAGCAGGCCAGCAGAGATGTCAATATGCTGAACATACTGGCGGAGCCGGAAGACTGCGGCGGCATTGCCGTTTTCCTTGCCAGTGATGATTCACGTTTTATTACCGGTGAGCAGATCATGCTTGACGGAGGTACAACGGTCAAAGCGGCCCCTTTGTGGGTAAGGAGTTGAAAATGACAGATTATACGGCGGCCAATCTTGCCTTGAAGGCGGTATGCCCGAATAACGAGATCATATGCGATCAGGCGGGTGATCCCTCCGTCATGGTAAAAATACCGAAGATGACCCTCCGCCAGCTGGGACTGGCAGATTCGGATGAGATCCATCCAGCCTTTATCATCAACGGCCAGACAGCGGAGTGCCTGTATATAGGCAAGTACGAAAGCGTGGTCAGAAACGGAACAGGGCACTCACTGCCGGGTGTCTGCCCTACATATGGGATCACTAAGGAAGAGGCTTATGAGTACTGTGTGCCTAAAGGGAGAGGATGGCATCTGGTCACCAAGGTAGAACGGGCCATGCTGGCCCAGCTCTGCAAGGCCAATGGATTCCTTCCGAAGGGCAACAATGATTTCGGAAAGCATGTTTCCGAGACGACCTACACCGCGATTCCCGCGACCAGAGGAGAAGACGGTACCCATGTGGTGGAGACGGGGACAGGCCCGCTCAGTTGGTATCATGACGGCACGGCATCCGGTATATCCAACCTCAACGGCAATATCTGGGAATGGGTCGGCGGCATGCGGCTGGTCTACGGAGAATTACAGATGCTGCCCAATAACGACGGCGCGGATATCCGCAATTCCCAGGCGCCTGACAGCGGCCTGTGGCGGGCGATCAGTGCCGAGGACGGGTCTTATCTGGTCCCGGACGGGAAGGGGACGACTCCCGGTTCGATCAAGCAGAGCTGGAATGGAGGACAGTGGGTCTGGACGGCCAGAGCCGCGGAGAATCCCGGCCTGCACTGGTGTAACTTTGAATCCGCAACGCATGACGAGACGATCGGCGCAAAGGCACTTCTCATGCTCCAGATCCTTGGCGCGCATCCCTATGATGCCCTGGGCGGTGCGTTTGAGGGCTTTGATTTCTGGTCCAATACGGCAGAGCCAGAGACCGCTTTTGACTACAGCGGGAGATGGAACAGCCGTTATGCATCGAGTTGCTTCAATGCCAGCGGCTCACATCCGAGAGATTTCAAGAATGACTTCGCCGGATTCCGGGTCGCCTACGCCGAGATCGGATAGGGCCGGACGGGAAGTATTCACTACAGGAGACCAGTATGGTTCATTATAGATTTGCGACAGAGGAACAGATCGAACTTGCCAATGGCGCACGCAAGATCTGTGAGGACCTGCTCAGACCGCAGCTGGAGGAACTCGAAAAGGCAGACGGAGGACGGGGCAGGTATCCTATGGACGTCCACCAGGCTCTTGCAGATGCCGGGTATTACGGGATGAATATTCCGGAAGAATACGGCGGACTGGGTCTGGATATCGTAACACGCGCTGTCATAGCGGAAGAGATTGCCACAGTCGATTCCGGATTCGCTTTTGCCTTCACCAATGCCGGGAATTATTTCAACACCATCATGGAGACCGGTATTTCGGAGGACGAGAAGCAGCGCTGGGCGATGCGGATCCTGAGCGGCGAGGCGATCGGGGCTTTCGCGCTCACGGAAGCAGATGCCGGCTCGGATGCGGCAGCTATGAGAACATCCGCCGTTTGGGACGCATCGACACAGGAGTGGGTGATCAACGGTGTAAAATGCTTCTGCTCCAACGGCCCGATCGCGAACTTCTTCTTCATTGCGGCGTGGACGGACAGGAGTCAGCGTGCGAGTAAGGGCGTTACGGTATTTCTGGTGGAGAAGGAGCGGGGCATACAGGTCGGGAAGAAGGAAAACAAGATGGGCCTGAAGACATCCGAAACATCAGAGATCATTCTGGAGGATGTGCGGGTCCCGGCCGATCATGTGGTGGGAGAGGTCGGCAGCGGCTTCACCAAGGCGCTGGCCATGATCAATGAAGAAGGGCGTGTCATAGGCCTGGCCTACAATCTGGGCATTGCCCAGGCCTGTCTGGACACAGCGACTGCCTATGCGAAGACACGCAGACAGTTCGGAAAGAGGATCATTGACCAACAGGCTGTCGGTTTCAAGCTCGTGGACATGGAAGCACGCACGCAGGCATCCAGGGCACTTATGTATGAAGCTCTCTGCTGCAGAAGGGA
This sequence comes from Lachnospiraceae bacterium UBA3863, assembly GCA_002392385.1. Taxonomy (GTDB): domain Bacteria; phylum Bacillota; class Clostridia; order Lachnospirales; family Lachnospiraceae; genus CAG-791. The sequence continues at coordinate 13,173 of DGGX01000153.1, forward strand.
CGGCAAGGAGCTTGGGATCCTTCCGAATCTGCTGAAGTTCTACTGCTCTGACTGCACCATGCAGACGGCCACAGACGCGGTGCAGATCCTGGGCGGCTACGGATATATGAAGGACTATCCGGTGGAGAAGCTCATGCGTGACGCCAAGATCTATCAGATTTTCTCCGGCACCAATGAGATCCAGCACAAAAACGCTGCCAGAGCCATCGCGGGCAGAGACCCTCTGATGAACAGGAAGTAAGGTTATAAATTACCCCCTTTTGAAAGAAAGACCCAGGGCGGCTGACTGCCGGCTCCGGGTCTTTCTGCTGCGCTGACTTTATTACTGATTGGGAAAACTGGTGCTCAGATACCGGTAGAGCGTTGCGCGGGAAACGCCGAGCAGCCTTGCGGCGGCTGAACGGTTGCCACCGCACTGGAGGAGGGCATCAGTGAGGGTCTGGGGCGTTAGATCATTCCGGCGCCGGTAAGGAGATCCTGTCAGGACCCTGTTCCCGCCATATGGGCCCGCGGCATGGCTGTCAGAGACGGGCCTGTCCGAGGACTGACGGGTATGCGGGAAAGCGGCCGTATCCGGAGAAGACAGGTGTGTCAGCTGATAGCTGGTAATGTTTTCAAGCAGATGCTGGTCTGTGATGACCTCTACAGGATATAGCTGAACGATGTTTTCAATAATGTTTTCCAATCCCCGCACATTGCCGCGGAAAGGCAGGCGCAGGAGCAGAGCCTGTGCCTGGGGAGAGAAGGAGGGGCGGAAGGTCCTTCCGACTCTTTCAGAGGCCCTTGCGGCAAAATAGTCAGCAAGCAGAAGGACATCATTTCCTCTGTCCCTGAGGGGCGGTATTTCTACGAACATGGAGCTGAGACGAAAATACAGATCCTCCCGGAAACGGTGACGTTCGATCATGGAGGGAAGATCCTCATTGGTTGCGGAGATGATCTTTACGTCCACATTAATGGTCTCATTGCCGCCGATCCGGGTCAGCTGCTTCTGTTCAACGACCCGGAGCAGGGTGGCCTGAAGATCGTAGGGGAGTTCACCGATCTCATCCAGAAACAGAGTTCCTCCGTTGGCAAGTTCAAACTTACCGATGTTGCCGTTCTTTCTGGCACCTGTGAAAGAACCGCCTACGTAACCGAAGAGTTCGCTGGCAATGAGATCCTTGGGCAGAGCGCCGCAGTTGATGGCTATGAAGGGACCGTGCGACCGATGGCTGGCGTTGTGGATCGCCTGCGCGAAGACATCTTTGCCCACGCCGCTCTCTCCGAGGAGGATCACGTTCCGATCGATCTGTGCTGCCAGCTTCGCGCGGCTGACTGCAGCGCGGATTTTGGGAGATTCGCCGATGATATCTTCCATACGCAGGACGGCAGAACCGCCGATTCTGCGGGAAATATCCATATTCTGCCGCTGCCGCGTCGTGATCCTGAGATAAGAGCCGGCAGCGCCGATACCGGGCTGCTTCAGACTCACATAGGAAAGAATATAGTTTTTAGTGACGCCCTGACAAGTGAGAGGAAGATGATATTCGGAAGTATTCTTATCCTCCGACAGCAGTTTCCAGAATTCCGTGTTGGCGGGGAGGGGATCTATGATAGAATCCAGGCGCTCAAAGGAATAATCCTTCCGGGGAATCCCCAGGATCTGTGCGATCTCCTCATCGTGAAAGGCAATGATCTGGGTGTTTTCCTCGCCGCTGAGTCTGGCATCCAGTCCCAGAAATCCCGGGCTGATCATGCTGTAGATCTTATGACAGGTCTGATTCATATGCATGGTCATGATCAGACCATATGTGGCAGCATTGAGCGTCAGCTGGTAGAGCTCATCCGCGGAGAAAGCCGGAACGAACAGGGCGATGCCATAATCCGCGCTTTCAGCGGCGGGGCTGAGCGGGGCGACGGAGAAGGGGGTGAAATAGATAGCCCATTCCTGTAAGGTCAGATTATAGTTATGGCTCCCTACACTGAACATGGCCCTGTCTTCAGCGAATCCCACGGTCACAGCGTTGGGGCCCATGGCAGAAAAAGTGCAGAGAGTCCCAGGAAAGATTCCCTTCTGACGCAGGAGATCCTTGATGGCAGGACTGCCCCACCATTCCAGGAGGCAGGGTTCCTCCTTGTTGAACAGCCCGATCAGAAAAGAATGGTCACGCAGGTTCACTGACTTGGTGATCTCACGCATATTGCGCTGCAGATAGATTCGAATGCGGAGAGACGCATCGAATAACTGCTTGTATTTTCTGTCCGACAGGATGGGCGCGCGGAGTGACTCCCGCGAAATATGGAGAGACTCCGCTCTCTGTAAATATACGGATTCGTAACGGAGATATTCCTCAGAAGCAACAGAACGCATAAAACTATGATCTCCTCCGAATGAGCAGCTTACCTTACATGGCCAGTCTTCTCGAAAGCTCCGCGAACTGTTCCAGGGACAGAGCCTCTCCGCGGACGGTCTCCGACAGCCCCATAGCCCCCAGAACCTCGGTGATCTGTTCGCGGGTGAGACGCAGGCCCTGATAGTTCAGGCCGTGGGACAGGGCGTTGGCCAGGGTCTTGCGGCGCTGGTTGAAGGCCGCCCGGATCAGGGCGAAGAGCCAGCCCTCGTCGGCCTCCACCGGAGGCACGTCGTAGGCCCGCAGACACAGGACGGTGCTGTCCACGTTGGGGCGGGGGAGAAATGCCCGTGCGCTCACCTCCGTCACGATCTCGGGCTCCGCATAATACTGCACGGCCAGAGAGAGCGCACCGTACTCCTTGCTGCCGGGGCCGGAGCGGATGCGGTCGGCCACCTCCTTCTGCACCATGACCGTGATGCTGGAGAAGCAGCCCTTCCGGGACAGCAGCTCCATGAGGATGGGGGTGGTGACATAATAGGGCAGGTTGGCGACCACCTTCATGGGCCTGCCGTCATTGAATTCTTCACACACTGCCCTGAGATCGGTCTTCAGGACATCCTGCCAGAGGATGGTGACATTGTCGCAGTCAGACAGCGTGTCGATAAGGACCGGTTCCAGGGAGGTGTCGATCTCGACACATACCACACGGCCCGCCGCCCGGGAGAGAAGCTGGGTCATACTCCCGATGCCGGGGCCGATCTCCAGGACACAGTCCTCCTCGGTGATCCCCGCAGCCTCAATGCTGCGCTCGATCACAGAAGCATCGATCAGGAAATTCTGACCGTACCTCTTGCGGGCATGGATCCCGTGCCGCTCCAGCACCGCGCGCGTCGCGGCAGGCGCGGCCAGCACCGCACAGGGGACGGTTCTCTGTGCGGTCAGGGTCGTGCGGGAGAGAGTATTATCATTATTATATTCAGTCATGAAAGGCTCCTGTATGAGAATCAGTCAAGGCGGTACATCCGCCGTGCGTTTGCTTCGGTGATCCGGATGATCTCCTCCTCGCGGACCCCGCGGATCTCCGAGAGAGCGCGGACGACATGGGGGAGATAGAGGGAGCAGTTTCTCTTGCCGCGGTAGGGGACCGGCGCCAGATAGGGGCAGTCGGTCTCCAGGAGGATCCGGTCCGCCGGGACCATAGCGGCGACTTCCTTGAGCTTGCGGGCATTTTTAAAAGTAAGAACACCGCCGATCCCGATGTAGAAGCCCAGCTTCAGAAACTCGCGGGCCATCTCGACACCGTAGCTGAAGCAGTGAATGACACCGCCGATCTCCTCGCCGTGCTCTTCCTGCAGGATCCGCAGGGTGTCCGCGGCGGCCTCCCGGGAATGGATGACCACGGGCAGTACGAGCTCACGGGCCATCTGCAGCTGCTGACGGAACCAGAAGCGCTCCAGGTCACGGTCCGGCTCCGGCCAGTAATAGTCGAGACCGATCTCGCCCACGGCGACGGCTCTGGAAGCGGGGTCGGACAGCTTGTCCCGCAGGAGGGCCATGGTCCGGGCGGCTGTATCCGCATCGGCCAGGGGGCCGCAGTCCGACGGGTGGATGCCCAGCGCGCAGTAGACGTGGGGGTAGCGCGCCGCCAGATCCAGGCACTGTCCGATGCTTTCTATATCGTTAGCGATGTTGACCACCGTACCGATGCCCGCATCCGGAAGAGAGGCGAGCAGGCGGTCTCTGTCCTCGTCAAAAGCGCTGTCATTATAATGCGCGTGACTGTCAAAAATCATGTGTAAACTCCAATAAAAAAATTTTTAAAAATGGGCTTGCCAAACAGGACGGCTTCTACTATAATAACATTCGTGCCGTTCAAGAATACATCATTTTCCGGTGCGGTGCAAGAACAGAACATGCGCTGTTAGCTCAGCTGGTAGAGCACCTGACTCTTAATCAGGGTGTCCAGGGTTCGA
>DGGX01000095.1:0-1692 GCA_002392385.1 Lachnospiraceae bacterium UBA3863
GACTCTGGTTTCCGGTGCTGCGGCAGGACATGATATCGGCAAGTTCGGCTGCAAACCCAATGAGAAGGTGCCCTATCTTCACTATTATTACACGGACCAGTGGTTCGGCCGCCACAATATGGATTATATCGGCCATATCGCCGCCAACCATTCCACCTGGGACCTGGAGTCGGACAACCTGGCCGCCGAGTCCCTCTGCCTGATCTATTCCGACTTCCGCGTGAAGTCCAGCCGGGGCGCCGACGGGGTGGAGATCACACACATCTCCTCCATCAAGGATGCCTTCGAAGTCATCCTGCACAAGCTGGAGAACGTGGACGCGGAGAAATTCCGCCGTTACCGTTTCGTCTACGCCAAGCTGGCCGACTTCGAGGACTACATGCGGGCTCACGGAGTGGATGTGGACCTGGACGGCCATCCGGCCCCGGCGCAGCAGCTCCCCCAGCCCGGGCTCAGGACGCCGGCCCAGACGGTGCAGGCCCTGGTCCATATGGCCCTCGAGCACAACATGGACGTCATGCACCGGCTGAATGCGGAGAAAAGCTTCAGCAACCTGCTGGAGGCCGCCCGGAGTGAGAAAAACTGGAAGAACGTCCGCGCCTACCTGCACGTGCTCCGGGAGTATTATGCCTATACCGGCGACGCCCAGAAGGAGCAGGCCCTGAGTTTTCTCTACGAACTGTTCATGCACCGGGACGGTGAGATCCGCGTACAGGCGGCGGAGCTGTTCGGGGAGATCATCGTGGGCTACAACGCCGGCTACCGCAAGAGAAGGCCGGAAGGCATGGCGGACGTGACCCAGGAGCGGATGCAGTACCTCTGGAAGCACTATCTGGAAAGGATCATCCGGCCGGATCCCCGCCACATCGATCTGCAGCAGCGGCGGATCCGGTCCCAGCTCAAGAACATCGCCTACGCCATGCGGGAGCACGCGGAGGCTTCGGACGCCCCCATGTTCCTGGAGGCCCTGTTGGAGTGGTACAGGGATCCGGAGCAGAAGAGCGGCGGTGAGCAGTTCGTCCTCATGAACTGCGCGGAAGTCCTTCCTTTTGAGGACCTGGACACGGATGCGGTACGCCGCATCCTCCGGTTCGCCCTGTACTGCGCAAAGTCGGAGGACAAGGAGGCCAGGACAGCTGCCTGGCGCGCCATCGGGCTGATCACATGGTTCGCGGCGGAGCAGGGGCTGACGGCGGAGCAGTTTCCGATGCGGAAGGAGACCATCGACGTGATCTCCTCTGCCCCGACGGAGGAGTCTGTCCTTTATTCCTTCATAAAGTACCGCATTTTTCATAACCTGGGGCTGGATACGGCGGCGCAGGAGAAGATCCTCTACGGCAGCAGCATTGTGACGGATGTCTTCCTCGAAAACCTGAAGACCGACACGCCGTGGATCCAGGTGGCTGTGAATATCCGCCTGCTGGAGGACCAGGTGCAGCACGGCGACAGGTCCCACGCATTACATATTGCCGCGCATTTCTCCAACCTGATCAAGGTCGGGCGCTATCTCCTGGTGCGCAACGCAGCCGGGGAGGCGCTTGTGGGGATCGCGCCGCTCCTGCGGATCGATCAGCGCAATGAGATCGCGGTGGAGATGCTGCGGGGACTGGAGACAGGGGAGACGGACTATTCAAGTACGATCCCGCGGTGGCTGGGCCAGATGGCGCTGTGGCTCCCGCCCGAGCAGCTGGA
>DGGX01000095.1:1738-2303 GCA_002392385.1 Lachnospiraceae bacterium UBA3863
CAGCTGGACGAGCTGATCGCGTCCCTGGAATCCATGCAGGCCAGTCCCTCCGATCACGTGACTTCTGTCGCGCTCGATACGGTCGGGACCCTTCTGGAATACTACCCGCGGTATGCGGAGCGGTTCGAAGAGGACCGCAAAGTGCGCGCCGGGCGGTGGAAGCACCTCATCGGACTTCTGCTGCAGGGAATGGCAAGCTACCGGGAACCGGTGCGCCAGGAGGCGCTCCTGGTGCTCGGGCAGTCCGTATTCGGCTCCAGGCACCTGACCCGGCTGGAGAAGCGGGACATCTTCCTTGCGGCAGCGGGCAGGATCGACTTCCAGATGAACGAGAACAGGGGAGACGGGCTCACGAACCTCTACCGGGCGGCAAGTCTGTCCAGTCTCTACCGCTACATCACTGAGTACCGGCTGCTGGAAGGAGAGTTCGAGAGCAGGATCCGCAGCAAGGTGGCTTTCTTCCCGGGCACTTTCGATCCTTTCACACTTTCCCACAAAGGGATCACAAAAATGATCGCCGATATGGGATTTGAAGTGTATCTGTCCGTGGATGAGTTCTCCTGGT
>DGGX01000095.1:2361-12475 GCA_002392385.1 Lachnospiraceae bacterium UBA3863
GGGCCCAGCCCCACTTCATCCGCCGCCAGATCGTCAACATGAGCATTGCCGGCCAGTACCACGTGAACCTCTTCCCCTATGAGATCCCCATCAATCCGGGCAATCCGGAGGACCTGGAGAGGCTGGAGGCCATGTTCCCGGGACGGGAGGTCTACCTGGTGGTGGGCTCGGACGTCGTCGCCCACGCCTCCTTCTACAAGAAGAGCGCCCATAACGACAAGGTCCGGTCCATGAACCACATCGTCATCCGGCGGGTGGGGGACCGGGAAGCGGACTCCGGCTACAATCCCGGCATGTTGGACTGCATCACCGGCAGGCTCATCGAGCTGGAGCTTCCGGCGGAACTGGAGGAGATCTCCTCCAGCCGGATCCGGGAGAATATCGACCAGAGCCGCGACATCTCGGACCTGATCGACCCGGTGGTCCAGGAATATATCTACAACAATGGACTCTACCTGCACGAGCCGGAATTCAAGCCGGTCATCCAGGCGGGAGCGGTCACCTTCAAGGAGACAGAAGAGTCCGACCCTTCGCTCCCGCTGCCCATTCAGAAGCCCGGCGACAGGCTCCTCCTTCTCATGAACGATACGGAGGGAGACCGGCCCACCGGCGCCATCCGGATCCGCTATATCGCGCCGGAAGACCTTTATACGGTCATCCGGGACGTGCAGCTCTGCGATATCGTGCAGCGGCGCACCCATGGCAAAGTCCTGATGATCACCGGGCTCTATACAGACTCCCGGTCGTCGGTCTACGACACGGAGCAGCTCCTTCTCACGGAAGCTGTCATGCGGTCTTTCGCCGAGCACTGCGACTACGCCATCTTCATGCCGGAGGACTGCGACTGCCCGGACAGTGTGTATTCCGCCATCCGCCGGCAGGGCTTCCGGAAGCCGGAGGAGGCCTCCGGGGACGCGGACCTCTACGTGGCCGACATGCACGCGCCGCTGATCCTCCTGGCCAACATGGAGGCGACGCTGAAGGAGCCTTTCTCCTCCAATGACCGCGTGCTGCGGGTGATCCGGAAGACCCAGCAGAAGCTGCAGCTCTGCATGACGGACCTCTACCCCGGCAACCTGGTGATCTCTGTCTCCGGTTCGGTGCTCTATCACCGCCTGGTGGAAAGGATCATCACCCTGAATGACGTTCCCAGGCAGGTGCAGGTCCCCCGCCAGCTGGGGGAGATGATGTGCGTGCCTTTCGGCAAGATCCTCCGCGGGTCGGTCGTTCCCAACACCGTGACCAAAACGCTCCACACGGACCGGGTCTATGAGCCGGATCTCAGCGCCTGCTCCGTGGAGGCCTATCCCAACTATACGCCGCTGGAGACCCAGGTGCGGGCCATCAAGTCCTTCCGGAGGCCGGCCATCCTTGTGGACGACGTCCTCAACCGGAGCGGCGTCCGCATCACTGCGATCGCTCCGCTGCTCAGGAAGGAAGGAGTCAATATCCGGACCATCCTGCTGGGCATCATCACCGGCTATGGAAAAAACGTCCTCGCCTCCATGGGCCTGGAGGCGGACTGGGTCTACTATGTGCCGAACATCCGCAACTGGTTCATGGAATCCTCCCTCTATCCCTTCATCGGAGGAGACCAGGTGCGGCGCAGGACCATGAAGGTGGCGGGCCTCGTGCCCTCCGTCAATTTCCTACAGCCTTATGCGCAGCCGCTGCTCCCGGACACCTCGGAGGAGGCACAGTTCGCATTCAGCGAATGCTGCATCCAGAACGCGCGGGACGTGCTGGCGGTCCTGGAGGAGGAGTACCGGAAACTTTTCTCCAGGAATCTGACATTGTCGAGGCTGTCCGAGGCGGTGAACATGCCGCTGTGCCCCGACAGGGGGACCAGTCTGGACTACAATCCTAACCTGCCGGCCTCCGTCTACCTGGAGAACGACCTGGAGATGCTCTACCGCTCCCGGGTCAAAAGGCGTCCTTAACATAATAAATTCTGAAGAGCATTACATAAAGAAAGGAATTCTATGAGACTGATCGACAGAACAGCAGCAGATTTTACCGCCGAGCTTGCGTCTCCGGCCCCCGTCCCGGGCGGCGGCGGCGCCAGTGCCCTGGCGGCGGCCATCGGGATCGCCCTGGGCGACATGGTGGGGGAGCTCACCGTCGGCAAGAAGAAATACGCCGACGTGGAGGAGGAGATCAAGGACCTGATGGCGCGCGCGCAGCAGCTGCGGGAGCGCCTGCTGGGCTTCGTGGACGCTGACGCGGAAGCTTTCGCCCCCTTGGCGAAGGCTTATGGGATCCCCAAGGACGATCCGGACCGTGATGCCGTCATGGAGAGCGCCCTGAAGGTGGCCTGCAGCGTCCCCATGGACATCATGCGGGCCTGCGGGGAGGCCCTGGACATCATCGCGGAATTCGCAGCCAAAGGCTCCCGTCTCGCCATCTCGGACGCGGGCTGCGGCGCCGTCCTCTGCAAGGCGGCCATGCAGGCGGCTTCCCTAAATGTCTATATCAACACCAAATCCATGAAGGACAGGGACTGCGCGGCAGAACTGGAAGCGGAGGCCAATGCCCTGCTGGACAAGTATACGGCCATGGGCGAGGAGATCTTCGGGGCTGTGCTGGACAGGATCCGCGGGTGAGCAGAACGAATTAGGAGGACAGAATATGGCCAGAATCCTGAGAGGCAAGGAAGTGGCGGATGCGCTGACGGCGCGGATGCAGGAGCAGGTAGAAGAGCTGAAGGCCAGGGGCGTCACGCCGACGCTCTGCATCTTCCGGGTCGGAGAGAGGCCGGATGATCTCTCCTACGAGCGGGGCGCCACCAAGCGGGCCGAGACCGCCGGCGTGGCGGTGAAGAAGGTGGTCCTGCCCGCGGACGTGACCCAGGAGGCCTTCGACGAGGCCTTCCGGCAGGTCAACGAGGACGACAGCATCCACGGGATCCTTCTGTTCCGTCCCCTGCCCGGACAGCTGGACAACGAGAAGGCGAGACAGATGCTGGATCCCGCCAAGGACATCGACGGCTGCACCGACCTGTCGCTGGCCGGCGTTTTCACCAACACAAAGACGGGATTTCCGCCCTGCACCGCCCAGGCGGCCATGGAGATCCTGCACCACTTCAACATCCCCGTCAGCGGCAAGAAAGCGGCGGTCATCGGCCGGTCTCTGGTCATCGGCCGCCCTGTGGCCATGATGCTCATGCATGAGAACGCCACGGTGGTCAACTGCCACACCCGCACGGCGGACGTGCCCTCCATCACCCGGGAGGCGGACATCCTGATCGCGGCGTCCGGCCGGCTCCACAGCGTGACTGCGGACTACACCAACCCGGACCAGGTCGTCATCGACGTGGGCATCAACTGGGACGAGCAGAAGGGCGGCATCTCGGGAGACGTGGACTTTGAGAAGGTGGAGCCTCATGTGGCGGCCATCACCCCTGTGCCCGGCGGCGTCGGCGGCGTGACCACCTGCGTCCTGATCGGGCATGTGATCGAGGCCGCCAGGCGGAAGATGCAGTGAGCGTGCAGCTCGTGTGCCGGGTTCCCGGAATCGGGCGCACGCAGCGGGGAAAGGAGCGTATGAGATGAACACACCTGCGGAGATCCTGCAGATCTGGATCGGAAACGGCGTCAAAAAGGCCGGCCTTCCTCTTGTGAAAATGATCCTTCTGGGTATGGCGGCCGGCGTCTATATCGGTTTTGGCGCCCACGCCTTCATTCTGGCTACGGCTGCCACTGACCCTGCTCTTTCTGCGACGGCGGGCAAACTGATCGGCGCGGCGGCCTTCCCCGTCGGCCTCATGCTGGTGGTCCTGTGCGGAGCGGAGCTCTTTACGGGCAACAACCTCCTGACCCTGGCGCTCATGGACAGGAAGATCACGCCGGCCCAGCTCCTGCGCAACTGGGTCACCGTCTACCTGGCCAATCTGGCCGGGAGCGTGCTTCTGGCGTTGCTTCTTGCCGGGAGCGGCCTCTACGGCGGCGCGGCGGGAGAGCGGGCCATGGCCGTGGCGGTCTCCAAGGTGGGCGCGCCCTTCCTGGAGATGGTCATCCGCGGCATCCTCTGCAACATCCTCGTCGTCCTGGCCCTCTGGTTCCAGGCCGGCGCCAAGGACCTTGTGGGCAAGATCTGGGCCATCTGGTTCCCCATCATGCTTTTTGTCTTCGCCGGTTTCGAGCACAGCGTCGCCAACATGACCTACATCCCCCTGGGCATGTTCCTGGGGGCGGACGTCACCCTCGGCCAGTTCCTGCTGGGGAACCTCCTGCCCGTCACCATCGGCAACCTCATCGGCGGCGCGGTGATCGTGCCGGGGATGTACTACACTGTTTATAAGCCGGCTAAATGACGGATTGGCAGGAGCACTGACCGGGGTATTAGCCGGCGTTGACCGGATGTTGAACGGAATAACGGTTGGTGTTGACCGGCAGTTCGCGGTCCGGAGTATATGAATTAACAGGATGAAGATGACGATTCAGGAAGCGATTGCATATATTACTGCTCACACATGGAGTCAGAAGAGGATCGGCCTGGCCCGGGCGAAGGAGCTCCTCCGCAGGCTGGGCGATCCGCAGAAGTCCCTGCGTTTCGTCCATGTGGCGGGCTCCAACGGAAAAGGCTCCACCTGCGCCATGCTGGAGCGGATCCTGCGCGAAGCCGGTTACAGGACCGGCTTTTTTCCGTCCCCTTATATTGAGGATTTCCGGGAGCGGATCCAGGTCTGCGGTCAAATGATCCCCGCGGAGGCTCTCTGCGAGATCACAGACCTCGTCAGGCAGGAGGCGGATGCCATGGAGGACCACCCCAGCCAGTTCGAGCTGGTCACCGCCATCGGCATGGTCTGGTTCCTGCGCCGGAAGTGCGACCTGGTGGTCCTGGAGGTGGGCCTGGGCGGCGAATACGACGCCACCAACGTGATCGACCCGCCGGAGGTGGCCGTCATCACCCACATCGGCCTGGAACACACCGAATACCTGGGCGACACCCTTGAGAAAATCGCCCGCACCAAGGGCGGGATCATCAAAACAGGCTCCGACGTGGTGCTCTACGAGAATCCCCCGGAGGTCATGGAGACCATCCGCGAGATCTGTCTTGCGAAAAAGTGCCCCTTGCATGTGGCGCACGCCTCCCGGATCCGGCTGCGGGAGGCTACTCTGGACGGGCAGGTGTTTGTGCTGGGGCCGGAAGAGTGTGCGGAGAAGGATAGGCGTGCGGAAAAGGATAGCGAGAAGGGTGCGGAGAGCGGTGCCGGTGTTGGAAGCGACGCCTGCGGCGTCTACCGTCTGGCCCTTCCCGGCAGCTATCAGCTGCATAACGCGGTGACGGTCCTGACGACCGTGGAGGTCCTCCGCAGGCGCGGCTTCAGGATCCCGCAGGAGGCAGTGGCAGCGGGTCTCGCCAAAGTCCGCTGGCCGGCCCGTTTCGAAGTCCTGAGCAGGGAGCCCCTCTTCATACTGGACGGCGGGCACAATCCCCAGTGCGCCGAGGCGCTGGCCGAGTCGATCGAGACCTGCCTGGGAGTGACGGGGGAAAAGTCAGCCCAGTCAATTCGCGTGGATTCTGGCGCAGACGGGGCCAATGCGGCCGACAGGGGCGTGAGAGAAATCACACCCGGGGATGAGTACAGGAAAGTAATCTTTCTGTTGGGCGTTCTGGCAGAGAAAGATTATGCGGAGATCCTCAGAATCCTCGGTCCGTACGCGGACTTTTTCTACTGTGTGACACCGGATTCTCCCAGGGCTCTGCCGGCGGACAGGCTGGCGGCTTATCTTCGGGAGGCCGGCTATGGGGCCCGGGCCTGTGCCTCTGTAGAGGAGGGGATCCGCGGGAGCCTCTTGGCGGCCCTGGCCGGACAGCCGGTCATCGCCTTCGGGTCCCTCTACATGGCCGGGGAGATCCGGCGGGTTTTCCCCCGCCTCTGCAAAGAGGCGCAGCGCAGGATCATCCGGGAACGGCGGGAGGCCATGACAAAGGAAGAGCGCGCAGGTGCGAGCGAGAAGATCTGCAAACACCTGGAGACGCTTTTCTCAGGGGCGGCGTATCAGGGTGTGTGGACTCTTTTCTCCTACCGGGCCATGCCCGAGGAGGCGGACCTGACGGCCTTCAACCGGCTGCTGGAGGAGCAGGGCGTGCGCATGGCCTACCCGGTCGCCCTTGCCGGCGGCCGCATGCTGGCGGCCGTCCCGCAGGGTCAGGATGCCTGGCGGGCCGGCTGGCTCGACATCCAGGAGCCGGATCCGGAGCGGTCGGAGATCCTGGAACCTTCCGCGATCGACGCCGTGCTGGTGCCCTGCGTGGCTTTTGACCGGCGGGGCAACCGCTGCGGACACGGCGCCGGCTACTATGACCGGTTTCTGGAGAAATGCCGGTCCGACGCGCGGCTGGTCATGATCGCCTACTCCGCCCAGGAGCTCCGGCAGGTCGTGACAGAGAAGACGGATATGCAGATCCCCTGTATCGTGACGGAGGAGGGGATCCTGAACGCCGGTAATGTCGATAATCGTTTGTGAGCGGGAGAGGTTCAATTTGAAAAGCTTTATTTACAGACTTCTGGCCGGCGTTCTCCTGGTCTTCCTGCTGGTCCCCTGCCTGACCGTGCGGGCCGATGAAGAAGGCACCAGGATCATGGGAGAGGCCGAGGCGTCCGCAGAGAAGATGCAGGCTTGCCTACTGCAGAATAATCCCGAGGCCACAGAAGAGATGCTGGCACTTCCCGCCATTTACCTGGAGGAAGGAGCTGCGGAGGGCGTACGGGGCGACATCGCTTTTGCCCAGGCCTGCCTGGAGACAGGGTGGTTCATTTTCCCCGAGACGACGGCCGTCACCTTCGACCAGAACAACTTCTGCGGCATGGGCGTCACCAGCAAGGGCAAGAAGGGGAGCTCCTTTGCCACGCCCAGGGAAGGCATCCGCGCCCAGATCCAGCACCTCAAGGCCTACGCGTCCACCGACGACCTGGTCAACGAGTGCGTCGATCCCCGCTTCGACCTGGTCCTGCGCGGCTGCGCCCCCTACGTGGAGTGGCTCGGGATCCAGGAGAACCCCGACGGCCGCGGCTGGGCCTCCGGCGACGACTACGGTATACATATCCTGAACATCCTTGACCAGATCATGCACACAGAACCGACCCCGCCCGCAGACGCACAGGAGCCCTCCTTCTGGAGCACCCTCCTTCACTACGGCGGCATACTGTTGGATGTGCTGTTCTGATGCTCACACAGGGTCACGCTCACACAGGGTCTCACACAGGGGACGGTTCTCTGTGAGAGCCAGGAATTCTCTGGGTTGGAAGGGCTTTTGCAGCTTCATTCACACAAGGAACCGTCCCCTGTGTGAGGCGGGAACTGGAAGAGGAGGGAGGAAAGAATTCGATATGAAGACACTTTGCCTATATTACTCGAGAACGAGCATGACCAGAAAGGCCATGGAGCTGCTGGCGGAGAGCACGGGGGCGGATCTCTATGAGTACACGGACGGCAAGGACCGGAGCGGCCTGCTGGGATACCTGGGAGCCTGCGTGGCGTCTTTCAGGAAGACTTTTCCCAAGGTCTATATCAAGGGCGATCCGGACCTGCGGGCCTACGACCGCGTCTTGATCGGCATGCCGACCTGGGCGGAGGGCCCCTGCGTCATCGGGCGCGCCTTCATCAGGCAGTACCGGGACGAACTGCCGCAGGATGTATATTATGTGGTGACCCATATGGCAAAGAATGACTACATGGACAAGATCCGGGCTATGGACAGTCTGCTGGGCCGCCCGTCCAAAGGACAGCTGTCCCTGCAGACGAAGAATCACGATTATCTGAGGGATGTGAGGGCGTTTGCGGAGACACTCTAAGACCGCGCGTAGGGCTGGATGCGGACTTAGATGCGGATCAGACGCTGTTTGCGCGGGGGCTCACACAGAGAACCGTCCCCTGTGAGAGCCAGTAATTCTCTGTGTGAGAGCATCAACGTTATAGTCGCTGTGAAAAATCCATGAAATCACGGCAGTAATAACGTTTCCGACAGGCGACGTTATTACTGCTGTGACATTTCTCATATTTCACGGTAGATATAACGTTACCGGAAGACGACGTTATAACTGCTGTGATATTTCTTATATTTCACGGAGAAAATAACGTTTCCCCTGTCGGTCGTAATTTCCACCGTGATTTTCCCTTTATTTCACAGTAGATATAACGTCACCGACAAGCATCGTTATAACCGCTGTGATATTTCTCATATTTCACGGAGAAAATAACGTTTTGAAATGTCCCCTGTGTGAGACAGAGAACCGTCCCCTGTGTGAGGCCCCGGTGTGAATAACTTGTCATTCTGACATTCAATCTTTATAATAGATACCGATCGAATACTGCTATCTTGCAGGAATGAAGACTATGATTCGCTGTACGGCCTGTCCGTCAGAGCGGATGACTATATCACCAAGTCTTTCAGGCCGCTCGTTCTCGGTGCCAAGGTCAAGGCACTGATCCGCCGTTCCAGGAGCAGTCTGGACAGGACCGGCGAGGCGCAGGGGCAGATGCTCCGCGTCGGAGAATTTACTTATAATTCCGGTACGATGAGGTTTTTTAAGGGTACTGAGGAAGTGCAGCTTTCCTCGAGGGAGGCTGCACTGTTTCTGATATTCCTGAAACATCCGATGCAGGTGTTCACCAAGGAAATGATCTATGAGCAGATCTGGGGCGACGCGGTCGCTGTGGACGACAACACGATCATGGTCTATGTGAACCGCCTGCGCAGCAAGATCGAGGACGACCGGCATAACCCTGCGCACATCCTCACGGTGCGAGGCGTGGGCTGCCGTTTCGTACCCTGAACAGCTCTGATATACAGAAAGGAGAGCATTCATGATCCAACTTTATGACAGCGGCGTATATCTTGTGAACGGCAGGGATATCGTTCCCGAAGTGGAAACGGCCCGTGTGAAGCAGATGACCGGAAAGGACGTCTGTCCGGAAGAGGCAAGAAAGGGCACCATCGCCTGGTCCGTCCTGAAGGCCCACAATACGACAGAGGACATGGACCATCTGAAGATCCGTTTTGACTCCATGACCTCCCATGACATCACCTTCGTGGGCATCATCCAGACAGCCCGCGCATCCGGCATGGAGAAATTCCCTCTGCCCTATGTGCTCACCAACTGCCACAACTCTCTCTGCGCGGTCGGCGGCACCATCAACGAGGATGACCACATGTTCGGCCTGAGCGCCGCAAAGAAGTACGGCGGAATCTATGTTCCCCCTCATATCGCGGTCATTCACCAGTATATGCGCGAAGCAATGGCAGGCTGCGGCAAGATGATCCTGGGTTCCGATTCCCATACCCGCTACGGTGCGCTCGGCACCATGGCAGTCGGCGAGGGCGGCGGCGAGCTGGGCAAACAGCTGCTGCGCGACACCTACGATGTCGCTTATCCCGGCGTGGTCGCGGTCTATCTGGAGGGAAAGCCCGCTCCTTATGTCGGCCCGCAGGATATCGCGCTGGCCATCATCGGAGCGGTCTTCAAGAACGGCTATGTGAAGAATAAGGTCATGGAATTTGTAGGCCCCGGTGTTGCCTCCATGGATACGGATTACCGGAACGGCGTCGATGTCATGACCACAGAGACTACCTGCCTGTCCTCTGTCTGGAGGACCGACGAGGATACAAAGGCCTATCTGACGGCACACGGCAGACCGGAGGACTACTGTGAGCTGAATCCTGCGGACGTCGCCTACTATGACGGCTGTGTCCGTGTGGACCTGAGTGCTGTCAAGCCCATGATCGCTCTTCCTTTCCACCCCAGCAATGTATACACTATCGATGAGCTGAACGCAAACCTGGAGGATATCCTGCGTACTGTCGAGGTCGAGGCAGACCGCATCGCCAACGGCAGAGCGAAATTCACTCTTCTGGACAAGATCAAAGACGGGAAGCTGCAGGTCCAGCAGGGCATCATCGCCGGCTGTGCGGGCGGCAATTATACCAATATCGTAGAGGCGGCAAACCTTCTGCGCGGAAAGAGCTGCGGAAACGGCGAGTTCTCGCTGGATGTCTATCCCTCTTCCCAGCCTGTTTTCATCGACCTGGCAAGAAAGGGCTATGTGGCAGACCTCATGGCGGCAGGCGCCATCGTCAAGACCGCCTTCTGCGGCCCCTGCTTCGGCGC
>DGGX01000119.1:0-17788 GCA_002392385.1 Lachnospiraceae bacterium UBA3863
TTCGGCAAGGTCTATTTTCCCAGGCTGGCGGTGCCGATCTCCAATGTGCTGGTGAGCCTGATCAAGTTCGGGATCCAGTTCGTGCTGATCCTGGGCCTCCTGCTCTGGTACGCGGCGAGAGGTGAGGTCCGCCCTCAGTGGCAGGCCTGGATCCTGGTCCCCCTGGTCCTGGTCTATATCTCCCTGCTGGGCATGAGCCTGGGCATTCTGGCCTCCAGTCTGACCACCAAATACAGAGACCTGTCGATCCTGGTATCCTTCGGCGTGCGTCTGTGGATGTATGTCACGCCTGTGGTCTACCCCCTCTCCGCGGTGGAGGGCAGCGTGATGCGGTTCTTCGTGATGATGAATCCGGTGACGGCGCCTATGGAGCTCTTCCGCAGGATCCTGCTGGGGAGCGGGAGCCTGGAGCCCTTCTCAATAGCCTGCAGCATCTGTTTCTTCCTTCTCTTTGTGACAGGCGGGACCATGGTGTTCCACCGGGTAGAGAGGACCTTCATGGATTCGGTATAAGACGATGGCTTCAGATACGAGAGAACCTGTCCTGACCATGACAGGCGTGACTAAAAAATACCGGCTGGGCCAGTTCAACGCGGACACCCTGCAGGAGGAGATCAAGCTGTGGAGGGAGAGACGCAGGAAGGAGCCTGCGGCTGAGCCCGCGCGGCATAAGCGGATCGAGAACGAGATGCTGTACGCCCTGGACGGTGTGGACCTGCAGGTATACCCGGGAGAGAAGCTGGGGATCATCGGCCGCAACGGGGCCGGGAAGAGCACCATGCTCAAGCTCATCAGCCGGATCACGGCACCCACGGCCGGCAGGATCCGGATCCGGGGCCGGGTCGCCTCCATGCTGGAGGTGGGGACCGGTTTCCACGGGGACATGACGGGCCGGGAGAACATCTATCTCAACGGCGCCATCCTGGGGATGTCCCGGGCGGAGATCAACAGGAAGATGGAGGACATCATCGAGTTCTCGGAGGTCCGGGATTTCATCGACACGCCGGTCAAGAGGTATTCCAGCGGCATGTATGTCAAGCTCGGTTTCTCCGTGGCCGCCCATCTGGACAGCGAGATCATGATCATGGATGAGGTCCTGGCCGTGGGAGACATGGAGTTCCAGCACAAGTGCCTGGACAAGATGAAAGAGGCCGCGGACCGGGAAGGCCGGGCCATCCTATACGTAAGTCATAATATGAATACTATCCGCCGCCTTTGTGACCGCTGCATCGTCATGGACGAGGGTAAGATCCTCTATGACGGAGATGTGGACAGGGCGGTGGCTCTCTATCTGGGGGCCAACGATCCCCTGAAGAGCCGGATCGTTTTCAATGAGGGGTACAGGCCCTATGACCAGACCCTCCGCCGCAACCTCCGCCTCAACATTGACTCACTGGAGGTCCTGAAGGGCCGGCCGGAGCTGCGGTCGGGAGAGATCACGGAGCTGCGGGTCAACTGTACCGCTTACCGCGACCTGCCCCGGGTCGGTCTGCGTTTCGAGTTCTGGGCCCAGGACGGCACCAAGATCGGCACCATGCTGGCGGGAACCTTCGCGGACCTGAAGGAGGGGACCAATTCCCTGCTTGTCACCATGGATACGGCCCACCTGACGGCCGGAGAGTACAGGGCGGACCTGGTGGCCTACCAGTTCGACGACGACGGCAATGAAGATATCCTGGACGGGGTCTACCCGGGGCTGGTCTGCCTGATCGACAGCGGCCTCAGCGAGACCGAGTATCTGGACTGGCACCACAATTACTGGGGACATGTGCGGTTGCATGATCTGCAGCTCCGCCGGGAATGAACATACGGAGCATAAAAAATGAGTGTAACAGATCTCAAGGATGTCCACGCGGTGGAGCTGGAACTGCTCAAAGCGGTGGCCGCTCTCTGCGACCGGCATGGTCTGCGTTATTATCTGTACTGCGGCACCCTGCTGGGGGCGGTGCGCCACAAGGGCTTCATCCCCTGGGATGACGATGTGGACCTGGCCATGCCCCTGGCCGATTATCGTAAATTTCAGAAGGTGGCCGGAGAACTGCCGGCTCCTTTTGTGTGCACCCATTATGGGAACACCCGGGAGTATTACCTTCCCTGGACCAAGGTATCGGCGGAGGGAACGACGGGCCTGGACAGGCACAGGGCGGTTCTGGACATTCCCTGGGGCCTGTCTCTGGACATCTATCCCATGATCGGCGCCGCGGAGTCGGAGACCGGCCTGAAGATCCAGCGAGGCCTGCTGCGGGCAGCCAGACGGCTGCGGGCCGTGCCCTATTACCGGGCCTGCGGAGACCGGGGCCTGGTCAAAAGGATCCTGATCCATACCCCCTTCCCGGTGCTGAAGGCCGTGAGCGACCTCCTGCTCCGGCTTATGATGCGGGATCCGGACAGGAGCAGGCGCGTGGGGACCATTGACGCGGCGCCCTTTGAGGGCAAGTACGATCCGGCGGACTGGAAGGAAGTGGTCCGTCTTCCCTTCGAGGACAGCGCGTTCACGGCGCCGGCCGCCTATGACCGCCTCCTCCGCAGGATGTACGGCGACTATATGCAGCTGCCGCCGGAAGATCAGCGGGGAGCCCATGAGTCCAAGCTGATCCTGGATCCCCACCGCGACTACAGGGAATACAGGCGTGAACTGCTGGCCGGCGGGAACAGGAAGTGAGACTGCCATGAAGACGATCATCACATATGGTGTTTTTGACCTCTTCCATGAGGGACACCGCAGGCTCCTGGAGCGGGCCGCGCAGATGGGCGACCGGCTGATCGTGGGGGTGGCCTCGGACGGTTTTGCCGCGGAGAGGGGCAAGCTGTGCGTGGCGGAATCTCTGGATCAGAGGATGGAGAGCGTCCGCGGCTGCGGTCTGGCGGACCTCATCATAGTGGAGGACCATTTCGGCCAGAAGGCGGAGGATATCGTCCGCTACGGGGCCGATGTCCTGGTCATGGGCGACGACTGGCTGGGCAAGTTCGACGCCCTCAGAGAGCTCTGCGAGGTGGTCTACCTGCCCAGGACGCCGGACATCTCGTCCTCCCTCCTGCGCAGCAGCCGGTATCCTTTTCTCCGGATCGGCCTGATCGGGGCCGGCCGCATCGCGGGACGTTTTGTCCGGGAGGCGGGCTACGTGCGGGGCGTCCAGATCCCCTGTGTCTATCATCCTCACCCGGATGATTCCGCCAGTCTGGCCCGTTTCCTGTCCGACCACACCTCCATCGTGAAGAGGCGGACCCTGGACAAGCTCTTCGACGAGACGGACGCGGTCTACATCGCCTCTCCCCACGAGACCCACTATGCCTATGCCAGGGCGGCGCTGGAGGCGGGCAGGCATGTCCTGTGCGAGAAGCCTCTCTGCCTGCGCGGCGAGGAGGCCCGGGACCTCTACACCCTTGCGGACAGGAAGGGCCTTGTCCTCATGGAAGCGGTCAAAACGGCCTACTGCCCGGGCTTCCAGCGGCTGATCGCCGTGGCCAGGAGCGGCTTCATCGGGGAGATCCGGGACGTGGACTGCGGCATCACCCGGCTCACGCCCCCGGGCTGCCGGGAATGGACGGACCTCACCTACGGGGGGAGCTTCACGGAGCTGGGCACCTATGCCCTGCTGCCCGCCGTCAAGCTCCTGGGAAACCGGGACCTGACCGCCTCCTTCCGTTCCCTGACCGACAGGAACGGCCTGGATATCTACACCCGGGTGGAGCTGCAGGGCCGGGACTGTATGGCCTCGGGCAAGTGCGGCATGGGGGTCAAGACAGAGGGCCAGCTGATCGTCAGCGGCACGCGGGGCTATATCCTGGCGGAGGCGCCCTGGTGGAAGACCCGAAATTTCGAGATCCGCTGCGAGGATCCGGACAGAAGGAAGCGGTTCAGCTGCGAATTCGAGGGAGACGGCCTGCGGTATGAGATCGCGGATTTTCTCATGCGGGTCCAGGGCTATCCGGGCAGAGACCGGGCCCTGACGGCGGATGAATCCGTCAGGATGGCGGAGATCATGGAAGAATTCCTCACGACCAGGAGGCGGGAGCGCGTATGATCCGTCCGGACGGTGACACCCTGCGCGCCATCCAGCGCATCGAACTGGAGATGCTGACGGAGGTGGACAGGATCTGCCGCAAGTGCGGCATCCATTACAACATTATCGCCGGGACCCTGCTGGGCGCGGTCCGTCACGGGGGCTTCATCCCCTGGGACGACGACGCGGACGTGGCCATGCTGCGGCCGGAATATGAGCGTTTCCGGGAGGCCTGCCGGACAGAGCTGGACACGGATCGCTTCTATTTTCAGGACCATAAGGTCACGCCGGGCTACCGGTGGGGGTATGGAAAGCTGCGGCGTAAGGAGACCCTCTTCCTGCGGGAGCACCAGGAGCACATGCCCTACGAACAGGGGATCTTCATCGATATCTTCCCCCTGGACGCTGTGCCGGACTCCCGGATCGGGCGTGTCCTGGTGAATCTGGACTGCTTCCTGGTGAGGAAGGTCCTCTGGGCCAGAGTGGGCAGGCGGGCGGACCCCAGTCGGATCAGACGGGCGGTCTACACCCTCCTGGACCGGATCCCGGAGGAGGCAGCCCTGGGGGCCCTGGACAGACGGATCCTGCGGGCCGGCCGCCGCCGGTCCCAGTGGGTGCGCATCCTGACCTTCCCCACCCCCAACCGGGCCTACGGCTACCGGCGCAGGTGGTATGAAGGAGAGGAGACCGTGATCTTCGAGGGGATCCCCTTCCCCGGCACACGGGACCCGGAGGAATATCTGCGGTTTAAATACGGTGACTATCTCAGGATCCCGCCTCCGGCGGAGCGCAGGACCCATCCGGTGTCCGCCCTGCGGCTGACAGGGGGACAGGAAGCGGCGGAGACAGACCATGAGAACTGAAAGGGAGACAGTGACCCGTGCCCGGGACCTGGTCCGGCTCCTGGAGAGCAGGACCTGCCGGATCTTCGGGATCGGTTTCGTATCGGACCAGCTGTGGTACGGACTGGCCGCCCACGGCCTGACGGCCGGCGTGCGGGGATTTGTGGTGTCCCGGTGTGCAGAGGGGACCCGCCGGCACGGCCTGCCGGTGACGGCCCTTGCTGAGACAGTGATCCCGCCGGAGGAACCGGTCCTCCTGGCCGTCCACGACGCGGTGGCCAGGGAGGTGGTGCCGGACCTGCGGCGCAAGGGAGCATGGATCCTGACGATCTATCCCTGTCTGACGGAGCTCTGCTACGGGGAGGCCCTGGCGACGGGACAGACGCGGTCTGTCCGGGACCTGCTGGCGGCCCAGGGGCCGGATGACCTGTGGCTGGCCCTGCGGTACGCGGCGGTGAGAGATATCCTGGGGGGAGGAGACGAGGACACCCTGTCCGCGGACCTTTACAGGCGGGCCATGGCCCTTCACAGCAGCCCGGCCGCGGCGCAAAGCCGGCTGCTGGCCCTGGGGGACCTGGCCGTCAGCATGAAGGAACAAGGCTGGAAGGCTGAGCATGCGGTCCTTATCGACAGCCGGGACCGGATCATCGACGGCCTCCACAGGCTGGCCTGCGCCGCCTGTCTGGGGATGGGGGAGATCACCACGGTCACCTATCCGGCTTCGGAGATCTATGACCAGCTTCTGGGAGACAGGAACCGCCTGCCGGTCTCCTATCTTCTGGACAGAGGCTTCACACAGGAGGAAGTGGCCTTTCTGCGGCAGGCACAGCGGGAGATGATTCAGAAGGAAACGGGCGACCGGGTATGAACACAGACAGACAGAAGAATAGGGGACCGGAGGTCAGCGTGATCATGCCGGTCTACAATGTGGGCGCTTATCTGGATGTCTGCATGGAGAGCCTGATGGCCCAGACCTTTCAGGACATGGAGATCCTCCTGATCAATGACGGCTCCACGGACGACTCGCCGGCCAGGTGCAGAAGCTGGGCCGCCCGGGACAGCCGTGTCCGCGTCACCGACCGGGAGAACGGGGGCGTCGCCTCCGCCAGGAATCTGGGCGTCTCCCTGGCCCGCGGCCGCTATATCGCCTTCGTGGACCCGGACGACTGGCTGGATCCCACCTATCTGGACAAGCTCCACAGCCGCCTGGAGGAGACCGGGGCGGACTATGCCGAGTGTGACCTGTGGCGCTATGACAACCGCACGGGCCGGAAGATCTACCGGAGCTGCGGCAGCTGCATGGGACAGGCCTACACCCTGCGGGAGCACATGAAGTACGGGCCGACGGCCACCTATAAATCCATGTCCCGCCGCAGTCTCTGGGAGCGGTGGCAGATCCGGATGCCCTCCTGTTCCTTTGAATCGCCGGCCGTCTACGCCCTGGTGATCGCCCTGAGCGGCCGCGTGGAGAGCATCCCCGAGGCCCTCTACTACTACCGGCGCTTCCGGGAGAATTCCCTGATCGAGACCGGCTACGCGGACAGGGAGGGCCGGCCGGATGACCGTCTGGGCATCGACGCCATGGCCTATCTGGTCAGTGAGTTCCGCCGCTGCGGGCTCTATGAGACCTATAAGGATACCCTGGAGGGCGTGGTCAAATATCGCCTGAATGACATTCTGGCCATGCAGTTCCACAGGCGGCGGGAGGAGGACTTCCGGACCCTGGTCAGAAACTGCAGGGACTATCTGGGGGAGGCTTTTCCCCAGGGGCACAATGAGCCTTATATCACCTGGGGCGGCTATAATCTCAACCGCGTCCTGACCCATATGGACTGGCTGCACGATCCGTCCTGCCGGTTCAACTTCTCCAGCATCGCGGCGGTCTGCGGGGGAGAGGACACGGTCCTGCCGGCCGTCCGGCACCGGAACCGCTACCGGCAGGAGATGCTGGAGCGGGAGCGGCAGCAGAGCTTCTGGCGGGTCCTGGAGGATGCCCGGCCGGAATGGCTCTTCATGGATCTCATGGAGGAACGTTTCGACCTCCTCCGGATCGGGACGCGGTACCTGACCGCCAGCGACGCCCGGGAGGGCAGGATCCTCGCGGGAGATCAGGAGGAGCCGGCCGGAGAGCGCCTTGCCTGCGGCAGTCAGGCCTGGCGGGCCGTGTGGACCAGGAGCGCGGAGACCTTCGTGCGGAGGATCCGGGAGAGAGCGCCGCGGCTGCGGCCGGTCATCGTGGAGAGCCTCCTGAGCGAGAGGGTGGGAGACCTGGAGAGCCGGGAAGCCTATCCGGAGAGGGAAGCCATCCGGGAGACCAATGCCGTCCTCCGGGACTTCTACAGGGTGCTGGAGGACCTCTGGCCTGAGGCTCTGGTCCTGCGGCCCAGTGACGATCCCTTATATTTTACAGACAGAAAATACGAGTACGGGGCGGTCCCTTCCCATCTGAACGAGCTGTTCAACCGGAAGGCGGCGGCACAGCTCCTTGCTCTGACAGACAAGATCAAGGCAGGAGGTCAGCTATGATCAAAGTATCCGTGGTCATCCCGGTCTATAACGTGGAAAAATATCTTCCGGCCTGTCTGGACAGCGTGCTGGGCCAGACCCTGCGGGAGATCGAAGTGATCTGTATCGACGACGCCTCGCCGGACAGGTGCGGGGAGATCCTGGACGATTACGCGGAGCGGGACAGCCGCGTCAGGGTGATTCACCTCAAGAAGAATATGCGGCAGGGCTACGGCCGCAACCGGGGCATGGACGCCGCCGCGGGCCAATATATCTATTTCCTGGATTCGGACGACATGATCACGCCGGAGGCTCTGGAGGAGCTCTACACCCTGGCGGAGAGAGACTGCCTGCAGGGGATCTTCTTCGACTCCCAGGTGATCTATGACAGCGAGGAGCTCCGCAGGCGGTACTCCTCCTACCCCTCCCGCAGGAACGGGGAATACCCGGACGCGGTCATTCCCGGGCAGGAGCTTTTCGACCTTTTTGTCCGTCAGAATGAGTGGACCTGCTATGTGCAGAGAGAGTTCTGGAACCTGGGCTTTCTGAGAGAGAACGACATCCGTTTCCCGGACGGCGTGGAGCATGAGGACGAGCTGCTGCCCTTCGAGGGCCTGCTCCTGGCGGACCGGGTGCGCTATATCCCCAAGGACTACTTCATCCGCCGCTATCGCGAGGCCTCGGTGATGACCACACCGCCCACCGCCAAGAACTTCCACGGCTACTTCATGAACTTTGTCAAAATGGACGAGTTCGTGCGCAGGCACGGGATCCATAATTTCGGGGCAGACAGGAACATGTTCCGTATGTTCCAGGTCTATGAGCGCTACTATGCCGAGCTCAAGGACAAGTGCGACCTGTCGGAGTGGTTCCGGCCGGATGAGCTCCCCATCTTCCATTTCTATGACCGCATGCGGACGGTCAGGGAGTATCTGGACACCATGCGGGGCGAGCTGATCGATGAACTCAGGAAGTACCCCTCGATCTACATCTACGGGGCGGGGGTCCTGGGTCAGCGGGCTATCCGGGCCCTGTCGGCCTACGGATTCTCCATCGACGGGATCCTGGTCTCCGATACGGGCAAGAACCCGCCCACGGTCCTGGGCCACAGGGTCAGGGCCATGGCCGACCTGCAGGCGGACAAGGACAGGACGGTGATCCTCCTGGCCATGACCAAAGGCTTCATCGATGAGGTGGAGCCGTCTCTGGAGGCCGACGGCTGGCACTGCCTGTCTTTCAACAAGTACTGAGCGAGGAGCACACATGGTCAAGGTATCGGTCATCATTCCCGTCTACGGGGTGGAGCAGTATCTGCCCGACTGTCTGGACAGTGTGCTGGGACAGAGTCTGCGGGAGATCGAAGTCATCGCTGTCGATGACGCCTCGCCGGACAGGTGCGGGGAGATCCTGGACGCCTGCGCGGCCCGGGACAGCCGGGTCCGGGTCATCCACCTGGCCGTCAACGGCCGGCAGGGACATGCCCGCAACGCGGCCCTGCCCCAGGCGCGGGGACGCTACGTCTACTTCCTGGACGCGGACGACCGGGTCCGGCCGGGGGCCCTGGAGGCCCTCTGGAAGACTGCGGAGAGGGAAAACCTGGACGGCATCTTCTTCGATTCCGAGGCCCTCTACGAGGCGGACTATCAGGGGCCGGACATCGGGCGGGACAACGGCCTGCGTAAGGGTACCTATCCTGACGGACCGGTGGACGGGCTGACCCTCTACCGGGCCTTCTGGGCGCAGAAGGAATGGTACGTCTATGTGCAGCGCCAGTTCTGGCGGAGAGATTTCCTCTGGGACAAGGGTCTGCTGTTTCCCGAGATCCCTGTCCACGAGGACGAGGACTTCTCCTTCCGGGCCATCCTGTCGGCGGAGAGGGTGCGCTATCTGCCCATGAAGCTCTTCGACCGGCGGATCCGCAGCGGGTCCGTCATGACCACCCCGGCGGCGGCCAGGAATTTCTACGGCTATTTTGTCAGCTACTGCAGGATCCGGGCCTTCCTGCGGG
The DNA here is from genome assembly GCA_002392385.1 of Lachnospiraceae bacterium UBA3863. Lineage (GTDB taxonomy): Bacteria > Bacillota > Clostridia > Lachnospirales > Lachnospiraceae > CAG-791. Next base: position 9,360 of record DGGX01000119.1, read on the forward strand.
AGCAGGATATCTGCGACCCGGCCTGCTATGAGAACCAGATGCAGGTCTTTGAGTGGTGCTTCTGGCTCTACAACAAGCTCCGGGACAGGGATGCCCTGGAGGGGTGGTTCGCCGGCACGGAATATGAAGAAGCCTTCCGCCAGTATGAGGCCCTGCGCCGGCGGGAGGAGGAGGACCGGGACAGCGACCGCTATGAGCTCTACGCCAGTCTGCGGCGGTTCTATATCTTCCGGCAGGAATCGGACAGGGAGGTCTTCGCGGGCCTTCCGCCCTTCGGCCATGTCCGGATCTACGGGGCCGGCAAGATCGCCCGTTCCGTCTTCTGGAGGCTGAGCAGGCTGGGCTGGCGGGTGATCGATTTCTTGGTGAGCGATGCGGCGGGCAATCCGCCGGAGCTTTACGGCCGTCCCGTGCATGCCTTCGCGGAGGCGGAGACACTGCCGGACACCTGCGTCGTGATCGCCATGGCCAGAGAGCGGCACGGGGATGTGGCCCGTCTCCTGGAGGAGAGGGGCTGGACCTACTACACCTACGCGGCCAATCGCATGGAAGGACCTTTTGGCGGAAATGACAGAGCTTGAGTATGTACTGAAGGGATTTGAGGAGAAATTCGCGGCCTTTAAGGGCCGCCGGATCCTCCTGCACGGTTCCCGGGAATATGCCCGGGGGATCATCGGGAGATATGAGGGGACCTTTCATTTTGCCGGGATCATGAGCCGGGATCCCCTGGAGGGGCCTGGCTTTATGGGCCTCCCGGTCCTGGCGGAGGAGGATCTGCCGGACCTTGAGGCCGACCTGATCATTCTGACAGAGAGAGTGAAATACGCGGAGGCCGTCTACCAGGCCATCCACGGCATCTGTGAGACCAGAGGGATCCGCATCTTCAACATGTACGGCGTGGATGAGTGCGAGAGCCACCGGCAGATCGAGAACTGCCGTGCCCTGGGGACCAGCGGCTGGAAGCAGCTGTGCCGGTCTTATGACATCGTGGCCTTCGAGGCCATGGATGTCTTCCTGTTCGAGCGCTATTACACGGGGGAGCTGGCCCAGAGATATTCCATGCGGAGTCTGGCCCTCTGGCTGGATGCCAACGGAAAGGACGTCCGGCTGAGCCTGCGCAGGTCGGAGCCGGAGGAGCGGCAGCTGAGAGCCCTGTCGCAGCCGCCCCTCTTTGAAGACCTGGAAAGGCACCTGATCCGCCGGCAGGGGGAGGACCTGTCCTTCCGGGCCCTCCGGGAGGCCCATCCGGACAGCCGGATCCTCTATATCGGCAACGGACTGGTCAATGAATGCCTGCTGCCCCGCTGTTACGGGATCGACACCTACCACTTCCGGAGCATCGACTATGCCTCCCGCATGCCGGTCCCGGCCGCCAGGGAGGAGCTTCCCTACGACGCGGACAGGCCGGAGAGGATCCGGAGACAGATCCGGGAGGCGGATGTGGTCTCCTTTGACGTTTTTGACACCCTGCTGATCCGCAGGACCCTCTACCCGCGGGACGTCTTCCTGCTGACAGAGCAGAGGGCCGCGGCGGAGGGACTGGCCGCTGAGGATTACGCCCGGCTCCGGGTCAGGGCGGAGGAGCAGGAGGGCGGAGGCAATATCCGGGATATTTATGAACGGCTCCGCGGGATGACCGGCTGGGACAGGACCGTGACTGACCGGCTGATGGCCCTGGAGCTGGAGACGGAGAAGTCCGTGATCCTGCCCCGCAGGGAGGTCGTGGACCTGCTGGACTATGCCCTGGGGGAGGGCAGGGAGGTGGTGCTGACCAGCGATATGTACCTGCCCGCTCCCATTATCGAGGATCTGCTCAGGAGAGCCGGTATCACCGGCTACAGCAGACTCCTGGTCTCCTGCGACTGCGGCAGGGGCAAAAAGGAGGGCCTCTTCCGTGAGCTCCGGCGTCCCGGCCGGGATAAGGCCCGGATCCTCCACATCGGGGACGACAGGGAGGCGGACGGGGCCTGTGTCCGGGAGGGCATGGACTTCGTGCATCTGCCGGCCCCCCGCGCCATGGCCGTGTCGGCGGGCTGGGGGGACAGCATCCGGGCCGCCTCGACCCTCATGGAGCGGTGCCTGGTGGGCATGACCCTGGCGGAGCTCTTCCGGGATCCCTTTCAGGATCCCAATCTGCGCAGACTCCCGGAGGAGGAGAGAGTGCGCAGGTTCGCGGCCGGCTGCGTCGGTCCCCTGACCGTCGGCCACATGACCTGGATGCTGGAGAGGATCGGAGAGGGCGGCTATGACGGCGTGCTCTTCCTGGCCAGGGACGGCTATCTGCCCCTCATGCTCTACCGCCATCTGGAGGAGAGGTACAGACTGCCCCGGGGCATCTACTACTATGCCAACCGGCACGCCTCCTTCCTGACCGCCGCGGACGATGACAAGGGGATCCAAAGGGCCGTGGACACGGGCCGGGGCTTCGGTCTCGACGCCCGCCAGATCCTGACCCATTTCTATGACCTGCAGGAGGAGGACCTCCTGCCGGAGAGAGAGGGAGAGGAGGCGGCCGACTACATCCGCAGGCACATGCCTCTGATCAGCAGGACGGCGCGCGATGCCCGGGAGGGCTTTCTGCGCTTTTCGGAGCAGTGCGGCATGCGGGAAGGCGGGACCTACGCGGCGGTGGATTTCATCGCCACGGGGACGACCCAGACCTATCTGGAGAGATTCCTGCCCTTTAAGCTGTACGGCTTCTACTACGGCAACCACAATCCGGACGACCGGGTGAGCTATACGATCACGGATTACCTGGAGACGGAGAGAGACACGCTGATGCAGAATTTCATCGAGCTGGAGTGTGCCTATATCTCCCCGGAACCGGCCCAGGACACCATGACGGCGGACGGGCATGTCCGCTTCCTCGGGGAAGTGCGCACGCCGGCGGAGCTCCGCCGCCTGGATCTGCTCCAGAAGACGGCGCTGCGCTGCGCGAAGGACTTTTTTGACATCTTTTATGTATGGGGAGAGGTCATCGACCCCCGGGTGCCGGAGGAGATGTTCGCGGCGGACGGCTATCACTATATACAGACAGAGGCCTACGACGACTGGGCGCAGACGTCCGTGGCCTCCAAGGCCTGGAAGGAACACAGGGAATAAGGAACACAGGGAATGAAAGATATTGCTGTCTGGGGATACGGAAATTACGGCCGGCAGATGGTCAGTGCTGTAGAGAAATACTGGGATGATCTGCGGATCACAGGCATCTATGACCGCCGGGCCGGAGAACTGCGGGACCAGGACGCCCGCCTGCGCGATCCGGACGAGATCCGCGGGGACTATGAGAAGGGCCTCTTCGAGGCCGTCATGATCGCCGTGAATCTGGAACGGCAGTACCGGGAGATGCGGGACGCCCTGGACGCCTGGGGGATCCCGGTCTTCGAGCTGGGCCGGGAGGAGGATTATCACCCGGCGGCCGACCTGGTCAGGACGGAGAGCCGGCTGCGCCCCATCCGGCAGGAGGGCTATGCGCTCTATGTCTTCCCCGGCCTTCTGGGGACGGTCTCCTATACCCCCTCCAACGGGATCATGTACCTCTTCGACGAGGAGGGCAGAGCCCTCAGGGAGCATTGGGATACCTATGCCGTGCGGGACAACTTCACCCACCAGTACGACTTCCCTGTCCGCTTCGGTTCCCCGCTCCTGCAGCCCATTCCGCTGGCGGGCGACTGGTGCGTCCTGGCCAGACTGTGGGCCTTCAATTATTCCCATTTCCTCTGTGAGAGCATGGACCTCGTGCAGCTGCTGGAGGAGGCGGGCTTTACCGGCACCTATGTGATCAGCGACCGCCCCTACTGCCGGGAGATCATGCATCTCTACGGGATCGGGGACGAGCGGATCCGGACTGTCCGCGACTTCAAGCGGGGCAGTGTTTACCGCTTTGAGAGAGTCTATTATCCCAAGCTCCTGAAAAATGACAAGCACAGATCGGCCCCCGTCCTCAGGCGGATGGCAGAACGCATGACGGCGGGATGGGAGCGGGAGCCGGACAGGTATCCGGCCCGCCTCTACGTGAAGAGGAGCGGGACGCGCAAGCTCCTGAACGGGGACACGGCTGTCCGGAGGTACGGGCTTACGGTCATCGATCCCGACACCCTGCCCGTGCGGGAGCAGATGAAGTATTTCTATAACGCGGACCTGATCCTGTCGCCCCACGGCGCCAACTCCGCCACGTCCCTCTTCATGCGCGAGGGGACCGCCCTGGTGGAGACCTTCGGCCGCAACTGGGTCAAATACAGCTATATCAACGCCCTCCGGGCCAAAGGAGTCTTCTACGTGCCGGTGGTACAGGGTCCCATCATGCCCTACATACCGGTGGTTTCCAGGGATCCGAACGCGGACTACTTCATGGAGAAAGAGAATCTGTACGGCGGTATGGAGATCGCCCTCCGTCTGCTGGGAGAGACGCCGTAAGCGACAGTCCGGTGAAGGCCGCCGGGCTGCGATCGGACAAGGGTTCTGAACATGATACAGAGAAATGAGAAAATCACCAGTCTCCGCGCGGGGCTCCTCAACTGGTATCCCTTCCCGGGCGGCGACAGGGCCCTGCTGGTGGGGACGGACACAGAGCCGCTGCGCCCCCTGCTGGAAGGCCATTACAGGCGGGTGGACAGGGAGATCCCCGGGATGCCCGCGGAGGGAGAGGACGGCGCTGTCTATGCCTGCATCGACGCGGTCCTGCCCCTGGGGCCGAGGGAGGATATGACGGCCCTTCTGGCCCGCCTCTACAGCCTGCTGGCGGAGGACGGGCTCCTGCTCCTGGCCTTCCGCAACCGGTTCGGGATCAAGTACCTGTGCGGAGCCAGAGATGCCTGCGTGGAGGTCCCCTTCTCGGTCCTCGATCCTGCCGGCAGGAGGCCCGGGGTCTACGGCCGCCGGGAGATGGAAGGACTGTTGCGCCGAGCCGGCTTCGGGCTGCCCAGGTTCTATTACCTGATGCCGGACATGGATTTCGTCCAGGCGGTCTACACGGATGAATGGCTGCCCGACGAGAGCATCCGGGACCGGATGCTGCCCTTCGATCTCTACGAAAGCCCCCTTATGGGCTGGGAGGGAGACCTCTACGACGACATGGTCAGGGAGGGCACCCTGCCCTATGCCTGCAACGTCTACCTGGCGGAGTGCCGCCGCGGCGGCGCCGGGCCTTCCCCGGACAGGGTGATCTACGCCGCCCTCTCCACCGACAGGGGGAGGGAGCATGGTTTTGCCACCCTGCTGCGGGCGGACGGCACGGCTGTCAAAAGGCCCCTCTGGCCGGAGGGAGAGCCGGCCCTGGAGGCGGCCGCCGACAACCTGGACAGGCTCCGGGACAGGGGGATCCTGACCGTGCCCCAGACCCGCGGCGGCGGGGAGATCCTCATGCCTCTCATCCGGGAAGAAGGCCTCCTTCACTATCTGCGCAGGCAGATCCCGGGAGATCCGGAGGCTTTTCTCCGGGTGTTTGAGGACATCTACGCGGACGTCCTGCGGTCGTCGCCGCCGGCGGAGGAGCCTCTGCCCGCGGACATGGCCCAGGTCTGGGGGGCACCGTCCGAAGCCCTGAGGCCGGTGCTGGACCGGGCCATGATCGACATGATCCCCTACAACGCCTTCCGGGCGGGGGACAGGATCCGCTACTATGACCAGGAATTCGCGGTCCGATGCTGTCCGGCAGCCTACGTCCTCTTCCGGGCCATCTTCTACACCTGGATCCACATCCCGGAGGCGGGACAGGTCCTGCCCCTGGAGGAGGTCAAGGCACGATTCGGCCTGACGGCGCTCTGGGAGGGCTTCCGGAGGCGGGAAGAGGCCTTCGTCCGGGACAACCGGAACCGGGAAGGCCTGGCGGAGATCTACGCCCACGCGGGAACCGACCGGCGCGCCATGGACAGGCGGCGCAGGGAACTCGCCCCCGACGTCATGATGCGGGAGGTGCACGCGGTCCAGCTGGAGCTCCTGCACGAGCTGGACAGGGCATGTAAGGCCGGGGGCCTCCGCTACATGGCCATGCGGGGCACCCTTCTGGGAGCGGCCCGCCACGGCGGCTTCATTCCCTGGGGGGATGACGCGGCGGTCGCCATGCCCAGGGAGGATTATGATCGCCTCCTGAAGGCGGGAGACAAGGGATTCCGGGAAGGATTCCATCTGCAGACGCCTGACAGCGACCCCGGCTGCTTCTGCGGCGGCTACAGCCGGCTGCGCAGGGACGGCACAATGGCCGTCGAGCCCCGCCACCGGGGACTGCCGCCGGAGACCTGCCACCAGGGCATCTGGATCGATATACTGCCCCTGGACAGGTGCCCGGAGAGCCCGGAAGACCAGGAGAGCCTGCAGGACCGCCTGCGCCATCTGCAGAGGACCCTTTATGCCGCCACCTACACGCCCGCCCGGTTCGTACCGGCGGACGTACCCGGCAGCCAGCTCAGCCACTACTATCAGCTGGCGGAGACCCAGAGCCGCCGGGACCTGGTCAGGCAGCTGGACAGCCTGTGCCGCGGCAGCGGGGAGTCTTCCCTCCGCGGCATCCTGGCCGCCTACTACGGAAACAGGAAGAACAGGAACATCTGGCCGGCCGCGTGGGTGGACCAGACCCTGCAGATGCCCTTTGAGGACATGATGCTGCCGGTGCCCGCCGGCTGGGACGCCATCCTGCGCGCCCGCTACGGGGACACATACATGCAGCTGCCGCCCGCCCGCAAGCGGTACCGGCGCAGTGAGATCCTTTATGACACCGGCACAGGAAGGAAGTAAGCATGGAAGAGAGAAAGGACAGAGAGAAGAGTACCGGCGCGCCGCAGAGCGGCAAGCCCTACAAGGTCGGCCTGGTCATGGGCGTTTTTGACCTGTTTCATGTGGGCCACCTGCGGCTCCTGAAGCGGGCGGCCGCGGAGTGCGACTACCTGCGCGCGGGTGTGCTCAGCGACGCCCTGGTGAGAAAATTCAAGGGCATCGACCCCACCATAACCCTGGAGGAGCGCATGGAGATCCTGGCCGCGGTGCGCTACGTGGATGAGGTGGTGGCCATCGAGGACGATCCCTCCCGGCTCCTGGAATGGGACCGGAGGCCTTTTGACTGCTTTTTCTCCGGTGACGATTACCGGGGCAATCCCTACTGGGAGTGGGAGAGAGGCGAGCTCCGCAAAAGAGGCGCGGACATCGTATTCTTCTCCTATACCAAGGAACAGAGTTCAACCAATATCAGAAGGAAACTGGAAGGAAATAAGGAATGAAACGCATATTGATCGCCGGCGGAGCAGGATTCATAGGGACGCATTTGTGCCGGAGAATGTTGGCGGAAGGCAATGAAGTGATCTGTCTCGACGACCTGAGCTCGGGTTCCTATGAGAACATACGGGACCTTCTGGAGAAAGACAGGTTCACCTTTATACAGCAGGATGTGATCGACCCCGTGGAGGTCGCCGGCCCCCTGGACCGGATCTATGACCTGGCCTGCCAGGCCAGCCCGGTCCAGTACCAGAAGGACCCCGTGCACACGGCCAGGACCAGTGTCCTGGGCGCCTGCAATCTCCTGGACCTGGCCCGCCACACCGGGGCCCGGATCCTCCTGACCAGCACCAGCGAGACCTACGGTGAGCCCCTGGTCCACCCGCAGCCCGAGTCCTACCGGGGCAATGTCAATTCCATCGGCATCCGGTCCTGCTATGACGAGGGCAAAAGAATGGCGGAGACGCTCTTCTTCGACTATCATCGCCAGTACGGCACCGATATCCGTGTGGTGCGCCTCTTCAACACCTACGGGCCGGGCATGCTCCGGCGGGACGGCCGCGTCGTCTCCAATTTCATCCTCCAGGCCCTTTCCGGCAAGCCCATCACCATCTACGGCGACGGCCTGCAGACCAGGTGCCTCTGCTACGTGGACGATACCCTGGAAGCCATCGTGCGGATGATGGAGACCGACGGCATCACCGGCCCCGTCAACATCGGCAATCCCGTGGAGATGACCGTCAAGGAGATCGCCGACCTGGTGCTGGACCTGTCCGACTCCCGCTCGGGCATCGTATACATGGCCAGGCCCCAGGACGATCCCACCAGACGCTGCCCCGACATCACCCTGGCAGGCCGGCTCCTCGGCTGGGCGCCCACCATCTCGCCCCGGGAAGGCCTGCGCAGGACCATCGAATACTTCCGGGATGAATGAGGGGATGTCTGATAAGAACAGGCGGAAGCAGTCTGACAGGTTCTGCCTGGCATGACCATGCGGAAGCAGTCTGGCGGGATCTGCCTGGCGGGACCGGGCAGATCAGGAGAAGAGAACAGAGAAGACAGGGCGGGAGAGGCCTTCCGTCCTGTCTCTTCCGGCTCTCCGGAACCCCTGCCACAAGCCCGAAAAAGTCGTAAAATAGGCTGTTGACATCTATTACACCTTAAGATATAATAACTTTTGCATTTGACCGATGGCCTTAACGGGGTGTGGCTCAGCTTGGCTA
>DGGX01000119.1:17834-18178 GCA_002392385.1 Lachnospiraceae bacterium UBA3863
TTGGCTAGAGCGCCTGGTTTGGGACCAGGAAGTCGCAGGTTCGAATCCTGTCACCCCGACTGCGGTACAGGATGACAATTGAAGATCTAATGCGCGGGTGTAGTTCAGTGGTAGAACACTAGCCTTCCAAGCTAGATATGTGGGTTCGATTCCCATCACCCGCTTTCATAATGGCATCATCCCATTGTGATGTGAGTTATGTGTCCGTAGCTCAGTTGGATAGAGCACCGGCCTTCTAAGCCGGGTGTCGGGGGTTCGAGTCCCCCCGGGCATATTTGTCCGAGCTCGGACAGACAACAGAATATGGTGGGTATGGCGTAGTTGGTTAACGCGCCAGATTGTGG
>DGGX01000119.1:18229-18417 GCA_002392385.1 Lachnospiraceae bacterium UBA3863
ACGCGCCAGATTGTGGTTCTGGAGAGCGTGGGTTCGAGTCCCACTACCCACCCTTATAATTCTAAGGGTTTGTCCTCGCCGTTTCCGGAATGACAGGCTCTTATGTTTTTTTATCCGGGAGCTGACCGGACGGACAACGGGCATGACGCCCGTGCGATGGGCCATCGCCAAGGGGTAAGGCACAGCAC
>DGGX01000119.1:18482-21073 GCA_002392385.1 Lachnospiraceae bacterium UBA3863
TGCATTCGTTGGTTCGAATCCAACTGGCCCAGTTTACTGCAGGATCCCAGAAGGCGCGGAGCCAGGCTCCGCGCCGCTGATTCCCGATCCGCAGGCGGCTATGGTGGAACTGGCAGACACGATGGATTTAGGTTCCATTCCGCGAGGGTGCAGGTTCGAGTCCTGTTAGCCGCAGAAGACAGAAACGGGAGTGATGCACTGTGCGACGCTCCAAATCAAAAAACAGCCGCCAGGCTGTTTTTTTGTTGATATCTATATCTGGGGGTCTGTGGGGAGATCCGCCCTTCTGGCGGTCGTGTAGGTAGCTACAGGACCTTGAAAAGGGCGGATCCAATTATCTCAAACAAATCTGCCGGTCTGGAGGTCGTGTAGTACCCTACACAACCATCAAACAGGCGGATTCATTTATTTCAACTAAGGTTCCCCGTCTGCGCCTCCCACTCATCCAGCACTGCCAGTGCCTGGCGCAGGGCGGCGCCGCGGTGGCTGATGGCGTTCTTCTCTTCGGGGGAGATCTCGGCGCTGGTCCTGCCATACTGGGGCAGGAAGAAGAAGGGATCGTAGCCAAAGCCGTGCTCGCCGGCGATGGTGTGGCCGATCTGGCCTTCCATGGCGCCGCGGACGACTCTGTGGGTGCCGTCGGGCAGGATGACGGCCACGGCGGCCACGAAGCGGGCGCTGCGGGCCTCGCCGGTCAGGCCGTCCAGGAGGTCCATGATGTGCTGCATCTTGAGCCGGTAGTCGGTGTCGCGGCCCATGTAGCGGGCGGAGAGGACGCCGGGCGCCCCGTCCAGGGCGTCCACGCAGAGGCCGGAGTCGTCGCTCATGACAGTCACCTGGTCCTCCGCGGGCAGCAGGCAGGTGCCCGCCTGCCGCTGTGTCTGTAGAAGATCGTACACAGCCTGCGCCTTAATCAGGGCATTCTCTTCAAAGGTCTGTCCGTTCTCCTCGGGATCAGTCTCCAGGCCGGCCTCCCGCATGGAAAGGACGCGGATGGACCTGTCGCCGATGATCTCGCGGATCTCGCGGATCTTGTCCCGGTTGCCGGTGGCAAAAACGATCGTGTGCATAATTATACTCCTGTGCGTATGATTCTCAGCTGTCTCTGCGGGCGGTCAGGCGCCCGGGAACTGGCAGAAGCAGGGATTCTCAGCTGTCTCTGCGGGGCGGTCTGGCGCCCGGGAACTGGTAGAAGTAGGTCTTGAGCATGCCGTTGTAGAGCTTGCGGTTCCTGGCGGCCTTCATGCCCAGGGCCTCCTCGCAGTGTTCGTAGGAGCTGATCACGTAGAGGGACCAGTCCTGCAGTCTTCCCATGGCCTGGCCCAGCTCCTGGTAGAGCTTGTCCACGGCGGTCAGGTCGTCCGGGGACAGGCGCTCGCCGTAGGGCGGGTTGGTCACGATGAAACCGTAGCGCTTGGGATGGGAGAGGGCGCTGACGGGGCGCACCTGGAAGTGGATCATTTTGTCCACGCCGGCCAGGCGGGCGTTCTCACGGGCGGCGGCGATGGCGGCGGGATCGATGTCATAGCCCTGGATATCGCAGTCGACGGACATGTCGATCATGTCGCCGGCCTCGTCCGAGGCATCCTTCCAGATCCGGGCGGGGATCAGGTGTGTCCACTTCTCGGCGGTGAAATTCCGGTAGAGGCCGGGGGCGATCCCGGCGGCCATCAGGGCGGCCTCGATGGGGAAGGTCCCGCTGCCGCAGAAGGGATCCACCAGGATCCTGCCGGGCTTCCAGGGGGTCAGCATCAGGAGGCCGGCGGCCAGATTCTCAGCCAGGGGGGCCGTGACCTTCATCCTGCGGTAGCCCCGCTTGTGCAGGGACTCGCCGGTGGTGTCGATGGCGCAGGTCACCACATCCTTCATGAGAAAGACCCGGACCGGATAGTCGTCGCCTGTCTCGGGGAAGGTATCCCTGCGCCAGCCGGTCTTCATGCGCTCCACCATGGCCTTCTTCATCACAGACTGGATGTCGGAAGGAGAGAAGAGGCGGCTCTTGACGCTGGCGGCCTTGGTCACCCAGAAGCGGGCGTCCGGAGGCAGGAATTCCTCCCAGGGCAGGGCGCGGGTGCCCTGAAACAGCTCTTCATAGGTGACGGCCTTGAAGCTCCCCACCTTCAGGAGCACGCGCTCCGCCGTGCGCAGGCCGATGTTGGCCCGGGCCACGGCCTCGGCGTCTCCCTCAAAGGTGACGCGGCCGTCGCTGACTTCCGTGATCTCGTAGCCGAGATCGTAGATCTCTCTTTTCAGTACGCTCTCCATGCCGAAATGGCAGGGGGCGATCAATTCATAGGTCTGCATGTGACCCCTCCGCGAATGACTTATTGTTGTTAAATCATTTTACCATAATAAGAGAAGATTCCCCATTTCTCAAGAGAGAAAAAGAGGCCGCCGCATTTTTGCAAATGCGGCAGCCTCTCAGGATGCTCTGTGATCTTGCGGGATCGATCAGACGATTCCCTGTGCTTCCATGGCGGTGAGGACCTTGAGGAAGCCGGCGATGTTGGCGCCAGCCACGTAGTTGCCTTCCATGCCGTACTTCTTGGAGGCGTCGTCGATGGCGTGATAGATGTTGACCATGATGCCCT
>DGGX01000048.1 GCA_002392385.1 Lachnospiraceae bacterium UBA3863
AGGCGGGCATCCAGCAGGAGATCCGCAAGAGAGAGCACTATGAGAAGCCCAGCGTAAAGCGCAAGAAGAAGTCCGAAGCCGCCAGAAAGAGGAAGTTCTGATATTCCGTGATCTGACAACAGGATCCCCCGGTGTACAGCCGGGGGATTATTGTTTAAAGGAGGAGACCATGCATATTCGTGAAGAAGCAGCCGCGATGAAGCTTGCGGCTCCGGAGATGGCAGCCGCGTCCGCGGAGGCCAGGAACCAGGCACTGGAATATATCGCCCAGGGGCTGGAGGAGAACCGTGACAGGATCTTCGCCGCCAATGCCGCCGACCTGCGGGCGGCGGAGGAGGCCTCTCTCTCGAGTGCCGTCATGAAAAGGCTCCGCTATGACGAGACCAAGATGCGGGACAGCATCAGCGGGCTGCGCCAGCTGCAGTCACTTCCAGATCCCGCTCACAGGGTCCTGCTGGAAAGAGAGCTGGACGAGGGCCTCGTCCTGCAGAAGGTCACCGTTCCCATCGGCGTGATCGGGGTCATCTTCGAGGCCCGGCCGGACGCCATGGTCCAGGTGGCCGCTCTCTGCCTTAAGAGCGGCAACTGCGCGATCCTCAAGGGCGGCAAGGAGACCGCGGAGACCAACCGGGTCCTTTTCTCCATCATCAAGGAGAGCGCTCTTAAGGCCGGCCTGCCCGAAAGCTGTCTGCTGCAGGCCGAGCTCCACACGGAGATCGACGAGCTCCTCTCCTGTGACCGGGAGGTGGACCTCCTGATCCCCCGGGGATCCAACGCCTTCGTGCGCTATATCATGGAGCACACCAGGATCCCGGTGATGGGCCATTCCAGCGGCATCTGCCATATTTATATCGACGGAACGGCCGACCTCACAAAGGCCATCCCTCTCATCGTGGACGCCAAGGTCCAGTACGCGGCCGCCTGCAACGCGGTGGAGACCCTGCTGGTCGAGCGCGGCGCGGCGGAAAGGCTGCTGCCCCCCATCGCCTCTGCCCTGGACGCCGCCGGCGTCAGACTTCGCGGCACACGGGAGGCCGCGGACCTGGTGGGCCGCACAGCCGGCCTGCCGGTGGAATATATGGAAGAGGGTGAGTTTGACACGGAGTACAACGACCTGGTGATCTCCCTGAAGCTGACAGAGGATGTCCGGGAGGCCGTAAGCCATATCAACCGGTTCGGCTCGCATCACACGGACTGCATACTCACAGAGGATGACGCAGCGGCGGATTATTTCCTCCGCATGACAGACAGCGCCGGTGTCTACAGGAACTGCTCCACAAGGTTCGCGGACGGATTCCGTTACGGGTTCGGCGCCGAGGTGGGGATCAGCACCGGCAAGATCCATGCCCGCGGACCGGTGGGCCTGGACGGACTGGTCACCTATAAATATCTGCTGAACGGAAAGGGTCAGATCGTGGGGGACTACGCGTCCGGCAGGAAACAATTCCATCACAGAGACCTGCACCGGGAGACCAGAGGATGACAGAAGGCAGAGACAGAGAAGCTTTATACATCTGCGCCGCGGCGGTATCGGCGGCGGCCGGTCTGTGTCTGGGCTCCATGGTCATAGACAACCACAGGTTCGTGGTCCGCAGGTATTCGGTCTCCAGCAGCAAGATCACCCGGCCTGTCCGGATCCTTTACCTCACGGATCTTCATGAGAAGGACTATGGAAAGGGCAATGCCGCCCTGGCAGAGGCCGCGGAGAGGCTCCGGCCGGACCTGATCCTGTCCGGCGGCGACCAGGTTGTATCCTCTCAGGCCTCCCGCGCCGCGGAGGGAGACGACAGCTGGTATGCCGTCAGCCTGGACCTACTGCGGAGACTGGCTTCTATTGCCCCGGTCATGATGGCGGAGGGCAATCATGAGGCGCGCCTGCACGCGCCGGGAAGCCACTGCGGGAAGAGATACCGGCGCTTCCAGAAGGCCCTTAAGGAGGCGGGGGTGCAGACCCTCCATAATGAGACAGCCGTTTTCGGCGATCTGCGGATCGCCGGTCTGGAGCTGCCGGCCTCCCATTACCGGAAATTCATGAAACACCGGCTGGAGCCGGCGGATATAGACGGATACCTGGGCGAGGGCGATCCGGAGCACTTCCAGATCCTGCTGGCCCATGATCCGGCCTTTTTTGCTGCCTATGCCGGATGGGGGGCAGACCTGACGCTGAGCGGCCACCTGCACGGCGGCCTCATGCGGCTCCCCCTGATCGGGGGTGTCGTTTCCCCGGCGCCGGCCCTGTTTCCGCGCTGCAGCGGGGGCAGATACAGTCTCTACGGCAGGGATCTGATCGTCAGCTGCGGCCTGGGCATGCACACCCTGCCCATCCGTATCTTCAACCCAGGGGAGCTCACCGTGATCGAGCTGTCACCGAAAGGAACCATTCATGGCCATTCCTGTTAAACTGCAGGCTTTTGAAGGCCCGCTGGACCTTCTCCTGCACCTGATCGACAAGAACAAAGTAGACATCTATGACATTCCCATCGCGGAGATCACCGACCAGTATCTGGCCTATGTACGGGAGTTGGACACGGATGATATGAACGTGACCAGCGAATTTCTGGTCATGGCGGCGACGCTTCTGGATATCAAGAGCCGTATGCTCCTGCCCCGCGAAAAAGACGAGGAGACCGGCGAGGAAGAAGCGGATCCCCGCGAAGAACTGGTCCGCCGCCTTCTGGAATACAAGATGTTCAAATATATGTCCGAGGAACTCGCTGTCTGCCGGGAGCAGGCCGGCGTGCGTTATTTTCGTGCGCAGGATCTCCCCAGGGAGGTGCGCAGCTACCAGCCTCCCATTGACTACGAGGATCTCCTGCGCGGCACAGACCTCAAGAGGCTGGAAAAAGTATTCGGCGAAGTCCTTCGCAGAAAAAAGAGCCGCC
>DGGX01000112.1 GCA_002392385.1 Lachnospiraceae bacterium UBA3863
CCGAAGCCGTTGTGGATGCACTGATTCAGGATACCGCCGAGCTCCTTGTCGCGCTCCAGGATCAGGATGCTCTCGAGCCCGGCTTCTCTTGCTGCCGCTGCTGCGGACAGACCTGCGGGGCCGCCGCCGACGATGACAAGATCATATGCTAAACTCATGACTCCCTCCCCTCTCCTTTGGTCTTTTCAAACACAAGGTTGGAGTGACCGCCGCTCTTGGTGATCTCTTCGTAGTCGAGACCCAGCTCGTTGTGCAGGATCTCCATGACACGCGGTGAGCAGAAACCGGCCTGACAGCGGCCCATGCCCGCGCGCACTCTGCGCTTCACGCCGTCCAGGGACTTGGCGCCCAGCGGACGATGGATGGCCTCCAGGATCTCGCCTTCGGAGACGGACTCGCAGCGGCAGATGATCCTGCCGAATGCCGGCTTCTCTTTGATGAGCGCCGCGCGCTCCTCGAAGGACATGGTCTTGGGATCCGTGATGCCCTTGCGGGTGCCGATCCAGTCTTCCTTCTGCTCCACGCCGAATCGCTCCTTGAACCATCCGCCCACGTACTCGCCGATGGCAGGCGAGGAGGTGAGGCCGGGGGATTCGATGCCGGCGCAGTCAAAGAAGTGCGGTGCATCCTTGACCTCGCCGATGATGAATTCGTGATGGTCCTCATGGGCACGGAGGCCGGCGAAGGAGGTGATCACGCTGCGGAGAGGCAGGTTGCGGACGTGGCTCGTGGACTTCTCGATGAGGTCCGCGATGCCGGCCGCGGTGGTGTTGGTGCCTTCCTTGTTCTCGATATCCACAGCCGTAGGGCCTACGATCAGGTTGCCGTGGATGGTCGGGGAGACGAGGACGCCCTTGCCGAGCTTGGTGGGCTGCGGGAAGATCGTGTGCTTCACGTGGTCGCCGCACTCGTGATCCAACAGGCAATAGTCGCCGCGGCGGGCGGTGATGTGGATCTTGTCGGCGCTGACCATGTTGTGGAGCTCATCGGCGTAGACGCCGGCGGCATTGACCACGTAACGGGTCTGCACGTCGCCGTTGTTGGTGTGGATGGTCCAGACGGGCTCTCCGCACTTCTCGCAGATGTGGCTCTCAAAGGAGCGGACCTTGGTGTTGAAACGGAATTCCACGCCGTTCACCGCCGCGTTCTCCGCCATGGCGATGTTCAGCATGAAGGGACAGATGATGCCGCTGGTAGGCGCGTAAAGGGCGCCCTGGGTGTTCTCGGAGAGGTTGGGCTCCATCTCAAGAGCCTCCTCACGGTTCAGGATCCGCAGCTCCTTGACACCGTTGGCGATGCCGCGGTCATAGAGCTCCTGCAGGCCGCCGAGGGCTTCCTTGTGGATGCATACGACCATGGCGCCGTTGCGGCGGAAAGGAATGTCCAGGTCCTCTGCCAGCTGGCCCATCATCTCATTGCCGCGGACATTGAAGCGAGCCATCAGGGAGCCCTCCGCCGCGTCGAAACCGGCGTGGACGATGGCGCTGTTGGCCTTGGATGTGCCGCAGCAGACATCTTCTGCTTTTTCCAGGACACAGACATTTAAGGGATAGCGGGACAGCTCTCTGGCCACCGCAGATCCCGTGACGCCTGCGCCAATGACTACTACATCATACATAAGAGTTACCTCCTGATCTTCCATGTAAAACGGAGCCGGAGACCACCGACCCGGGGACATCCGGGAAGACAATGCTCCGACTCCGTTCTCACTTGGAATTATGCACTTGTACGATTATGCTGTGCTCTTATCCTGACAGATCCTGTGATCAGTGAAGGACGTTGAAGAGCAGGGAAGCAACGATCGCGCCGCAGATCGGAGCGACTGCCGGGATCCAGCCATAGCCCCAGTCGGGATCCTTCGCGCCCTTGTTGGGAGCAAGGAGCTGATAAGCCAGACGAGGAGCACTGTCTCTTGCCGCGTTCATGGCATAGCCGGTCAGACCGCCGAAGGAAGCGCCGCACGCAACGATGACGCCGTAGACGAGGATCCAGCTTGCACCGGAAGCGCCAGCCTCACCGGGGATGGAAGCCAGGGTGAAGACCAGGACGAAGGTGGCGACGAACTCAGACAGGAAGTTCAGACCCATGTTGCGGATGGAAGGTCCTGTGCAGAAGCAGCCGCGGATCGTGGCATCGTCATCAGTAGCAGCGATGTGATCGCCATAGAGAACCATCAGGATCGCAGCGCCGACAAAGCCGCCGAGCAGCTGTGCAATGATATATCCGGGAACCAGTTCCCATGCCAGGCCGCCGCGGAGAGCCGCGCCGATGGTCACAGCGGGATTGAAGTGTGCGCCGGACATTGCGCCGAACGAGAATGCGGGAACCATAACTGCCATGCCCCAGCCGATAAGGATGTGCACAGAGTTGCCGCCCTTCATGCCGGATTTGTTAAGGCTGACGTTGCAGCAGACACCGTCGCCCAGAAGAACCAGCATAGCCGTTCCGATGAATTCTGCTATATAAGCTTGCATAATAATACCCCTTTCTTAATAGTGACAAGTTGTTACAGCTGATATCTGCATAGCCTTGCGGCTGTACCGGACCTGCGGACCTTTCTCCCCCGGCCCGCAGATCCGGAGATATCCGATAGATCATCACCCCGCACGGAGGTGAACAGGCAGAAGTGCCTTCAGACTGTCATCAGTCCTTGGCCCAGCCGAGGGTCGTGCCGACGGCCTTCTTCCAGTTCTTGAGCTCTTTCGCTCTGGTCTCGGCATCCATGGCGGGCTCGAACTCCTTGTCGAGTGCCCAGTTCTTGATAACATCCTGCTTGCTGCTCCAGAAGCCGACTGCCAGGCCTGCCAGATAGGAAGCGCCCATGGCGGTGGTCTCAACGCACTGAGGTCTCTGGACCTTGGCGTCGATGATGTCAGACTGGAACTGCATCAGGAAGTT
>DGGX01000251.1:0-16212 GCA_002392385.1 Lachnospiraceae bacterium UBA3863
AGACTGAATGCGCATTATGGTCATAATTATACATATTATCAACGTTTCCTCCAATTCGACTGATATAGATTCCCGCTGTTGATAACAGTATAGCACAAGTCCAGAATTCGAACAAGCGTTCTTTTTTCGTAGATGTAGGAACAGAGGATCAGAAACAAACGCAATTCATCCCACCACCTTAGAGGATGGGGGAATTCTTGCTAAAGTATGTTAAAGCATAAACAATTCCTCGAAGACCTTTAGGAAACGCCAGTACTTCATTTTTCCGAGCCTCCGGCGATGGAAAAATGTTAGTACTGCTGCGTTTCCGATTGAGCGAGAGCGCGTCTTCGAGGAATTCGTTTATGCTTTCTAAATTACTGGCTAAATTACTCTTTTTTGCCTGCGTCCTATGATTTCAAAGCCAGCGGTACATCCAGTAAGCAGTCAATACTGATGATCAAAAAGATCACGCCCCAGATCGCGTGGCCCGCGCGGAAGAGAAGGACCGTGCACAGGATGAACACAAGTGAAACGATGATAGCAAGAACAGGGGATACTCCGTTTCCTTTCATGATACGAACCTCCTTATGAATGTAGAAACTGATTATTATTATAGCAGTTTTTTCCGTATATGGCAGAAAAGAAGATAATCTGATATGATAAACAGACTTGAGAGAAGCAGGAAGAACACAGGAGACAGGAACGCGGTGAGCGTTTAGAAAGTAAAGAGGAACCGAATGACAGGTGGTTTTTTGCTGAAGGCGGCGCTGTGCGTATTGACAGCGGCACAGCTGGTCACGACGAGCGCGGACACAGTGGCAGAACGGGTGAAACACACCGGCACCATGGCCATCACATCGATCAACTACGGAAACGGGCCCATGTCCGGCGACGCCATACTGGTCAGCTCCGGGGAGGACAAGCTTCTCATGGACACCGGCTACACCGACACGGAGTGGGACCTCACCCAGAGCACGGTGATCCGCTGGCTCAAGGAGAAGGGCATCGACAGGCTGGATCTCTATGTCTCGCACTGGCACAACGACCATTACGGTCTCATGACCACCATCATGCAGGATGACTTCTTCCATATAGAGAAGATCTACCTGCCCGAATCCTCGGAGGAGCTGCAATACGCCGATCCTTCCAACGCGGGCGAGACCTGGTATGAGAACCTGCTCTGGAACATCGGCGATCCGGAGCGGAGCAGGACCACCCATTCTTATCATGAGATCCTGGAGGTGGCGGAGGCCCGGGGCATCGAAGTGGTCTGGCTGGACGAGGGTTCCGTCTTCCGGATCGGAGACGCCCGGGCCGAGGTGCTCTGGCACCGGATGAAGAATTATCCCGCGGGCGAGACGGTGGTGCCCTATCTGAATGACCGGTCGCTGGTCACCATGATCACCTGCGGCGGCGTGCGCTATCTGACCTGCGGGGACATGCACAGCCAGAATGAGCAGGCCATCCTGGAGGCGGGCATCGACGTCCACGCCGACATTTTCAAGGCCAGCCACCACGCTGACGCCACCAGCAACTGTGACGCCTGGATGCAGGCCGTGGCGCCTTCCTATATCATTTCCACAAGACAGAAGATATCGGCCAGTACCCTGCAGCCGGCCGACGCCGGCGGCCTCCAGCCCTCCGGCGACAGCGCCGACTACCTCGATGACATCGACGAGAGCCGCAACGAAGAGGAGAGACTGTCCCACTACGGTCAGCTCCTGAACGCGCAGCTGACCGGGACCTTCACCATCCGGGCGGAGAACGGGGTCATCACCGTGGACCAGTGATCTCACCGGACCAGTGGTCTCACCGGACCAGTGGTCTTACTGGCCCAGTGGTCTTACCGTACCAGTGATCTCACCGGATCAGAAGAGTGAGCACGCCGTAGAAGACGATGATGCCGCCCAGGAGCAGGCCCTGTTTGAGCCGGTGCTCCGTCAGGAGACCGACGAATTCACGCACGGCCGCATTGGGCCAGAAATACCATTTCGTGGGGGCGCCCATGCCCTGGACACGCATACGGACCCGGCGTCCCTTGAGGCCCGCCCGGAAAACGTGATAGTTGGTGGTGAAGAAGGCGACCCGGCTCAGAGGCCCCTTGGTGGGGTAGGTCGTATGCAGGGGGATCAATCCCAGCCGCTTGAGCAGGACAGTAGAAGGACTGTCCTCTCCGGCGGCTTTTTCATTTTCATCGTGGGCTGCTTTGTCCCTGTCCCCGGCCAGCCGCCCGCGCTCCCGGGCATCCTTGAGGATACAGGCCTTGGAGAAAAGCATGTTTTCGGCGGTGTTGTCGGACTTGTCCTCCAGGATGATCCGGTCCGCGGCGATGCCGCGGGACAGGAGATAATCCCGCATGGAGGCGGCCTCTGACTGGACCTCGTCCCTGCCCTGTCCGCCGGAGACGACAAAAAGCGCCTCGCGTCCGGTCTCCTTCAGCTGGCGGCGGTAGAAATCCAGGGCCAGGTCCACCCGTCCCTTGAGGAGGGGCGTGGGCGTGCCGTCCGGCATCAGGCCGCAGCCCAGGATGATCAGATAATCCTTGTCATAGGCAGGCCGGTAGAAGGCCGTGACCGCGAAGGCGATGATGGTCCCTATGATCATGCATTCGAAATACAGATAGAAGGAAGCGCTCAGATTGACGGCGAATCGCATGATCCGGAAACGGGCTGCCAGGGCCGCGGCGCTTTCCAGAGCCCCGCTTCCCGCAGCCTGGGATACGGCATCCTCCGCGCCCGCCGTGACCGCGGAGGCTGCCGCCGCGGCAGCCAGTCCCACGTTTGTGATGCGGTTGAGCAGGTGGATCACCACCTCGCCGCCGACCAGGAGCAGGGACAGGATGATCCCCAGGATGTTCACGAACCGGCGCCCCTCATGCCGGATCAGGGACAGATTCGAGATAAACAGTGCCGCCGCGAAGAGACAGAGAAAAGGCGCCGTCAGGACCATGTAGTTTTTGGCGGAATTCAGGAGCGTCAGCACCACCGCCTCCCGGGTGAAGGACTCCGGGACCGCGGCGCACCGGATGGCCGCCCGCGTATGCGTGGCCAGCAGGAACAGATCGAACAGGGCAAAACCGGAATAGATAATGGTGTTATAGGAATAGGGATTGTACTCCAGCTGCTTGATCCAGGCGTCCGCCAGACACACGATCGTAACCGCGCAGAATACCGCCAGCAGCACATTGGCCGCCAGAAGCCTGCCCGGACTCTCCTCCGACAGGATCCACGCCAGCAGTCCCGCCGTCACGGCGCCCAGGACCGCCAGATGATACAGCTTGGGCTTCACAAATCTTGTGTCGAATCTGAACAGCGCTGCCGCGCGCTGCGTACTGGTTTTCATAGAAAGTCTCCTGTTTTATATTTCGTCAGTTGGGGGCGGGACCTGTATCCGGCAGCGCGCCGCGCGGCCGGATCTCTGTATGTCGGGAACAGCCTTCCCCGGCCGGGTCAGTCTCCGTTCAGCGGGATCAGAATCCCCAGGGCAGGTAGGCCGCCGCCACGGCCAGGACCACGGCGGGCAGCATATTGGCGACCCGGAGCCGGGCATTGAAGACAAGATTCAGTCCCACACAGAAGATCAGGACAGACCCGATGAGGGACAGATAGCTGATAGCCATCTCCGTCATGACCGGCGCGATCAGATGCGCCAGCAGGGTGATCGCCCCCTCGAAGATCAGCACCGGGATCGCGGAATAGGCACTTCCCTTGCCCAGCGTCGACGTCATTACCGCCACAATGATCAGATCCAGCACAGACTTGACCGCCAGGGTGGAATAATCGCCTGTCACACCGTCCTGGATCGATCCCACGATCGCCATGGCGCCGATACAGACCGTCAGCGTCGCTGTCACAAAAGCGCCCACGAAGGACGCGTCCCCGCTGTTGCCCGTCCGCACCTTCAGCCATTCTCCGAACCGTACGAAAAATTCTTCTATCCCGATCAGCTCGCCTATCAGGGCCCCAATGGCCAGACACAGGACCACCAGCATGGACCGCCCGCTGGTCACTCGCCCGCCGTCGATCTGCAGCATGCCCTCCATGGCTCCGGCAATGGCAATAAACAGGACACTGACACCGCAGACCCTGGTCAGCGCTTCCTGCTGCTCCTCCCGGAACCACCGCCCCGCCAGATGCCCGATGACACCGCCGGCGACGATGGCAGCTGCATTGATCAATGCACCCATGATGACTTACCTCCACATCGTAAACTTGCGCAGTACATTATACTACACAGGAAGCATATATCGAAAGCAATAACCGCCGGAGATGGCTCCGGCGGCAGACGTTATTTTCACTGTGAAATAATGGAAAAAACACGGCGGATATAACGTTCCGGCTGAGCATCGTTATTTCTTCCGTGAAGTATGCCAAAAATCACAGAAGAAATAGCGTTCCGGTCAGGAGTCGTTATTTTCATTGTGAAATAATGGAAAAATCACAGCGGAAATAACGTTCCGGCTAAGAGTCGTTATTTTCACTGTGAAATAATGGAAAAATCACGGCGGATATAACGTTCCGGCATCGGCCTGCCCGCATGTGACAGAACAAGACGGCATGTTATAATAAATATGTTAGCTGCGGACACGTGAAAGGAGAACCAGACCATGAGCAGGAAGATCGTCGCGGTCAACGCCGGTCCCAGGAAGGGATGGAACACGGACACACTGATCAATGAAGCCATAAGGGGAGCGGAGTCAGAGGGCGCAGCGGTGCAGAAGTTTGACCTGTTCCGCCTGGAGAGGTACACAGGATGTATCTCCTGCTTCGGATGTAAGAAGGAGAAGTTCAAGGGGCACTGTATCTGTAAGGACGGGCTCACGCCGGTGCTGGACGCGATCAGAGAGTCGGACGGTCTGATCATCGGATCGCCCAATTATCTGGGAGAGCTGACGGCTTCCTTCCGGGCGCTGTATGAGCGTCTGATCTTCCAGTATCTGACGTATAATCTGGAGACGCCCTGCTGCAATGAGCGTCCGGTCCCGGTGCTGCTTATGATGACGAGCAACGCGCCGGATACCATGTACCTGCAGATGATGCAGAACTATCAGCAGACGCTCAGCCGTTTCGTGGGGCCGACGGAGCTGTTCATCAGCGGCAACACACTGCAGCTGAAGGACTACAGCAGGACAGACTGGCCGTGGTCGATGTTCGACCCGGAGGCCAAGAAGAAGAGGCACGAGGAGATCTTCCCGCAGGAATGTCAGAAGGCATTTGAGCTGGGAGCGGCGCTTGCCGGGAAGTAAGGGGAGTTCTTTCAGCGGCGGGCCCCGGAGGCATTTCACTGATGCAGACAAGTCCCGTCGGGTGTATATTATTCATATGAGTCTGCAGACAGAAAGGAGGCAAGCGGATGAGTTATAACGTAATTCCCATCACAGACGGCATCTGGACCATTGAGGACGGTACGGTCCGCATGTACCTGCTCGACGGCGGGACGGAAGCGGTCCTGATTGACACCGGTTTTGGCTCCGGGGACCTGCTCGGGCTGGTCAAATCTCTGGCGGAGGGAGCCCGCAGCGGTAAGATCACCGTCGTCAATACGCATTTTCACGGGGACCACACGACCGGCAACAGGCAGTTCTCTCATTTCCTGATGGGGGAGAAGGAAGTGGAATTCATCCGCGATGCCTGTCCGGCGGACGCGGATATCCAGACGGTCAGGGAAGGCGACCTGATCCGCGCCGGCAGCGTCTGTCTGAAGGTGCTGGATATTCCGGGGCACACGCCCGGCAGCATCGCCCTTCTGGACGAGAAGGACAGGATCCTCTTCAGCGCGGATTCCGTGGCCAAACATTTCCCCGTCTACATGCAGTTCCCGGGGCAGAGCGTGGAGAATTATCTGGCGGCCCTGCACAAGATGAAGGATCTGGGGGACAAGTATGACAGGATCTGCCCCTGCCACGGCGAGCTGGACGTGGAGAAGGCCTATCTGGACAAGATGATCCACTGCTGCGAGGGCATTCTGGACGGCTCTATCAAGGCCGGGACCTGCCTCAATTCCAACGGCACGCTGGAGAGAGCCTACTGGTTTGAAGATGTAGCCATTTTCCATTGAAAACATACAGCATCACAGGCAACGACCCACACGGAGGTAAGACAATGGGTAAGAAGAACGAAAAGATCGTACAGACAGCGGGAAGAGCACAGCTCAGTG
Source organism: Lachnospiraceae bacterium UBA3863 (assembly GCA_002392385.1). Lineage (GTDB taxonomy): Bacteria > Bacillota > Clostridia > Lachnospirales > Lachnospiraceae > CAG-791. The sequence continues at coordinate 6,139 of DGGX01000251.1, forward strand.
ACATCTCTCCCATGTTCGCGCACCTCAACGACGATGTGCTGTTCGGAGAGGTCTGGAACGAGGACGCACTTTCCACGAAGACCAAGTGCATCCTGACAGTGGTATCCCTGATGGCTTCGGGCATCACGGACAGCTCCCTGCAGTTCCACCTGCAGAACGCCAGGAAGAACGGCGTGAGCAAAAGGGAGATCGGGGCCATCATCACCCATGTGGCCATGTACACCGGCTGGCCCAAGGGCTGGGCAGTCTTCCGGCTTGCCATGGAAGTGTGGGGCCAGGAGGAGCCGGCCGTTACCAAGGAGGCCTTTGAGAAGTCGGCGACCTTCCCTGTGGGACCGGAAAACGTCAATTTCAACAAGTGGTTCACGGGGACCAGCTACCTGCAGCCCATCTGCACACAGGGCGTGGGCATCTTCAATGTCACCTTTGAGCCCGGCTGCCGCAATTTCTGGCATATCCATCATGCCGACAAGGGCGGCGGGCAGATCCTCGTCTGCGTCGACGGCCACGGCTTCTACCAGGAGTGGGGCAAGGAGCCTGTAGAGATGTATCCCGGCGACTGCGTGCACATCCCGGTGGATGTCAAGCACTGGCACGGCGCCGCGGCGGACAGCTGGTTCTCCCACCTCTCCATCGAGGTGCCCGGTGAGAACGGCAGCAGTGAGTGGCTGGAGCCCGTTTCGGACAAACAGTACGCGGAAGTCAATAATCGCTGATCCGGACAGACGTCCGGCAGGACCGGCCGTGAGGGGGATACGGCCGGTCTGTAATGGGGTAGTGGGTATGAAAAAGTTTGCGGCAATGAGTATGGCGCTTGCCTTGACATTGTCTCTGCTGACGGGATGCGGGGGCAGCGCGGGCACCGCCTCGCCGTCAGCTGCGCAGCCGGAGAGCGCGCAGCAGGAGAGCGCGGAGGCAGAGACAGAAGGAGCGGGGACCGGCACACAGGGAGCAGAAAGCGGGGACACACAGACCGCGGCGGACCAGACAGGGTCTGCCATCGACTATCTGGTCCTTGTGAACAGACTTAACGCCCTTCCGGACAACTGGGAGGACGACCTGGAGACGGTCCATATGACCAATTCTCTGGGGGATGACGTGGAGGTGGAGCGGACGGCTTACGACGCCTACCTGGAGCTGAAGGCGGACCTGGAGGCCCAGGGCATCTATGTGGACCTGGATTCCGCCCGCCGCAGCGTCGCCGACCAGCAGCGGATCGTGGACGAATTCACCGAGAAATACGGTGAGGAGTATGTGGCCAGGTACGTTGCCGTCCCCGGCTATTCCGAGCACCACACCGGTCTGGCCATGGATCTCTATCTCAACATCGACGGACAGGATGTCTATGAGAACGAGGATATGATGGAGTATCCCGAGATCTGGTCGGCCATCCATGCCCGCCTGGCGGACCATGGTTTCATCCTGCGCTATCTGAAGGGCAGGGAGCACATCACCGGCTACAGCTACGAGCCCTGGCACATTCGTTACGTGGGTACAGGTCCCGCGGCTGAGATCGCCGCACGGGGTCTCACCCTGGAGGGCTACCTGGGCGCTGTCAGAGAGACGGAGGTGGCGGTGGACTACGGGAATTCCTCCCTCTACACCACGGAGGACATGGAGGAGGCCATGGACCAGATCAAATGCCGCATGGCCGTCTGGGAGGGCTGCGAGCTGCACAGCCTCAGCTATGCCGGAGACGCCGCCTGCACAGAGGACAACCTCGCCTGGATGAACGAACTGGGCGAGGACAAGAACTATACGGAAGTGATAGAGTTCCTGAGCGACTTCCACTCCCCTGTGGAGGCCGCAGGCTCCTGGGCGGCGGACACAGAGTACACCAACTGGCAGTGGTGGCTGGCCCGCAGCAAGGGAGGCGACTGGGAGATCGTCACCTTCGGCTACTGATGCCCGGAAGGCATTCCTGTCTTGTCCGCGGAGAGCTCCAGGGGGAAGCGCCGCGGACCATTTTGTCCATATTCTGAGTAAAGAGGGAGGCCCACGGCAAGCTCGGCAATCTGGTGCCCTTCCGCGGCTTCTACCGCATCCGGACCCGGGAACAGAACCTGGGCCTCCTGTTCACAGCCATCCTGGCCCTGGCCAGAAGCGAATCCGCGGACGGCGAGGGCGGCAGCTACCGCCTGATCCCCAGACCGGAGGCCGTCGTACACAGCACAATGGACAGATTTTATCCGAAAGACTTGTAAGAAAAACGGGAGAAAAAAGATGACAGAGAATCTGCAGTGGACAAGAGAACCCGGGAAGAGCCTGATCACGGAGGAAAGGATCGAGATCACCACGGATCCGCACACGGACCTGTGGCAGCGGACCTATTACCACTTCCGCAATGACAACGCGCCGGTCCTTCAGATGGAGACCGAGGACAAGTTCTTCTCTTTCATCGTGCGGACAGACTTCTCCGGCAGCCACCATCGATTCGACCAGTGCGGGATCGTGATGTATCTGGACAGCGATAACTGGCTCAAGGGCAGCGTGGAGTACGAGAATGACCAGTTCCAGCACCTGGGGAGCGTGGCGACCAACCACGGCTACTCGGACTGGGCGACGACCGCCATTCCCGCGGACGTGAAGGTCATGTGGTACCGCTTCAGCCGCCGTGAGGACGACTATTGCATCGAGTGCTCCCGGGACGGCGAGCATTTCAGCCAGATGCGGGTCTGCCACATGTGGGAGGGCGGCGGCAAGATCCGGTTCGGCATCTACGCCTGCAGCCCCGAGGACTCCAGCTTCACCGCTGTCTTCACGGATATGAAGATCACCGAGTGCGCCTGGAAGGCCCACGACGGACAGCAGCCGGACGAGGAGTGAGAATAGGGTCAAAAAGGCTGCGGCACAGGCCGCCATGGGGGCCCTGCTGCCGCAGGCCTCCCCACGAGTTCTATTGCCTGTAGGCCTCCAGCAGGCGGCGGATCTGCTGATTCAGATCCTCCGGCAGGGGCAGCGCAGCGGCTGCATCAAACAGGTTTCATGCTTCAAGTTCAATATATCATACACCAAAAAAGCAGGCAGCGGCGACAAGAGCCGGCCGGCCCGCGAAGACACCCTGAAAGGAGATCAAAATGAGCGACGGAATCAAAAAGGTGGACAATCTGGAGCTGGAGAAGGTGACCGGCGGTAACGCGGGTGCCCGCCAGAAGGATGACATTCACAATCCGGCCAACTTTGACAAGCACTATGTGGACCACCTGCCCGAAGGCACCTGCCTGGTCATGCAGATGCAGCCCGGCGGCGCCGTGATCGCCGGCCATCAGTTCTACAACGGCGAGGCCATCTGGGTCCACAACCGTTACTGGGAGGGCGGCTATTTCCTGGCCCTCGACGCCGGGACCTACGGCTACGTGGATGCCCAGTATGTGAGATAAGAGAAGACGATATAGTCAAGTTACTATATTTGAAAATGCGACCTCCCCTGGGCAATGTGGAACTCATTGCCCAGGGGAGGTCAACCCGTCCGCCTGTAAAAGGGGCTTAGGGATGAGGAGTATCTCTGCGGATCACCCCGTTTGTGTACAGAAAGCTTCATGGGATGAGATTCACCCCGGTAGATTACCCCACCTCCGGTGCAGAGAGCTTTTAGGGATGACGTTCACCCCTGTTTAGTTACCCCATCCGGCTGTAGGAAGCTTCCTGGGATGATTTCGGTCCCGTCTAGTTACCCCATCTGGCTGTAGGAAGCTTCCTGGGATGATTTCCAGTCCTGCTAAGTCACCCCGCGCCGCTGAAGAAATCTTTTCTGGGATGATAGGCACAGTGTTCTGTCGATCTGGGCCTGAATAACAGCTGCTCGTCACCAGAGGCCGGCGATCCTGTTTTTATTCCGCATCCTCGACCGGCGCGTCCTGACTGTTCTTGCGGACGCTCTCGATACCGTTCAGGCAGCTGGGCTTCTTCACGTAGCCCTCGCCGGTGGCGATGATCTGTCCGTTGATGGCTTTCAGACGGAAGCGGTACTCGCCCTTTTTGTCCAGATACACTTCGAATTTAGGGCATTTCTGCTTCTCATAGCCCTCCACGGTCTGGTCTTCCAGGTTGGCGACCGGGGCATTGCGGACAACGCTCTGGATGCCGGCCAGGCAATACTTCCTGTCCTTGTAGATCTGCGAGCTGGCGATAACCTGTCCGTTGGTGGCTTTGAGATCGAATTTCGGTCCTGTCTTGGCCTGCTTGATCACGAATTTACCCATTTGATCCTCCCTTCAATCCTACAGAGATTCATACAAAACTGAACGAAGTTACGACCATACCGACCCTGTATACCGGTAAAACAATCTGCCTGCCGGTATTTCAATCTATTTACAAGTATATCTTGAAAAATCAGACGATTCAATAAGCGGATTGGCGGATTGGATAATGTGGTAGAATAACAGAAAGAACCAGCCATCATAACGACTGTATGAGGGGGAAAGTATGGATGCGTATATGAGAAAACAACTCCTGGCAATTCTGCTGGCCACCGGCCTGGCACTGGCCCTGGCCACTGCCATGGGCCGGCCGGCGGCAGCACCCGCCGGACAGAACGCCGCGGGCTCCGAAGAACAGGCCGCGGAGGGCAGTGAGCAGACCCATGCACAAGCCGCCGAGCAGGCCGCGGAGGGCAGTGAGCAGACCCATGCACAAGCCGCCGAGCAGACCGGCGCGGAGGGCAGTGAGCAGACCGCCGCAGCGTCCGGCCAGCAGGAGCCGGTGGAATACAGCAGCCCGCGCCTGACCGGATTTGAAGTGGCTCTGCACGACGTCCATACCGTGGACGGCCGGCAGGGGATCGCCTGGGAGAACGGCAGGTATTACGTGAGCGGCAGCACCAGCCTGTCCTGCTACGACGCGGACTGGAACCTGACGGCGGTCAATACCGACCCCTTCACAGGGGAGGAGACCACCGCCAACCACATCGGGGATATCGACGTCTACAAGGGCGAGATCTACGCCGGTGCGGAATATTTTGCCGACGGAGAGGCCGCGGATATCCAGATCGCGGTCTTTGACGCAGAGACTCTGAAGTTTACGCGGACCATTCCCTTCGACGCCTCCAGCGGGCAGACGGAGTGCTCCGGCGTGGCGGTGGATCCCGACACAGGCTCCCTCTGGCTCTGCAGCTGGGCGGCGGATGACAGCGGACACTATCTCTATCGCTATGATCTGACCACCGGCGCCTATGCCGGCAGATTCCTGATGAAGCAGGCGCCGCAGTGGATCCAGGGAGCGGCCTATTATGACGGCTGGCTCTACCTGACGGCGGACGACGGCTCCGCGGACGAAAAAGCCCCCGACCACGTTTATCGGTGTCAGGTGGATCTTTCCGCGGAGGAGTGGGATGTGGCGGAGGTCTATGCCCTGGAGGATGTGACCATGCAGGGCGAGATCGAGGGCCTCAGCTTCGACCGTGCCCAGCGACGGCTCCTTGTGAGCTACAACCACGGCGCCCGGATCGTGCAGGGCATGGCCAAGGGCTTCTATGACGGCTTCACCGAGGAGATCCATGAGGTCTACACCTACGACCTGACCAGGACCTTCCGCCCTCTGGACTACAGCGATCCCACTCTCTGGATCCGCCGGCCGGCAGAGCCTGACCGGGAAGCGGACATCTTTTTCCTCCTGCCCACGGTCAACCTGAAGGGCTTCGTGCCGGACAACGAGGATGTCTACAACCTGACCAACGTGCTCCGCTTCGACCTGACCATGAATCTGGAAGAGGGACTCGTCACAGAGGCCGGCAATGTCTACGCCCCTCTGTACCGGCAGATGACCATCGGCAGCTACCTGGAGCCGGACGGCCGCCTTCCCGCGACCATCTCTCCCGATCATCCCGGCAGCGATTCCATGGAATACGCCTACCGGGATATCCGCGACGCCTTCCTCTACTACCGCGAGCACCTCGGCGGCGGCAGGCCTTTTGTCCTGTTCGGCTATTCCCAGGGCGCCCAGATGGCCCTCCGCCTTCTGGAAGAATTCGGCGATGACGAGGACTTCCGGGAAGACTTCGTGGCCGCCTACGTGATCGGCGCCTCCGTCACGGACGACTTCCTGAGCCGCTGCCCCTACCTGCAGACGGCCCAGGCCGAGACCGACACCGGCGTCATCGTCAGCTTCAACGTGATGGACGAGAAGGCCCAGCTTCCCGACACCCACGAACACGCCATCAACCCCCTCAACTGGCGCACCGACGCCACGCCCGCCGACAACTCCCAGAACCTCGGCTATGTCACCATTGACATCCACGGCTCCGTCGTCAGTGAGACCCCCGCCTACTGCGGCGCCCGTCTGGACGAGAAGACCGGCAAACTCCTCGTCACCGGCATCGAGAACCAGGACGCCCTCCTCGACGCCGACCCCGGCCTCTTCCGCCGCGGCGACTACCACCTCAGCGACCTCTACTTCTTCTACCGCAACCTGCAGAAGAACGTGAATGACCGCATTGAGGCGTTTGAAGAAAAGTGAGGGTGAAAAGGGCTGCTGCATTCAGCCGGCTGTTTAACAGTCAGATGGATGCAGCGGCCCTTTTTATGCAGCCCCGGAGGCAGTTCTGCGAGAGGACATATCTTTTTTGTGTCATATATCGCAAGGAGAAAACGGCAGATATTTCCGCAGCAGCGGCTCCAATTGAGAGGTATCGAAAGGAGAATTTCTGGTTTCAAAAGTCATCAGCAGCTTATCGCCCGGGAAGATGCCGTTGGCTGTATAGATCCTCAGACGGCGGATAAACTTCTCTACATACTCAGGATCGTCCATTTTTCCGAAATGTTCATGGTAGATAGTTTTCAGGTTCCATCTGTCGAGCAGAGTGAAATCAGGATGCAATATGATCGTTTGAGACCCGTCTTTCAGCCGCAGAGGACACTCATATCGGTAAGGCTGCCCGATGTATAGATAATAATCTGCGATGATCTTTTCAGATTTGGAACGAACCCGTTCTCCCCTGTTCGAATAAATCTCCGGCGCGTTTCTGTCAAAGCCCTTCAAAGGCCAGCATGCCTCCTGCCACTCGCGAAGAAAGCGCTCTCCATCCGGCACGAGTGGACTCACCAGATCCTTACGGCACGGGTGCAGATCCGTATAAACGTGTTCCAGCCCTTCCGCCGGGAACTGATCCATTGCAAGCTGTACATCGTGAAGCTGACTCACAGCGGCGCGATGCAGGCGTCGATCATAATCCTGCTGGCCCAGCCGTCTGATCAGATCGCCGTCTCTGGAAGCAGAAAGGTAGCGTTCCTTCCTTTTTAAGGCTTCACCCTGCCTTTCCCTGCAGTAATGAAACACTTGATTCCCGTGTCTCACAATCTGCAGACGCCCGGGAATCGTCGGACTTCCCTCCAGTTTAGTCAGAAGAGAAGCCAGAAACCTTTCATATCGTTCCATGTAGCTGCGAACGACGGCAACTTCATTCATCTGCGATCATCCTTTCCATATTCCTTCGATTTCTTCTACTATGCCTGGCTTTTCCGGGAGTATACTCTGGATGTGTGATTGAAACAGAGTCTGTCAACCACATACCAGGTATTATAATTCGTAAATAAGAATAATACAAGACGTAAATAACAAGAATGCATAAAGATCTGTTGCTGAAAATGCTGCCTTAAGCTGAAAAGGGAACGGAATCACCCCTATTATCTGCGATAAGTTCTATGGGTTGAGTCTTAAAGAGGGTAATCACCCCACCTTGCCAGCAGGAGATTTCTGGGGAGACTGCCTGTGGGACAATCACCCCACCTTGCCAGGTAGAGATTATTGGGGAGACTATCTGTGGGACATGTTAACCCAAATAATTCCAGAGACCTTCTTGGGATGTGATCAGGAGACTACGACTCAACCCAACTAGGTTAAGGATGGCTTCTGGGATGACATCTGGAGACGGTTGGTCAACCCATAAGAGGCTGGGATTCATCTTGGGATGACAACAGAAGCTTCCAGACATCCCGGATTGTCATGATGGGGCTATCTGGGGTGACAACAGAGGCTTCCAGACATCCCGGATTGTCATGATGGGGCTATCCGGGGTGACAACAGAAGCTTCCAGACATCCCAGATTGTCATGATGGGGCTATCTGGGGTGACAACTGGCGCTGCGGATCCCCCCGGCACTTTCTTTTGACGAACCCTATCAGGTTGTGTATGCTGATATATGGGAGAAGTTGCGACAGAGGAGCCATTATGCACGGACAAGAACGCAAGAACACCAAAAAAAGCAAGATCGACCCAGGCAGCAGGCACGACACCAAAACCATGCCTGGCACCAGGCGCGCTGCCGCCCTCACCCCCCTCAGAATTCTCATCCTCCGGGCCGCGGTCTGTGTCCTGCTGCTTATGGTGCTGGGCGGCTGCGGGATCAAGGAATATAAGAGGAAGGACATCGAGGAGTATGTCCGGGAGGAGCTGGGGCTGAAGGGCTTCAAGGTGAGCCGGGAGTCGGTGGAGTACACGGAGCATGACGACGGGTACATAGATTATCTGTGGACGGTGACGGAGAAGGACGGCACAGTCTTCTATGTGCTGGACGACCGGTACTATGGTATGGAGTGGACGACCAACACGCTGCGGGATAACTGGAACACGGTGCATATGCAGGAGCATATGAAGCATGTGCAGTATCCGGGCTTTGTGCTGGAGGTCGATGACGGGATCCCCGGATGGGTGGGGCTGCGGGGGCAGTTCCGCAGCCGGAGCGAGCTGCACGCGCGGATCGACACGCTGAACATGATCGCGCGGGACATTCCGGAGGGGATGCGGCTGGCCTATGAGCTGGATTATATGCATCCCTACAGGCAGATCGGAGATTATGAGCAGAGAACGGGAGATTCCAGCGGGAGCGTGAAGGGCGGAGAGAAGCTGGGCTATGAGTACGCCGAGCAGAATCTTCTGTCCATTGTGATCGATATGCGCTATGCCGACGGGATGGCGGACTTCACCGAGGAGGAGATCCGCGACTATGTCCGGGACAATTCCGATCGTGTGGGAGTGAGGCAGGCAGACGGAAGTGTGCTGTTCTATGAGGATCTGTGCATGGACAGGTTCAGCTACGGCCTATCCCTCGGGACGATCTATGAGATCCTGGTCCGCAGCGGCTATCCGGTGGAGGGGACCATTGAGCAGTATTCCTTCACCTCGCCGGACGGCAGCACCTATACCTTTTCCAATGATTTCAAAGAGGACGAGTGGTATTATTATCTGCTGAACGGCGAAAAGACGCCGATGGAATCTTATTTCTATAATCACTGGTCCTACGGGAGAATGAAGGACCTCTGCGGGCTGGAGGTCATGCCTCTGTGGGCTTATGAGAAGGAGCAGGCGCAAAGCGCCGAGACCCAGACAGACGAACAGACTGAGGAAACCACCGAATCGCAGACGGACGGGCAGGCCGAGCAGAGCACCGAACCACAGACAGAGGAGTGAACGGATGATATATTGTCTGGAAGATGAAGAGAGCATACGGCAGATGATGCTGTATACCCTGCAGCTTGCGGGCTATCGGGCGGAAGGCTTTTCGGAGGGCCGGGCCTTCTGGGCGGCCATGGAGAACGAGCTGCCGGAGCTTGTGCTGCTGGACATCATGCTCCCGGGAGAGGACGGGATCTCGATCCTGAAGAAGATCCGGGGAACGGCGCGCACGGAGCGGCTGCCGGTGATCATGGCGACGGCCAAAGGAAGCGAGTATGACCGGGTGACCGGCCTGGATCTGGGGGCCGACGATTATCTGAGCAAGCCTTTCGGCATGCTGGAGATGGTGTCGCGGATCAAGGCCGTCCTGCGGAGATCGCAGCCGCAGGGAGAGAAGGACATTCTGGTGTGCGGTCCCATCGAGATGGACCGGTCCGCCCATGCCGTAAGCGTGAACGGCGAAGAGGTGTCCCTGACCCGCAAGGAATTTGAGCTCCTGAAGATCATGATGGAGAATCCGGGGATCGTTTTCTCCAGGGACCGGCTGCTGCAGCTGGTGTGGGACATTGATTTCAGCGGGGGCACACGCACGGTGGACGTGCATATCGGCACCCTGCGTACCAAGCTGGGCGAGAGCGGCGAGCTGATCCGGACGGTGCGCGGCGCGGGCTACCGTATCGAGAAGAC
>DGGX01000251.1:16339-29009 GCA_002392385.1 Lachnospiraceae bacterium UBA3863
GACTGATCCGGACGGTGCGCGGGCTGCCGCATTGAGAAAACGCAGATCTGAGGATGGCCGGGCTGGCGCGGAGGAGGCAGAGCATGGGCAGGGACGAGATCGATCTCGACGAATACCGGGCGGAGCTGGAGAGAACGTCGCTGATGCGGCAGGAGTTCACGGCCAACGCGTCCCACGAACTGAAAACGCCGCTGCATGTGATCTCCGGCTATGCGGAGCTGCTGGAGAGCGGCATGGTCCGGGAGGAGGACATCAAGGTCTTCGCCGGCAAGATCCGGGCGGAGGCCATGCGCATGACCAAACTTGTGGAGGACATCATCGCCCTGTCCCGTCTGGACAGCGGCGGTGTCGGCATGAAGCGGGAGCTGGTCGACCTCTACAAGGTGGCGGCCTCGGCGGTGGAGGCACTGACGGAGGCGGCGCGCACGGCGGAGGTCGAGATAAGCCTGTGTCCGGCGCCGGAGCGGCCGGTGCTGCTGCGGGGGATCCCCCACGCCCTGTACAGCACGGTCTATAACCTGTGTGAGAACGCGGTCAAGTACAATGTCCCCGGCGGGAAGGTCAGCGTGACCGTCGAGACGTCGGAGGACGGCGCGGCGGTGCTGACCGTTTCGGACACCGGCATCGGCATTCCCCAGGAGGATCTGCAGCGCATTTTCGAGCGCTTCTATCGTGTGGACAAGAGCCATTCCAAGGAGGTGGGCGGCACCGGACTGGGCCTGTCCATCGTCAAGCACGCGGCCATGACCCACAACGCGCGGATCGAGGTCGACAGCGAGGTGGGAAGAGGATCTGCGTTCACCGTGCGGTTCCCCTAAAGGAATGAGTCCCGGGAAGGGACGGCTGCCCCAAAGCCGCGGCCTCCGCGAAGGAGCTGTTCCCCTGAGGGTCGGTTTCCGCTCTTTTAAAGAACCGTGTTTGGTGTTAAGATGTACGAGTGACTATCAGTGAGAACGGAGAGGAAGCGTATTTATGGCCGGTTCCGGTAATACCAGAAAGAGAGCGAGGAGAGGGAAGATCAGCGGCGGACACAGAGTCCAGCTGGTGCTGATCTCCTTTTTTCTGACCTTCTGTATCCTGCAGCTGCTGCTCATGATCTTCCGCTTCGCTCCCTATGGGACGCGGTCGCTGGCGACGGCGGACGCGAGGATCCAGTATCTGGATTTCTTTTCCTATTACAAGGACGTGCTGCAGGGGAAGAATACGATCGGGTATACCTTCACCTCGGGGCTGGGGCTCAATGCCATCGGTCTCTTCAGCTACTACCTGGCGTCGCCCTTCAACCTGCTGGCACTGTTTTTCTCCAAGACGCAGGTGAACTCGCTGCTGAACCTCCTGGTCTCCCTCAAGCTGTCGACGGCGGCGGGGACCTTCTCCTGGTATCTGCAGCGGCGGTTCCGGGACAGGATCCCGGAGTGGCAGAGCGTGCTGCTGGCGGCGGGATACGCCCTGATGCAGTACAACCTGTCCCAGTGCAGCAATGTGATGTGGCTGGACGGCGTCTATATGCTGCCCCTGATGCTGCTGGGGGTATATGAGCTGGTGCGGGAGGGCAGGATCCTGCTGCTCTCTGTGGCGACGGCGCTTTCCATTCTCTTCAACTGGTACACGGGCGGCATGAACTGTCTGTGCGCCGGTATGTGGTTCGTCTTCGAATATCTCCTCCGCCGCATGGAAGTCGCGGAGGCTACGGGCAGGACCTTCCGCAAGCTGCGGGACAAGGCGGCAGATCTGTGGGCCGCCGGCGACCGCGCGGAGGGCGCGGCCACCATGCTGCAGCCGGTGGTGCGTTTCCTGTCTGCCTTTATCCGTTTCTGCCTGTCCATGGGCATCGGCGTGATGATCAGCGCGGCCCTCTTCCTGCCCACGGTGGCAGCCCTGCGCCGCGGCAAGGGAGACGCCTTCTATCCGGAGGAGTACATGCTCAACCGGATGCGGGGCAACCTGCTGACGGTCTTCCGGGATTACAGCATCGGCTCGGTGAGCACCAATAGCGGCGCGGCCCTCTTCTGCGGGAGCCTGGCCCTGGTGGCCTGTCTGGCATTCTTCATCTGCAGACATTATTCGGTCGGCAAGAGGATCCTCGGCGGCGCCCTGCTGCTGACGACTCTGCTGACCTTCTACTGGCAGCCTCTGTATTTTGTCTTCTCCCTCTTCCAGGGCGTCAACAGCTACTGGTACAGGCACGGATACATGGGCAGCATGGCCGTGCTCTTCCTGGCAGCGGCCTATCTGGCCTCCAGGCCCTGGACCACTGCCCTGGACCCGCAGGCCCAGCCTGACCGGCAGGAAGGCGGAGAGAACAGGCCTGATACCGGCCATGGGCGCGCCCGCGCCGGTGGACTGCCTGTCCATGTCAGGATGCCTGCCATGCCGGCCCTGACCATAGGCGGCATGCGCCTCTACCTGCGGCCGATCATCGCGGCTTTTCTCATGGCTGTGGCGGCCACGATCCTGATGGTGGCCATGTGGGCGCTGGAGCCCTCCGGGAGCTCCTGGCAGATCGCCCTCAGTGCCTGCCTGCTCATGATCACGGCGGGACTCTGCGTGACGCCGGCGGGACTCAGAGGCAGAGGACACCGGAGAGTCCGCCTGCTCTGCGGGGCTCTGCTGGTGGTGATCACGGTCTTCGAGCTGGTGCTGAACACCTACCTCCTGATGAACCGCTTCTCCTCGGATTCCGCCGAGGAGTACCGGATCTACTCCGCGCAGCAGCAGGCCCAGATCGCGGAGATCCGGTCCAGGGATACCGGTTTCTACCGGATCTCGCAGACCCGCGGCCGCTACTATGACAAAAACGGCATGACGGCCTGTTTCAACGATTCGCTGGCCTACAATTATCCGTCGGCCGCCTCCTATACCTCCATGCCGGAGAATGACGTGCTCTGGTTCCTGGACCGTCTGGGATACGCGGAGGAGGGCAGCTGCATCAACGTGGTGAACACCTCCATCGTGTCGGCGGACGCCCTGCTGGGCATCAAATATATTCTGTCGGACTATCCCATCAAGGGACTCACCAGGGTCCCCGGACTGGGCACCTACAATGGCAAAACGGTCTACGAGAACCCCTACGCCCTGCCGCTGGCTTATGTCTACGACGGCGGCGAGCTGCCCCAGCAGAAGTACCACGATCCTTTCACCTATCAGAACGATCTCTACAGCACCCTGTCCGGACAGCGGACCATGATCTTCCGTCCGGTGGACGCGGCCAGACAGGCGGTCGGCGACAGAACGGCCTTCTGGAAGGTGTCCCTGCCGGAGGGCAATGTGTCGATCTACGGCAATCTGGTGTGGAAGGAATTCCTGAACGGCAGGCTCACCGTCAATGAATCCATGACCCAGGGCTATGCCCGGTGGCTGTCGCCCACCGTCTTCTATGTGCCCTATTCACAGAACGTGGACACCTTCGTCAAGCTGGAGACCGAGGAGCCCCTGGTCCTGGAGGAGGAGCAGTTCTACGCTCTGGATCTGGACGAACTGGCCGCGGTGACCAGGAAGATCAAGGAGAGAAAAGCCGCTGACCTGGTGGTGGAGAACGGCCATATCACCTGCACCGCCGAGGCGGAGGAGGGCCAGAGGCTCTTCGTGACCATCCCCAGAAGCGAGGGATGGACCGTGACCGTCAACGGCCGCAAGGTGCCTACAGAGCGTTTTGCCTACTGTCTGATGACAGTGCCGCTGGACGCGGGCCACAATGAGATCGAACTGCGCTACAGCATTCCGAGACTGGGACAGGGCATCGTCGTGTCCGTCATCGGCATCCTCCTGCTCGTCGCCTTCGAGATCCTGCGGATGCAGATCATGCGCAGAGAGAAGGCCAGAAGGATGAAAGCCCGCCGCGAGGCGCGGCAGAGAGCGGCCGCCGCCAGAGAGAAGGAACCCAGAGAGGAAAAACCGGAAGAGGAAGAAAACGTTCATGAAAGAACTGATCAATAAACTGAAGGAAGTAAAAGATCTGCAGGGGCTGATCGATCTGATCACAGGGTCCGAGGTCATCCGCTACCTCTTCATCGGGGTCTGCACGACACTCGTCAATATGGCGGTCTTCGCTTTTCTCTGCGAGATCGTGCACCTGGAGGCCAATACCGCCAACGTCATCTCCATCATCTGCGCCATCGCTTTTGCCTATGCGGCCAATAAGATCGTCGTCTTCCGCACCCACTGCGACAGCCTGGGCGAGATGGTCCTGGAGGCGGGCAAATTCGTCGGCGGCAGGCTGGTGACCATGGGCATTGAGATCGGCGGCTTCTATCTGGTCTACAATATCCTGCACCAGCACGAGATGGTCGCCAAGATATCGACCCAGTTCCTGGTGATCGTAGGCAACTATTTCATCAGCAAATTCCTGGTGTTCCGCAAGAAATAAGGGACCCGGGGAGAAGGCAAGGAGAGAGCACAATGAAATTGTCACTGGTGGTGCCCTGCTACAACGAGGAAGGGAATGTAAAACGTTTCTATGAAGAGACGGTCAGGGTCCTGGGCGGATACCGGGACAGCACCCTTCTGGCGGACACAGAACTGATCTTCATCAACGACGGCAGCCGTGACGGTACATGGAAGGGACTCAAGGAGATCTACGAGACATCCCCTCACCACATCCGGGTTCTGAGCTTCTCCCGGAATTTCGGCAAGGAGGCCGCCCTGCTGGCGGGGCTCCGGGCCTCCCAGGGCGACTACACGGCCATCATCGACGCCGACCTGCAGCAGAGACCGGAATACGTCCTGCAGATGCTGGACTTTCTGGAGGAACACGCGGAGTACGACGCCGTGGCCTGCTACCAGGAAGAGCGCAAAGAAGGCGCCTTCATGGCCTGGGTCAAAAGCTGCTTCTACAAGGTGATCGACTCCCTTTCGGACGTGCCCATCGCCCAGGCGGCCAGTGATTTCCGCCTGCTGCGGCGCTGCGTGGTGGACGCCATCCTCTCCCTGCCGGAGAAATGCCGATTCTCCAAGGGCATCTTCGCCTGGGTGGGCTTCGAGACCTATCTCATGCCCTACAAGGTGGAAGAACGTACCGAAGGCGAGTCCAAGTGGAACTTCTGGAAGCTCCTCAGATACGCCTTCTCCGGCATCATGTCCTTCTCGGACAAGCCCCTCATCGTCTCGTCCGTGCTGGGCATCTTCCTGTTCGCCCTGGCCATCCTCATGATGCTGGTCGTGGTCATCAAGACCCTGATCTGGGGCGACCCCGTGGCGGGCTTCCCCACCCTGTGTTCCCTCCTCCTTCTCCTGTCCGGCGTCCAGCTCCTCAGTGTCGGCATCCTGGGCCAGTACCTGGCCAAGAACTATACCGAGACCAAGGACAGGCCGGTGTATATATTGAAGGAGGATTTGGGGAAGTAGGTGTGTAACCATCAAAAACGGTGTATAGTAGATATCGGCATACTATGTATCTATAAATTCACGGGGAAGGTGTCGGAAGATTGGCGATCTATACGAACTTGTACTTATTGTTGTTCCTGCCTCTGGTCGTTCTGGTGTATGGGCTGGCACCGCGGAGATGTCGGCCTTTTATTCTGCTCGGGGCGAGCTGGTTCATGTACTTCACGCTGAGCGGGTGGCTGGTCCTGGTCCTGATCGGGACGGGGCTCTTCACCTATGGGATCGGGCGGTGGATAGGCCGGCTGCAGGAAGAGCGGGATGTGAAGCTGCAGGAGCTTAAGGGGCAGAAGGAACTGCCGGCGGAGGAGAGGCGCGCTGCTCGCGCGGACTGTAAGAAGGTCTGTCATGACAGGTGTCTGCGGGTGCTGCTGGCGGGGCTGGCTGTGCTCCTGGGCATTCTCTTTTATGTGCAGTATTACAATTTCACGGCGGGGAATCTGAACCGCATCCTGCGGAGGGTGTCCTTAAGTCTGCCCATGGCGCGGGTCCTGTTTCCCATGGGGATCTCCTTCTATACCCTGGAGGCGGTGGGCTATCTGGCGGATGTCTACTGGGAGAGGATACCGGCGGAGCGGAATCCGGGCAAAATGCTGCTGTTTCTGAGCTTTTTCCCCCAGATCATGGAGGGGCCGATCGCCCGGTATCAGGATACGGCGGACAGGCTCTGGGCGGGGGCGCCGCTCACAAGAAGCAATCTCAATGAGGGCTTTCTGCGGATCCTGATCGGGCTCTTCAAGAAGATGGTCATCTCGGACAGGCTCAGCTACCTGGTCAATCCCATGTTCGCCGATTATGAGAAGTATCACGGCAGTCTGGTCGCCCTGATGGCGGTGGCCTACACGGTGCAGCTCTACTGTGAGTTCTCCGGCAGTATCGATATCGTGATCGGCAGCGGGCGGCTCTTCGGGGTGATCCTGCCCGAGAACTTCCGGCAGCCCTTCTCGGCCCAGAGCGCGGCGGAGTTCTGGCGCAGGTGGCATATGAGCCTGGGGACCTGGTTCAAGAATTATGTCTTCTATCCGGTCACGACGTCAGGGCCTGTGAAGGGGATGAACAGGTATCTGCGGAAGCGCTGCGGCAAGTACGGGAAGTACATCTCCAACGTGGCGGTGTCGGCGGCGTCCCTGCTCCCGGTCTGGATCGCGACGGGCGTCTGGCACGGAGCCGGCTGGCAGTATCTCTTTTATGGACTCTATTATTTTGTGATCCTGCTGGCGGGGGTCGTGCTCGAGCCCCTCAAGGAGAAAAGGAACACCCTGCTGGGGATCCCGGAGAACGCGCCCTGGCTCAAGGTCCTCCGCATCCTGAAGACCTGGCTCATCATCTTCACCGGCGAGCTTTTCTTCAACGCCGGCAGTCTGCGCGCCGGTCTGCACATGTTCCGCAGTCTCTTCGTGGACTTCCGGCTCAGTGATCTCTGGCTGCACTTCCCGGGCATGATCAGTGTCGGCGAGCGGGTGGTGATCGTGGCCGGCTGCGTGATCGTGTGGTGCCTGGGCTTTTTGAAGGAGCGGGGCGTCGACCTGCGGGGCAGGACCCTGGGAGCGGCCGTGCCGGTCCGGTGGGCTGTTTACTATGTCATCATCTTCGCGATCCTGGTGTTCGGCGCCTACGGGACGGGCTACCAGGCGGTGGACCTGATCTACGCGGGCTTCTGAGATGGCCGATGATAAGGGAAAACGCGATAATAAAGCGATAAAACAAGGAAAAACGACAAGCATGGACAAGGCAGTTAAGACAGAAGGGGAACAGGAGGGGAGACTGACAGTCTCCGACCGTCTGCAGATGGGGCTTTTCGCGGGGATCTTCCTGGGCCTGCTGATCCTGGGCTCCGCCCTGATGCAGCCGACCAGGTGGTTTGACGAGAAGCTCCTGCAGAACCGCAACGCGCGGTCGACGCAGATGCGGGAGCAGAAGGAGGACACGATCGACCTCCTGAATCTGGGGGACAGTCTCAGCGTGACCGGCTTCACGCCCATGGAGCTGTGGAAGGAGAGGGGCTATACCTCTTTCAACATCGGCGCCGACGGCATTCACATGTCGGAGGCCTACTATGCTCTGGTGGAGGCCTGCAGCAGACAGCATCCGAAATATGCCCTTCTGGAATCTCTGACCCTGATACGTTATAATCCGCGGGATGACCGGCAGATGGTCCTGTCCCAGCCGCTCTATCACACTTTTGACCTTCTAAAGTACCACAGCCACTGGAAGCGCATGATCGAGGGGCCCGGGGTCATGATCTACCACCGGGGCTATGTGGTGAACGGCAAGAGCCGTCCTTATGAGGGGGATCCCAACTATCTGACGGACCGGGAGATCGGCGACGTCCATGAGGACCGGGTGCCGGATCTCAACCGGTATTATTTCCGCCGGATGCACGAGTTCTGTGCCGACAGGGACATCACCCTGGTCATCTACAGCATGCCGTCCCCCAAGGACTACAGCCTGCGCAGGGTCAATGTCATGGAGGCATTTGCCCGGGAGGAGGGGGTGCCCTATGTGGACCTCAACCGGTATGTTGAGGACATGGGCATTGACTGGAGCCGTGACACCAGCGACCGCGGGGACCACCTGAATGTCTACGGGGCCTCCAAGGCCACGGTCTGTCTGGCGGACCGGGTCCTGGACCAGTGTACGGCCGACGGCACGGGACCGGCCCTGCCGGATCACCGGGGAGAGCCGGGCTACGAGGACTGGGAGGCGGAGGTGTCCGCTTATGACCAGCTGGTCATCGACATGGAGGGCAAGAATTTCGGCGATGTCCGGAAGGAATTGAAGCAGAAGGATGCAGAAGGAGAAGAGGGAGAAGAGGGAGAATGACCTCACCGGGATGACCCGCCGGGCCGCTAAGGCCTGGGGATCATCCCTTTTGTCTGTGCGGGGCCTTCCGGGAGGCCGGGAGGAACAATTCGGGCACCGGATGCGAAAATCTCCCATGGAGAATTCAGTTTTCTATGTTATGATTAAATGTACGGAGTCATTCCGGCAGTAAGGTTTTAGGGAGTTTTCAGGCAGTTTGTTCTGCAGAGGAATGAGAACAGGCATGGGTACGACGTCAGAAACGATCAGGATCCCCTGGGTGGGCTGGAAGCTGGGCCGCAGACTGGGCAGCGGCAGCTTCGGCATGGTGTATGAGATAGAGAGGACAGTGGGCACCGAGACGGAGCGCGCGGCTCTCAAGGTCATTTCCTTCCCCAAGGAGGGGATGGTGGAGGATCTGGAGAGCGAGGGCTATCCTCTTGCCAGCATCCGCAGGATGTGCGACAGCTGCAAGGCAGACCTGCTCCGTGAATACGGGGTGATGATGCAGCTGAAGGGTCACTCCAATATCGTCAGCTGTGAGGATTTCACCACCGAGGATATGGAGAACGGGACAGGCTTCCGCATGTATATCCGCATGGAACTGCTGCAGCCCCTCAGGGACGTGCTGCGGCAGGGGAATCTGTCCGAGAAGGAAGTGATCCGTCTGGGGAGGGACCTGTGCAGGGCTCTTAGCATCTGCCACGGCATGGACATCATCCATCGGGACATCAAGCCCCAGAACATCTTCCGGTCCCACTTCGGGGACTATAAGCTGGGAGATTTCGGCATCGCCAGAAGGATGGAGGGTACCGAGAAGGCCACGGTGGCCGGGACCACCAACTATATGGCGCCCGAGGTCTACCATCACGAGCCCTATGGCAAGGATGCGGATCTCTATTCTCTGGGCATGGTCCTCTACTACCTGCTCAATGACCGGCGGATGCCCTTCCTGTCCGCGGGGGAGCAGATCCCGTCCCTGCAGGAGGAGTCCCGGGCCATGCTGCGCCGTGTCCGGGGAGAGAAGATCCCGGCGCCGGCAGGCGGGAGTCCTGCCCTGCAGGAGATCGTCCTGCGCGCCGTTGCCTACGACCGGAATGACCGCTACAGGTCTGCCGAGGAGATGCTGGCAGCCCTGGAGAGTCTCCAGGACGCGCCCGTGGGCGGTCCGGTCTACGACGGGGAGGCAACGTCCGCCGGGGACGAGACTGTGAGCCTCCTGTCCAGGTATATGGAGACGGGCAGGCCGGCCCGGGAAGAACAGACCTTCTATGGGCAGAAGGATGTAGAGAACGAGGAGATCCTTGAGGAGAACCCCGGCGACGAGACCATGTCGGTGGCATCTGTCTTCGGACGGGGCAGGGCGGAAGAGACGGCCGGATACATAGACGGCCGGGACAGGACCGGGTACGAAAGCGGGCCGGACAGGACCGGGTACGGAGACAGGCAGAACAGGCGGAACGTGCAGGCCAGGCTGAGCGAACAGGCCGGCCGGCAGGCAGTGCAGGCAGAGCAGGGGAGGAATGCCGCGGGTCTTCCCATAAAGAAATTCCTCCCGGTGATCATCGCGGCAATACTGGTCCTTGTCGTTGGCGTGGCGGTGGTAACGCTCCGCCGTTCACAGCCCGAGAAGCAGTACCAGGAGGCCCTGGCCCTGGCGGACGCGGGCAGCTACGAAGAGGCCATCGAGGCCTTCGAAGAGATAGGGGACTATAAGGACGTCGCCGACCGGATCAAGGACTGCTATTACCAGCGCGGGATCCTGCATGCGGAGGCCGGGGAATACCAGGAGGCCATCGAGGATCTCAGGACGGCCGGTGATTACAAGGACGCCGCGGACCAGATCAACAAATGCCACTATCAGCGCGGGAGCCTCTATGCGGAGGCCGGGGAATACCAGGAGGCCATCGAGGCTTTCAAGGCGGCCGGAAGCTATGAGGACGCGGAGGACCGGATCGTGGAATGCCTGAACGGCATCTACGGGGACATCTACGGAGACCTGGTCAGCGCGGGGACCGGCAACACCGTTAAGTTCGGCCACTACGAGCAGGACAATAACAAAGACGACGGCAAGGAGGAGATCGAGTGGGTCGTCCTGGACAAGACCGTCAGCGACCAGGGCGTCGAGGCGCTCCTGCTCAGCAAATATGCCCTGGACTGTGTGCCCTACAGCAGAGAAGACGGGGACGTGACCTGGGCCTACTCCTACATGCGGGAGTGGCTGAATGAGAAGTTCGTGAACAAGGCTTTTAACGACCAGGAGAGGTCCCTGATCGCCGAGGACGACGTATCGGTGGACAGCAATCCGGTCTATCCCACCATGTCCGGGGATCCTGTACAGGATCAGGTCTTCCTCCTCAGCACCATGGAGGCGGAGAAATATTTCTCCTCCAATTCGGCCAGAGAATGCAGACCCACCGGCTACGCCGTCGCCCGCGGCGCCTATACGGCCAGGGACGGCGACGAGAAGGGCAACTGCATCTGGTGGCTGAGAACACCGGGGGATTCCGATTCCAATGTGGCCCGTGTCTATGTGGACGGAGAGGTCCACTACCAGGGCATCTACGCCAACGACAATGATGACAGTGTGCGGCCGGCCGTCCGGATCCGGATCGAGACCGATTTCTAAGAGTCACGGAGGTTTCGGCATGGAGAAGAAGAGGCGGAATGGAAGATGGATCGGGGCGGCGCTGGTGATCCTGGCGGCTGCCTGCCTGACGCTGGCAGCGGCCTGCAGCCGGCTGGACCGGGACAGCAGGATACAGCCCGCCGGGGAGAACGGCAAGATCCGGTACGGTTATCAGGAGATCGCGGGCCAGCCCTATTATTTCAACAAGCTGGGCAGGTTCTGGGACAAGGGCTGGATCGAGGGCCGTGACAACCGCTATTACTGCCTCGGCGAGGGGCAGCTGGCGACCGGCTGGCGCTATATGGGCGACAAGGCCTATTATTTCTATCAGGCGGAGGACGAGGGGCACAGGCTCGGCGCCCAGGCCCGGAACTATACCACCTCCGGCAAGATCACGATTCCGGAATGCGGCTATCTGGAGGGGGACGAGGCCATGGTGATCGGCTACGCTCTGGACGTGCTCGACCGCTACGGCTGGACCCTGAAGGACGCCTACAAGTATTCCGGCGCCCTGCGCTTCCAGCGCAACCCGGAAGAGGTCTACGGCTTCAAGATCGTCAACTGTGCCCTGCAGGGCTTCAAATACGGGAAGGGCAACTGCCTTTCCTGGGCAGGCACCTTCTGCGTCATGGCCAAGGTCATGGGCTACGACTGCCGGCTGGTCTGGGGCACCCTGCCCTTCCAGGGCGAGGACGTTCCCCACGGCTGGGCGGAGATCTGGGAGGAGGACGGGATCCACGTCTACGACCCCCGGAGAAATGACGGCGACGACATGACGGGCTTTGACCAGCGGTACGGAGAGAAGGGTTCCCTGCGGTACAGCGACAAGAGGCAGTATCTGGACTGGTAGGAGGTTTACAGAATGATTAGGAAGAGCTTGTTCAAGAACGTGCACCGGCTGTTTGTGGTGGCGGCACTGACCATGTCCATGTGCCTTTTCTGCGGCTGCGGCCAGAAGGAGGCTGCCGAGGCGCCGGCCCGGGAGGAGCCCGCCGGCGAGGCCGCTGAGACAGTCGAGGAGCCGGTGGAGGAGACGACGGAAGAGGCGGCCGAGGATGAGAACCCCCTCCACGCCGCGGATCCCATGACGCAGGAAGAGATGGAGGCGGAAGATTCGGATGGATGCATCGAAGACTCTGAAGACCTCCTCTACTGACCGTTCCCAGGCCCTGTCGCTTCTGCGGATCGCGGCCTGTATCGCGATCCTGGTCCTGCACACGGTCTTTGCCGCCAATGAGTATTTTCAGAGCTCCATCACCGGTGTGCAGAACATGGTATCCAGAGTGGTGGAGAACAATATGATGTGGGCGGTGCCGGTCTTTCTGATGGTGACCGGCGCCCTGCAGCTGGACCCTTCCAGGAAGCTGACCCTCCGCAAGCTGTACGGAAAGTACATCAGGCGGATCCTGCTGACCCTGGTCCTGTTTTCTGTGGTCTTTCGCCTTTTTGACATGGTTATGGACGGGGAGGGACTGAGCCTGACCGGCCTGCTGCAGGCCTTCACGGAGCTGGTGACCTCCAAGGGCTGGGGCCATCTCTGGTATCTCTACCTCCTGATCGGCCTCTATGTTCTGCTGCCCTTCTACCGGAAGATCACGGAGACCTGCACGGACAGGGAGCTGACCTACCTGGCGGCCGTCTATGTGGTCTTCACCTCGTTCATTCCCATGATCGAGAGCGCCGGCCTGGCCATCGGCTTCTATATCAGTGAATCTCTGGTCTACCCCCTCTACCTGCTGGCGGGCCATATGCTGTATGTCCGCAGGTGGCGCATTGGACGGACCGCGGCAGCGGCCCTGGTCGTCCTGACCACGGCGGCCCTGGCCATTCTCACCGCGGCCGGCACGGCGGGGGTCCTGA
>DGGX01000244.1 GCA_002392385.1 Lachnospiraceae bacterium UBA3863
CGGACCTGCGCAGGTCCCTGGGCATCGTCCTGCAGGAGACCCACCTGTTCACGGGCACCGTCCGCGAGAATATCCGGTTCTGCAAGCTGGACGCCACCGAGGAGGAGATCATCGCCGCCGCGAAGCTGGCCAACGCGGACAGCTTCATCCGCCGCCTGCCCCAGGGCTACGACACCATGCTCAAGGGAGACGGGGCCAACCTGTCCCAGGGCCAGCGCCAGCTCCTGGCCATCGCCAGAGCGGCCGTGGCCAATCCCCCTGTTCTGATCCTGGATGAAGCGACCAGCTCCATCGATACCCGGACGGAGAAGATCGTGCAGGAAGGCATGGACAAGCTGATGAAGGGGCGGACGACTTTCGTCATCGCCCACAGGCTCTCCACCATAAAGAACAGCGACATGATCCTGGTCCTGGAGCAGGGCCGGATCGTCGAAAGAGGCAATCACGATCAGCTGATCGAACAGAAGGGCAGATATTACCAGCTCTACACAGGCAAGAGTGATGCCCTGACGGCATAAGGCCGGCGGACAGAGCGCGGAGAGACAAGATACCATGGACATGCTGAAGGGATCGATCGCGGACAAACTGCTTCTGTTCACCCTGCCGCTTGCGGCGGGCAGTATCCTGCAGCAGCTGTTCAACGCGGCAGATATCGCCGTCGTGGGGCGTTTCGTTGGCAACAGCGCCATGGCAGCGGTGGGGAGCAACGCTCCCGTCGTCGAGCTGATGGTGAATCTCTTCGTCGGCATCTCTCTGGGCGCCAATGTCGCCATCGCCCAGGCGATCGGCAGGAATGACCGGGAGGAGGTCACGGAGGCCGTCCACACATCGATCCTGGTGGCTGTGCTGGGAGGACTCCTCGTAGGCGCAGCCGGACAGGCCGTCGTCGGCGCGGTCATCGATCTTCTGTCGGTCCCGGAGGACGTCCGCGGCCTCTCCGCCCTTTATATGCGGATCTATCTGACGGGTCTGCCGGCGGTCTTTCTCTATAATTTCGAGGCTTCCATCTTCCGGAGCCGGGGAGACACGGGGACCCCTCTGGCCGTCCTCACCATATCCGGGATCATGAATGTCATCCTGAACGTGCTCTTTGTGGCCGGGCTGGGGATGAGTGTGGGCGGCGTGGCCCTGGCCACGGTCCTGTCCAATCTTTTCAGCGCGGGCGTGCTGCTCCTGCTCCTGGTCCGCTCGAAGGATATCATCCGCGTGGAACTGCGGTATCTGCGGATCCATCCGGGGATCCTCGGCAGGATCCTGGGGATCGGGCTGCCCACCGGGGTCCAGGGAATGCTGTTCTCGGTCGCCAACCTCTGCATCCAGTGGGCCATCAACCTCTTGGGGACCACCGTCATGGCGGGCTGCTCCGCAGCCTATAACGTGGAGGTCGTGACCTATTACCTGATCGCCTCCTTCGGCCAGGCCTGCGCTACCTTTACAGGCCAGAATTACGGCGCGTCCAACTTCGAAAGGTGCAGAAAGATCCTGAAGAGCACCCTGCTCATCGGGGGCCTTTTAATGGTGATCTCCGGGGGCATCGTGCAGATCTGCGGCAGACCGCTCCTGCGCCTTTTCTCCACGGATCCCGCGGTCATCGATGCGGGCTATATCCGTCTGACCTATATCAACAGCATGTACATATTCACCCTGCTGATGGAAGTCATGGCCGGCTATATGCGGGGATTCGGCATCTCTGTGCTGCCCGCCGCCGCCTGTCTGACGGGTGTCTGCGGCGTCAGGGTCCTGTGGACCCTGGTCGTGTTCACACGGTTCCCCTCGATCCACACGGTCATGGCGGCCTATCCCATCAGTATGTTTCTGACCGCCCTGCCTCTGTGGGTGATCTATCTCCTGAGGAGGAACAGGGCGCCTTTTGCCGCCTGACGGGGACCGTGCTGCGGGGAGGGCGCGGTGTCTGTGCCGGAATGGCACAATACTTGCTTGCATGATAACCGGAATGAGAAAAAGAGACAGCAGACAGACCGCTGCTGCAGAAGGATCAAAAGGATGACGGAGTTGGACGAGAGGAGTCAGCACAGCATGAATACAGATACAGAGGGCAGGACAGCGCAGGTGAACATCCCGCAGCCGCTCAAGGGGATCCGGGTCGTGGATCTGACGATCGCGGGGGCAGGTCCCTCCTGCACGAAACTGCTCTGTGAAGCCGGCGCTGAGGTGATCTGGGTAGAGGCACCCCGCGGAGCTTCTACGAGAGAAGTCCACAAATATGATTTTTATACGGCGGGCAAGAAGAACATCTGTATCAACCTGAAGACACCGGAGGGCCGCAGATTCATCGAGAAGGCCATTGCTGAGGCGGACGTGTTCGTCTCCAACTATCGGCCGAAGGGGCTGGAGAGCCTGCGCCTGACCTACGAGGACGTGAAGGCCATCCGGCCCGACATCATCTACGCCCGGCTGACCGGATACGGGGAACTGGGGCCGGACAGGAACAGTCCCGGCTACGACCCCGTGGCCTTCTGGGCGAGGGGCGGTATGATGCGGGATATCGCGGAGAAAGGGTCTCTGATCGTCCCGCCCATCGCCGTGGGCGATATCAGCTCCGGCGCCATCCTGTTCGGCGGCATCTGCGCGGCCCTGGTCCGGCGGATGACGACGGGAGAGGGGAGCTATGTGAGCACCTCCCTCTATGCCAACAGCATCTATTTCAACCACGACGCCCTGATTGAGCTCCAGTACGGGGAGGAGTATCCCAAGAGCCGCCGCAGCCCCCGCAGAGCCCTGCTGAACACTTATCGCTGCGGAGACGGCAAGTGGATCGCCATTTCTGTCGCCGCAGACTGGGACAGATATTTCCATCCGCTGATGAAGGTGCTGGGACTTTCGGAATACGATCCGGAAGGGAAGTATACCTGCGCGGAGGACACCATGTACGAGAACGCGCCGGCCGTGGTGGAGCTGCTGGACAGGGGATTCGCCGCCATAGATTCGGAGGAGGCTCAGCGGAGGCTTAAGAGCATTGACGTTCCCTATTCCATGGTGGGAGGAACGGCCGACATCCTGACGGACCCGCAGGCCATCGCCAACGGCTATATCCTGGAGAGGGAGGCCACCGTTCCGCCGGCAGAAGGGCAGAGGATGATCACAGTTCCCGCCGGTCCGCTGAAATTCGACACGCAGGTCTACGGGACCACGATCCATACAAAGGGACCACGCCTGGGAGAGAACACGGCCCAGATCCTGGCCGAGGCGGGCTTTTCCGAGGAGGAGATCCGGGACATGCTGGCGCGGGGCATTGCCAGGGACGCCGGGGCAGAAGAAAACTGACACAAAAGACACAATCGGCACAAGCGATACACGCCTGCAGCGGCCAGACAGCTGCAGAACAGACAGCCTTAAAAAGAGCGCCGGAGTTCTCAGAACTCCCGGCGCTCTCTGTAGTTGGGAAGGCCCATGCTCTCTCTGTATTTGACCACTGTCCGGCGGGAGATCGGCATATCCCGCTCCTTCAGCAGCAGGGCGATTTTGTCGTCGTTCAGCGGATGTGTCTTGTCCTCCTCGGCGATGATCCTGCGGACCTCCTCCTTGATCCGGTGCGTGGCCACATTGTCGTCCCCGTCCCGGCTCACGCTGCGGGCAAAAAAGAAGGACAAGGGATAGATGCCCCAGCAGCACTGCAGGTACTTGTCCTTGACGGCCCGGCTGACGGTGGATTCGTGGACCCCGATGATGTCCGCGGCTTCCTTCATGCGGAAGGGACGCAGGTGCTGCTCTCCGTACCGGAAGAAATCGGTCTGTTCATGCAGAATGCAGTCCGACAGCGCGAGGAGGGTGCTGCCCCGCCGCTCCAGATGGTCCTGGAACTGTTTGATTTGATTGACCTTGTCCAGCAGGTAGTCCCGCACCTCCGGCGTCGGATCGTCCTTCAGCATCTTCAGGTAATCCCTGTTCATGTGAATGGTGGGGTAGGCGTAATTGTTGAGAAGGACCTCAAAGCGGTCCTTGAACTTGACGATGGTCACGTCGGGGACGATGTAGCGGAGCATCTCCCCGGTGTCAAAACCCTGCGCAGGGCGGGGGTTCAGGCTTCGTATGCGGATCTGTGCCTCCTTGATCCGGGAGAGGGAAAGATTCATGTTCCGGGCAATGACGTGCAGCTGATTCTTGCCCAGAAGCTCCATATACTCCCTGACGATGGTCATCTCCACATCCAGAGACTTCCCGTCGTCCTGCTGCCTGCGCAGCTGCTCGAGAAGGCAGCTCTCCAGGTCTCTGCAGCAGACACCCGCGGGTTCCAGTCCCTGCATGATCTCCAGGCACCGGGCGACCTCCAGCTCCGATGTGTGCAGGCCCGCCGCGGCTTCAGAAACAGACATGCGAAAATAGCCGGACGCGTCCAGACAATCCGCCAGATAAGCGAAAATGCGCTGCTGTTCCTCCGTGTAGGGACCGCTTACGAGCTGCTGCAGGAGCACATCCTTCAGCGTTTCCGAGACAGGCGCACCGATATTGGTGATGTAGTCCCTGTCGGAATCCTCTCTGTCATATCTGTAATACGTACGGTTCTGCTCGTCCAGATTCTCCAGCCACTCCAGCTTGCGGATCAGATCCTGCTGCCGGTCCTCCGGGCTGGGCTCTTTGATCTCCGCCACAGGATTCTCCAGAGCCATCTCCTTGATGTAGTCCGTCAGTTCCTCTGCACTCATCTGCAGGATCTCGACGGACTGGATCAGGTTCTGTGACAGGACCTGTTTCTGTGTCTGTTCCAGTCTTGTTTCCATGCTCCCCCATATCCTTCTGCTGCGTATTCCTTCACAGCGGCAGATCTCTTCGATGGATCGCCAGACGGATCTTCATCCATTATATCGGATTTGGCCGCAGGAAACAATATATGCCGGGGCCGGAGACGACATCTGGAACGGAAATTGCTCAGGACTCAGCCTGATCCTCTCTCCTGATCTTTCTGTACAGGCTCTGGATCATCAGGGCCGAGACAAGCAGCGCAAGCATCAGAAGACGGAAGGGGATCACATAGTTGCCGAACCGGTCGGCGAGCATGCCCATGACGGGACTCAGGACCATGCCGCCGAACGTGATGCAGAACTGGAAGCGGGCCAGAAGCATCGGGTAATCCGCCTCCACGGCCAGATCGACGGCGTAGAAGGAGTTGATCCCGGCAGCCACGGAGATACCGAATCCGGCAATGGCTGTACCGGCCAGGGCGATCGGGAAGATGTGGAACCTGGCCAGGACGCACAACTCGAATCCGACCATGGCGATCACATACATGATATTGGCAGTGCGGAAGGAGCCGATCCTGTCGCTGAGCTCTCCGAAGACGATCTTGCCGGAGGCCAGGGACAGGCCGTAGGCCGAGACGATCATGGCGATCTGCGCGCCGGTATAGTCCAGCGTCTTGTAGTGCAGGGAGAGACAGGAGTAGAAGCAGTTGGAACTGATCCCCAGTATGAAGACAGCCAGGAAGACAAGCAGGTAAGTGGTCCCGGAGACGGGACGGCGCAGATAAGAACGGACTTTCTTCACTTCCCCCGCAGTGCCCAGAGGCTCCATGCCGGCTTCCGCCGGGGAGTTGCGGATCACGGCAGCCGCCAGGGCGGCGCACAGAACGACGAAACAGCCCTCCGACAGAAAGGCCGTGCGCAGGGAGAAGTTCTCCGCGACCAGGGCGATGACCGGGGAGGCGATGAAAGCGGAGAGACCGGTGGAACTGATGCAGATGCCTGTGGCGATGCCGCGGTGTTCGTTGAACCAGCGGGCAATCAGAAGAGTACCCATCGCCGCCCCGCAGAACCCGCTCGAAGCGCCGGCGATACCTGCAGCGAGACAGCAGACGGCAAAACTTTCCGCCAGTCCGAAGAGGACAAAAGAGGTGGCACTCAGCAGCATACAGAAGGGAATAAAGATCCGCAGCGAAACATGCGGGACGACCCGGTCCAGCATCAGCAGGCAGGTCACGCTGACGATGTTGCGGGTCAGCACGATCAGGGAGGACTGCGTGTTGGTGAGGGACAGCTTCTCGGCCAGATAGGGCTGGTAGACCGAGAAGGCCGTCGTCAGCAGTCCGGCGGCACAGAAGACAGCCAGTGTTGCCGTGCCGCAGATCAGCCAGGCATAGTGCGGGCGGGGATGTTCAGGACTGGTCATGGCGTGCATGGAGTACCTCGTTGGAAATAGCAGCACAGCACAGGGTGGGGGTGACCTGTGCTGTGCTGCTTTTCAGGAATAATGGGGTAGTTGATAAGCAGGCGGAATGATCATCGTGTCTGACCGGAGGCGATCACCTCTTGGCCTGAGGATCTCTGCCTGCGATGGCCTTGGCGAGGTTCTTGCGCTTGATCTGGTTGGTGCCGCCGAAGATCTGGAAGATACGGGCATTTCTTCTGTGGCGCTCCAGCGGATACTCCTTCATGTAGCCGTAGCCGCCCAGCACCTGCAGAGCCATGTCGATGACTTCGTTGGCGGTGTCGGTGACATAGCACTTGATCATGAGACCGAGCTTCTGATCATCCACGCCGTCTCTGGCCGCGCAGAGATACTCATAGAGCATGCAGCGGGCCGCGGAGATCTTCATGTTCATATCCGCGATCATGAAGCCGACCGCCTGGTGGTCGATGATGCGCTTACCGAACTGGCGGCGCTCCTTGGCATAGTTGGTGGCATAATCCAGAGCCGCCTGGGCACTTCCGAGAACAGGGCAGCAGTTGCAGACAGCGGAGGTGGCGCCGAGGGTGCCCAGAGCCTCACCGAAACCGGCGTTCACATGGCCGATGACGTGATCGGCGGGGACACGGACATCGTCGAATACGATATCAGCGGTCTCGGACAGGTGGAGACCCATCTTGTTCTCTTTCTTGGCCACTTCCACGCCGCGCTCCTTCTCCACGAAGAAAGCGGTGATACCCTTGCTGGGTCTCTGGGTCTTGTCGGTCCATGCCATGACTACATAGAACTCAGCGTTGGGGCCGCCGGAGCAGAAGCACTTGCGGCCGTTGATGACCCACTCGTTGGTCTTCTCGTCGAACTCCGCATGGGTGGTCATAGCGGCGGGATCGGAACCTGCGTTGGACTCGGTCAGCGCGAAGGCGCCGATGGCGCCGGCCAGGATCTTGTCGATCCACATCTGCTTCTCCTCGTCGGGCATGGAGGTCTTCAGAATGTTGGGCCACTGGGACTCGGCGGAAGCCAGAGCGAAGGCAAAACCGGCATCGACCTCACCGATCTTCTCCAGAATGATGGCCTGGGTGACGGGATCGAGCCCAAGACCGCCCATCTCCTCGGGGATCGTGACGCCGTAGAAACCGGCCTCAACGAGCTTGTCGTGCACTTCCTGGGGATAGCAGCCCAGACCGCCGTCGGCGTTCTCATACTCTTCGATCTTGGGACCGAGTTCCTTGGAGACGATGGTATAAGCGGTCTCGGCGAATTCTTTCTGTTCCTCTGTGGCAAAGATGTAATGGACCATTGTGTGCAGTTCTCCTTTCCTTAGTGCATGCGTGAGCCGGTCTGTGCCGCTCAGCCATGTGAGAGTGATCTCTTGCTTTTCGTAGTAGCAAACAGCGTGCCAGTTTCGCCAGGACCCGGAAATTTTCCTTACGGCGAGGCAAATATGCTGACTTTTGTAGAAAGACAGGGAGAAACAGGCATCTGTGCCGGTAACATTGGCACACATACTTGACAAAAATGTGCCCCCTGTCATGAGTCAGGGGTGTGCCAACTTGTGACATTGTGTCAGAACCCATTGCACAGAGTGGAATAAAACTTGCTGTTTCTATAAAACAGGTAAGTATTTGTTCAAAGGAGGTCAGAACATGGGTGTTAAAAGAGCCTGTTTTCTCAACTGCGGTACAGTCAGCGCTCCTCACAGCGGGATCGAGATCTTCGGAGACAGCCACCAGACTATGATCCTTCCCGTTGCACCTGCCCTGCTGGACACGGACGACGGTTACGTCCTGTATGACACCGGTCTGCACCCCGACGGGATCGAGGACCCGGACAGGATCTGGGGTGATATGAAGAGCGCGGTGGTGGATTTCGGTCCTGAGAACACCATCACAAATCAGCTGAAGCTTGCGGGTGTAGATCCCTCGGAGATCAAATATGTGATCAACTCCCACCTGCATTTCGATCACACCGGCGGCAATCACCTCTTCCCGCATGCCACCTTCATGGTGCAGAAGACGGAGCTGCGTTTCGCCCTGCATCCCTCGGATTATTTCAGCGCCTGCTATCTGGACACGCATATGAAGGAGCCGGAGAAGTACATTCTTCTGGACGGCAGCACCACTGTCCTCGGCGACATTCTGCTTCTCTTCACGCCCGGTCATACGCCCGGCCACCAGTCCATGGTCTTCAGCCTGCCCAAGAGCGGGACCTTCGTCCTGCCGGCGGATTCCGCCCACAGCTACGCGAATATGGAGGGCAATTCCCCTTCCGGTTTCGGCACCTATTCCATGGAAGAGGCCATGAGCGTGCGGCAGATGAACGCCATAGCAGAGTACCTGCACGGCAAGGTCTGGGTCCAGCATGATCCCGATTTCTGGAAGGACTGTAAACCCGCCCCCTATTGGTACGAATAAAAGGCTGCGACAGTCAGGGATCAGATTCAGAAAGGAGAGACTATGTCCCACGCAACGATCAACTTTTCCAGCAGCAGCCTCCGCAGACCGATCACGATCAATGCGGTCTTTCCCACGGACAAGACCATCCGGGACGACCAGTTCATCCCTGAGAAAAAACCGATGAAGACCATCTATTTCCTGGAGGGGATGACGGGCAATTACATCGGTCTCAGCAACTATACCCGCATCCAGTCCATCGCGGAGGACTACAATGTCTGCGTGATCATGATCGGCGGAGAGAACATGTGGTTCGCGGATTCCCAGATCACGGGCAATTTCTACGACCGCATGGTCTATCACGACATCCTGAAGTATACCCGCAACACCTTCAACCTCTCCGATAAAAGAGAAGACACCTATATCGCCGGTTTTTCCATGGGCGGATTTGGAGCGATCAATATCGGTCTGCGTCATCCCGATCTCTTCAGCCATATCGTAGCCATGAGCCCCGGGCTCAGTAAGGACATCATTCTGGCAGCGGCGGATGATGAGAAGAGCGGACAGGGCTATCTGGCCGACAGCTACCGCGCCATGTACGGTCTGAAGGATCTGGCCGATTTCGAGAACTCCGATGACGATTATGAGTACCTCGCCCGCAAGGTCATGGAGGAGACCCCGGAGCTGATGCCCAGGATCTACCTCTCAGCCGGTGAGAAGGACGAGCTGCTCGGCTGCACCACAGCCTACTATGAATATCTGAAGAAACTCGGATGGAAGGACGTCACTTTCAACCTACAGAAAGGTCTCGGACACTCCTGGCAGGAGCTGGAGGAGTCCCTCTACAAGGCCGTCACCGAGTTCCTGCCTCTCGACGGAGGCTTCCGCGGCAACTGGATCGAGTACGGACCGGAAGCCAATTACACCTACGACAACAACGCCCACTACGCCATCTGGTACGATGTATAAAAACAGCACTCCCTGAAAAGAGAAGGTGCAGGGAGAGAGCTTGCTCCCGATCCTGGAACCTTCTCTTTTCTGTAGGCACTGTTATTAAATACATATTGATGTACAGGAACAAAACCATTTAAGGAAAGGAGAACACCATGGCAAGGTTTTCAACCAACTTCATGAGCGAATCCATCAAGAGGGCGATCCCGCTCGAGATCGTGCTGCCGACTGACCACTGCGTGATGCCGAACGGACCTCTGCCGGAGTTGAACCGCCCCTACAGGACCCTCTACTATCTGGAGGGATCCATGGGCAATTCCAGCGGTCCGGTCAACTATTCCCATCTGCAGCTTCTCGCCGAGGACTATAACCTGGCAGTCGTCGTGATCGGCGGCGAGAACCGCTGGTGGGGCCATGCGACCAGGCTGGATGAGGACTACGGCGATCTGGTGACCGTGGATGTCGTCAACTTCACCCGCAGGGCTTTCAATCTCTCCAGGAAGAGAGAGGACACCTTCATCGGCGGCTTCTCCATGGGCGGCCACGGCGCCTACGTGCTCGGCCTGCGCAATCCGGACCTCTTTGGCGCGATCATCGCACTGGATGCCTCTCTGCAGAAGATGGCGATCTCGACTTCTGTGAATGAGAAGGAGCGCTGGGATCCCACCCCTAAGAGCGGTTATGAGACCATCCTCGGCCTCGACAAGGTGGAGGACTGGGTAGGAAGCGATCAGGACTACGAGTGGCTCGCCAAGAATCTGGCCGAGAAGGCTCCTGAGAAGAAGCCCGCCATTTTCTCCGCCTGCGGCACGGCCGACGGCCTGTACGGGTTCAACCAGGAGTACACGGCTTACCTCAAGGGTCTCGGCTACGACGTCACCTGCTATGACGTGCAGGACGGCCTGCACAACTATTTCACCTGCGAGGCAGGCCTGGAAGCGGCCCTGAAGTGGCTTCCTCTGGAGACCCAGATCCACGAGAATTATCCTTATTTTGGAACCACGGCCAACGTCGGATTTGCAAACTTCAACGGATGGAAGACACTGTATAACGTGGAGGCGTAAGCGGTTCCGGCTTGAGATCGCTGCCAGGAGCAGAGGCGGCTGTAACTGTCATGGATCTGAGATAAACGCTGTTATCTTGGGACAGTTTTCCGAAAGCGTACCCTTTAGTGGTCACGGTTCGGTAAACTGTCCTTTTTTATTTTGAAAACAGGAACGGAATATGCATGATCTGTCTGTAAAGAGTTTTGATCCGGCAACTCACGGAACACTTACAACAGGCAAGGGGACACGAGGGTGTCCCGGAGAGGAGAACAGTAATGTTTAAGCCGGCGATGTGGCGGATGAGAGCCTCAGCAAGAAGGCTTTTGCCAAGGCCATCGAGGAGTTCGGCAAGGTGGACATCGTGGTCAACAACGCCGGACTCGGCGAGTCCAACACGGTCGAGACGACCACGACCGAACACTGGGATTACTTCATGAATGTCAACCTGCGCGGCGCCTTCTTCTTCTGCAGAGAGGCCGCGGAGTATTTCCTTCCGAAGGGGGAGGGCTGCATCATCAACGTCTCCTCCATCAACGGCCTGAAGCCCGGCAACGGCCTCACCTACACCACCTCCAAGGGTGCCCTGTGCACCATGACAAGGAACCTGGCTATCCGCTTCGCGGGCACGAACATCCGCGTGAACGCGCTGTGCCCCGGCCTCACCGCCACCCCCACCGAGCAGGCCTTCAAGGCGGACAAACTGGCTCAGGACGGCGTCAGCATGAGACAGTTCGGCAACCCCTACATCAACCAGACCTTCGACGGCGAGATCCCCGCGAGAGGACAGGCCTACGGCGCGCTGTTCCTGGCCAGTGAACTGGGCCAGTACATGACCGGCCAGAATCTGGTCATCGAGAAGGGCAGATATTTCAACTGATCTCTGCCATCCGATCTGCTGGATGTGCCGCTGTGTCATTTTGCAGAGAGACATGTCCAAATGGCACAGCCGGGGAATAAAAGAAACGCCGATATATTCCTGCCCAAACGGCTATATTTCCGAGGAAGGCGCGCATGATCCTGTTTTCGCAGCATTGTGCGCGCTTTTCCCAGAAGAACGGAAGGTGACTGGCATGAAAATTGCTCACACTATCCACTACCAGCATGGGCTGCCGATGCACCACCAACCCGATCGAGGAGAAGCAGTATCCCAGGACCCCTGAGGAGGCGCTGTTCTCGAACCCCTATGCCGCGGCTTATGCCATCTTCACGGGCGACTGCTATATCGACGCCTTCCACGAGGACAATTACGAGAGGATGATGGCCGATCCGGAGTTCGTGGACTTCATGAAGAAGTTCTCCTACACCGCCACACCGGAGATCACCACGGCTTTCGACAACTATCCGATCGAGATCACCCTCAAGGACGGCCGGAAGTTCTCCAAGGTCGAGGGCGACCTGCCTGGCAACCAGAAGAATCCCATGACCTGGGAGCAGGCCATCGCCAAGTTCGAGAAGACCCAGAAGTTCTCCGCCGTGGATCTCGGCAGGGAGAAGTACGACAAGGTCATCGAGATCTGCAGGAACATGGAGAACATCGAGGACATGCGCGAGCTGCTCAGGAATATGGTCCCGTAAGGAAACACACAATATCAGAAAGGAGATCATAACATGAAACCGTTGGAAGGAATCCGCATCCTTGACTTTACCCAGTTCTTCTCGGGCCCGGTCTGCACCCTGCTGCTGAGCGATTTCGGCGCCGAGGTCATCAAGCTGGAGAATCCTCCGGCCGGTGACGCCACCCGCTACGGCAAGTTCATCGAGAACGGCAACAGCACGCATTTTGCGACCCGTAACCGCGGCAAGAAGTCCGTTGCCATCAACATGAAGGATCCCGCCCAGAAGGAGCTCTTCCTGAAGCTGGTCAAGACTGCAGATGCTGTTGTCGAGAACTTCAAGCCCGGCACCATGGAGAAGTTCGGCGTTACCTATGATGTCCTGAAGGAGATCAATCCGAAGATCGTCTTCACCCGCATCTCCGGCTATGGGCAGAGCGGCCCTTACTCTAACCGCAGCGCCTACGACACCACCGTGCAGGCGGAGTCCGGCGTCATGTCCATCACAGGCCCGCAGGACGGCGGCCCCACCGCCAGCGGCGCTTCCATCGCTGACTACTGCGGCGGCCTGGTGGGCTGCATCGGCACCCTGATCGGCATCGTCGAGGCCCAGAGAACCGGCCACGGCCGTGAGGTGGACGCCTCCATGATGGATGCCCTGGTCCTCCTGCAGGAGAATCGTCTGAGCACCTATCTCAAGAACGGTATTGTGCCCAAGCCCAACGGCAACCGTTATCCCGCTGCCAGCCCGATCGGCGATTTCATGTGCGGCGACGGTATCCCGGTTATGATCAATGTCTCCACGGACAAGCAGTTCCAGTCCTTCGCGGAAGTGTTCGAGCAGCCCCAGTGGCTGGAGAATCCGCACTTCGCCAGCATGAGCCTGCGCGCGGAGAACTATCTGGAAGTGGAGGCCGAAGTCAAGCGCGTCTTCGGTGCCCTCACCAGTGATGAGGTAACTTCCCGCATGCAGTCCCGGAAACTGGTCTACGGCAAGATCAATAACTACGAGACGCTCGTGAAGCACCCCCAGATCGAATACAGGCAGACCTTCGTGAACGCTGTCTGGCCGGACGGCACTACCTTCAAGGTGCCCGGCAACCCGCTCCACATGAGCGATCTGGAGAGGGAGATGGATTATACGACTGTGCCGCTCGGGACCAACACCCTGGAGGTCCTCTCCGAGGTCGCTGACGAGGCTTACGTGAAGGAACTGATGGGGCCCGTGCTGGAGGCTGTCGCGGAACACCAGAAGAAGGCGCTGGGGAAATAAGCACGTTGAACATGAAGAGAGGTGCCGGTCACGGCACCCCGGAAAAAAGCGAGAGGCTGACCTCCTGTAAGGTCAGCCTCTCGTGCTGTTAATTGCTGATCTGGTCATCGGCCATCCCGTACCGTTCCATGTAGCGGTAGAAAGTGCGGCGGGAGATGCCGAGACTGTCTGCGGCCTTGCTGCGGTTGTTGCCATTGATCTCCAGTGCTGCGATCACATCCTCACGGGAGACTGTTTTGCGCCTGCGGATCACGGGCGGAGGTCCCGGTTCTGAGACGGTGGGGGGAGGCGAAGAAGGAGATGCCGGTACAGCCGGAGAAACAGGTGTGCTCGATGAAGCAGGAACTCCTGACGAGACCGGTACAACCTGGGGGGCAGTCGGAACAGGCGGGATCCCTGCCGGGATCTGCTCCGCCGGAATCATCAGGTTCTCCAGAATATCCTCCCGGTGGATGGTGTCGCCGGGGTACAGCTGTACGATGCTCTCCAGCAGATACTGGAGCTCCCGCACGTTGCCGTTCCACGGCAGCCGCTGCAGGAGCTCCGCTGCTTCGGGGGACAGCTTCATCCCGGACGGACGGCCGATCCGGCGGCAGATCGAGTCAATGAAATGCTCTGAGAGGGGGAGAATGTCCTCCCTGCGTTCCCTGAGGGGAGGCAGGATCAGCTTCATCGTGCCGAGACGGTAGAACAGGTCCGCGCGGAAGCGTTTCTGGGAGATCATCTCGGGAATGTTGGCGTTGGTGGCGGAGATGATCTTGACATCCACGTCCAGAAGTTTGTTACCTCCCAGGCGCATCAGCTGTTTCTGCTCCACGACGCGCAGCAGACTGGCCTGCAGGTCCATGGGCAGTTCTCCGATCTCGTCCAGGAAGATCGTGCCGCCGTC
>DGGX01000162.1:0-1513 GCA_002392385.1 Lachnospiraceae bacterium UBA3863
ACTACGGCGATCCTCAGACCTACCTGGCTACCATGACTCCCGCCCCCGGCGGCATGGTCAAGTCCTGCGGTATCTACTGATATCCGCAAAGAACAATCGCATAACACAAGCATCATTGGTGAGAATGGGCGTCAGCCCATTCTCACCATCGTGAACTTGGGAGGATGAATCCCCGGCTCCGCAAAAACGGAGGAGGTCCGGCTCCGCCGGACCTCCGAAAAGCCCTGCCGTCTCCGGGGCAGGGTGGCACGAACCCCGGCTTTGCGCCAGCAAAGCTTATCTTTGACGGAATTGTGAGTGGTGCCATATGACGAAATATTTACTGCGACGAATTCTACACGGGATTGTCTCGATCTGCATTGTAGTCGGTATCGTAATGATCATGATTTACTCCATGCTGGACCGGAATCAGATCTTTGCCTCCGATCCTCAGTTCAGCAAGGTCTCCAACAACGACAAGACCGTTTATAAGTACCGCACCTGGAAAGAGTACGGGTATATCGACTATATCACCTATGCGGATTATCTGCAGAAGCTGACCAACGACGGCGTCATCGACGAGGAGACCCGCAGCAAGGTCGCCACCATCGGCCGCAAGGCCGACAGCGACAAGGACGAGGTCAAGCAGTATGTGGAGGAATTTGAAGCCTACTGCAAGGCCAACGGCTACACCGTGATCCGGCTGGATGCCATCATGCAGACGCCGCGGAAGGTGGCCCCCGGCGGCCAGGCCAAGCTCTTCGCCTACCGGGACCGGCCCCTCTACCTGCGTCTGGTGAACTACTTCTCCCATCTTGTCACGGTTGACAACATCCACGCGGTAGAAGAGGATGTGGGGGAGCGGGGCCTGACCTACACCCTGCACGATCCGCTCTACGGCGGGGAGAAATTCTCTCCCGCGATCCTGGGCAACGGGACCAGCCACAAGTATCTTCTGTACTGTGACGGTCAGTTCCCATTCGTGCACCAGAACCTGTTCAGCATCAATCTGGGCAAGTCCTACTCGGTGAACAAGAACATTGAGGTCACCACCACCATGACCCGGAGCCAGGGCTCCTTCGTCAGCAAGCCGGTGACCTACCCCACTGGCCTCGTGGAGGTC
The DNA here is from genome assembly GCA_002392385.1 of Lachnospiraceae bacterium UBA3863. Taxonomy (GTDB): domain Bacteria; phylum Bacillota; class Clostridia; order Lachnospirales; family Lachnospiraceae; genus CAG-791. The sequence continues at coordinate 1,103 of DGGX01000162.1, forward strand.
AGCGCGGATGACCTGCACACCGCCATCTACCAGAGCGGTTCCCTGGAGGGCAACGCCATCAACAAGGAACGCTTTGTGGATAACTACACCAGCGTGCAGACCAACAAGAGCGGCATGTCCCGCATGGGATACTCCTTCACCATCGGCATCATCGCGGTGGCCCTGGCCTATCTGCTGGGCGTTCCCCTCGGCATCCTGGTGGCCCTGAAGAAGGACAAGCTGGTGGACAAGATCGGAACGGCGTATATCGTGTTCATCATGGCGGTGCCGTCCCTGTCCTACATCCTGATCTTCAAGGCCCTGGGCAATATGGCGGGCCTGCCCACCACCTTTATCATGGACTCCACCAGCAAGCTGATGTTCGTACTGCCCATCATCTCGCTGGCCCTGCCCTCCATCGGCAGCCTGATG
>DGGX01000162.1:1591-3714 GCA_002392385.1 Lachnospiraceae bacterium UBA3863
TGATCGACCAGATGAACTCCGACTATGTGAAGTTCGCCCGGTCCGGCGGCCTGAGCGAAGGGGAGATCTTCTCCAAGCACATTCTGAAAAACGCGGCGATCCCCATCGTCCACGGCATCCCCGGCTCGATCCTGGGCGCCCTCACCGGTGCGTTCATCACCGAGCGCGTGTACGTGGTCCCGGGCATCGGCGGCCTGCTGATCAACGCCATCAATGCCTATGATAACGGCGTGATCGTGGGCGTGACCCTGTTCTACGCGTCTATTTCCGTACTGAGCATGATCCTGGGCGATGTGCTGATGTCCATGGTGGACCCGCGCATCAGCTTCACATCGAAAGCGAGGTGAGCAGAGTGGATCAGGAACTGAGAACCTTTGAAAAGTATGGCTTGAGCGATGAGGAGCTGTTCTCCCATGTGGACCACAGCGCCCTGGAGTCCGAGAAGATCACCGCCCCGCGCTACTCCTACTGGCGCAGCGTGTTCCGGGTGTTCTTCCGCAAGAAGATCAACATCGTGATCCTCTGTATCCTGGCCGTGGTGCTCTGCTTTGCCTACATTTACCCCATGTTTATCGACTACGACCCCTTTGCCAACCTGATGGACGCCGAGGCGAAGCACCTTCGTCCGGCGGCGGCCTTCGCCAAGTACGGCTTCTCCCTGCACTACATCCTGGGTACCGGCGCCTCCGGCGAACCCACCTTTGACGCGGTGTGGAACGGTGCGCGGATCTCCCTGTCCCTGGCCTTCGTGTGCGCCGCCATCAACATGACCATCGGCGTCCTGCTGGGCGCGGTTTGGGGCTTCTCCAAGAAGATGGACCTGATCATGACCGAGGTGGTCAACACCATCGGCAACGTTCCCTACACGCTGCTGATCGCCGTGCTGGTGCTGGTGCTCTCGCCCAGCTTCTGGACCATGGTCTTCGCCCTGACGGTGACGGGCTGGCTGTTCATCGCCTATTTCTTCCGTACCCAGGTTATTATCATCCGAGACCGGGAATACAACCTGGCCTCCCGCTGCCTGGGCACGCCCATCACCAGGATCGCCACGAAGAACATTCTGCCCTTCATGACCTCCCTGATCGTGACCCAGCTTGCCATCGAGATCCCCTCCTACGTGTCCTACGAGGTGTTCCTGGCCTTCATCGGCATGGGCATTTCGGACATGTCCCTGGGCCGCCTGATCGGTGCGGCGCAGAGCGCCATGCTGACCCCCGGCTGGGGCTTTGAGTTCTGGAGTCCCGTTATCGTTTCCGCCATCGTTACCATCGTCCTCTATGTGGCCGGACAGAACCTGGGCGACGCGTCCGACCCCAGGACCCATATGTGAGGAGGTGCGGATATGGATAACAGAAAAGTTTTGCTGTCCATCAAGGACCTGAACGTGAAATTCCGCGTTCGCGGCCGTATCCTCACGGCCATCCGCGGAATCTCCCTGGACATCTACGAGAACGAGTCCATCGCCATCGTGGGCGAGTCCGGCTCCGGCAAGTCGGTGTTCACCAAGACCTTCGCCGGCATGCTGGACCAGAACGGCTTCATCGACCAGGGCTCCATCTTCTATAACGACGAGGAGCTGGCAGCCACCCAGGTGTCGAAAAACCCTGTGACCACCCGGACGATCGCCGGCCTTGCCGCTTATCTGGACCGGGAATCCGCTCTGGAATTCGGCGCGGAAACCTATAAGCAGATCCTGACGCTGGAGAAGGAGAAGAAGAGCAAGGAGAGCCTCAGCGATGCGGAGGACGAAGCCTTCACCAGAGAGCTGAAGGACCTGGTCTTCCAGAAAACCGAAAAGGGCAACTTCAGGCAGACCCTGGACACCAAGAAGGAAAAAGACAAGATCCGGGAGATCAGCAACGAGATCGACCAGCTGGAGAAGGCCATCAAGGCCAAGGAAGAGGAGAAGGCGGCGCTGGTCAAGCAGCGCAAGCACAGCGTGGAGCAGGACAGGGAGTATCTGGATTCCTACCACAAGCGCATGGAGGAGCTGAAGCAGCGTTACCAGGAGGATACTGCCAAGCCCATCTCGGAGGAGACCCGGCAGCGCAACCAGATCCTCGCCAAGGAATTCTACCTCTCTGTCGGCCGCTACAACTTCTTCCGCCGTCAGCAGGCTTTGG
>DGGX01000075.1 GCA_002392385.1 Lachnospiraceae bacterium UBA3863
GACAGCCAGGGAGATCCGCCAGGTCTATGAGGAGACGGGAAACGTCCTGGATCCCCACACGGCGGTGGGCTCCTACGTCTACCGGAAATATGCCGCGCAGACAGGGGACAGGACCAGAACGGTGGTGGTCTCCACTGCCAGTCCCTATAAGTTTGAGACGGCTGTCCTGGACGCCCTGGGAGAAGACACGGCGGCCATCCAGGCAGAGGGGAAGGGTCCTGAGAGGATCAGCGAGCTGTCCGGCGTACCCATCCCCAAGGCGGTGCTGGAGCTGCGCAGCGCGCCTGTCCGGCACAAGATCACCTGCGAAGGAACGCAGAAAGCCATGGAGAGAGAGGTAAGACGCTTTTTGGGCCTTGCTGAAAACAACTGACAACAGGAGGAAGAACCCTTATGGGGGAAATACACAGTAAACGGATCGGTCAGCTGCGGAGAAGACTGGCCGGTGCCCGTGCGGATGCAGTACTGATCCCGACGAGCGACTACCATAATTCCGAGTATGTCTCGGATCATTTCAAGACAAGAGAATTCTTCAGCGGATTCACAGGCTCCGCAGGCACACTGGCTGTGACCGCCGGGGAGGCCTGCCTCTGGACGGACGGGCGTTATTTCGTCCAGGCCGGTCATGAGCTGGAGGGCTCCGGCGTGCGCCTGATGAAGATGCAGGAGCCGGGTGTCCCCACGACCCTGGAGTATCTCTGCGACAATCTGGGGCAGGGACAGGTCCTCTGCTTCGACGGCCGCTGCGTGACGGACAGGGCCGGCAGAGAGATGGCCGGTGCCCTGGAGAGCAGGGGGATCCGGCTGGATTCCTCCATGGATCCCGCGGAAGGCATCTGGACAGACCGGCCTCAGCGGCCTGCCGGCAGGGTCCGGATCCTGGATGTGGCCTATGCCGGACTCTCCGCCGAGGACAAGCTGAAGGCTGTCAGGCAGCGGATGACGGACAAGGGCGGCTGCGCCTGCGCTTCCTCCCGCCTGGATGACCTCATGTGGCTTCTGAACCTGCGGGGGAGTGACGTGGAATGCAATCCCGTGGCTCTCTGCCATCTCTATCTGCGCATGGAGGACTTCTGTCTCTTCCTGCAGGAGGGGACAGCTGATCCGGAGGTCACCGCTTATATTGAGAACATGGGCGGCAGGATCCTGCCCTACGACAGCTTCGTGGAATACCTCGCCGGCGCGGAGGAGGAGGGACCGGTCCTGATCGATCCCGACGGCATCAGCTACGCCGCCGCGGCGGCCCTGCGGTCCCATCTGCGGGTCCGGGAATGGGTCAGCCCCATGCAGATGATGAAGGCGGTCAAGAACAGCACGGAGCTGGCCAACCTGCGGGAATGCTACCGCCGGGACAGCGCCGCCCTGTGCAGCTTCATCTACTGGCTCAAGCACCACCCGGATATCTCTCAGGAAACGGAATACACCGCTGCCATGCGTCTGGACGCCATGCGGGCTGAACTGCCCGATTTCGCGGGGCTTTCCTTCCCGACCATCTCGGCCTACGGCCCCAACGCGGCCATGATGCATTATGAGGCGGACAGCGACAATGCCGCACAGCTCAGGCCGGAGGGCATGCTGCTGGTGGACAGCGGCGGGCAGTATCTGACGGGCACCACAGACGTGACCAGGACCATGGCCCTGGGCCCCGTGACAGAGGAGATGCGGACCGATTATACCCTGACGGCGGCCGGCAACCTGCAGCTGATGGACGCGGTCTTTCTCCATGGCTGCACCGGCAGGAACCTGGACATCCTCAGCCGCGAGCCCCTCTGGAAGAAGGGGATCGACTATAAATGCGGGACCGGCCACGGCATCGGCTATTATCTCAACGTCCATGAGGCGCCGCCCAATATCCGCTGGCGCTTCCTGCCCGGCAGCCGGGAGGACGTGATCGAGCCCGGCATGATCGTCTCCGACGAGCCCGGCGTCTACATTCAGGACAAGTTCGGCATCCGGATCGAGACCATCCTGGAGTGCGAGGAGATGACGGAGAACAGCGACGGACGCTTCCTGCGATTCCGCCCTCTGACCCTGGTGCCCCTGGACAGAGAGCTCCTGGAGCCTTCCCTTCTGTCCCCGGAGAACCGCCAGGTACTCAACGATTACCACGCGCGGGTCTATGAAGAGATCGCGCCGCTCCTTCCCGAGGAGGAGGCCTCCTGGCTCAGGGAACAGACGCTCCCTGTCTGAAAACAAGAAAATAAGCCGCGGGTGTTCCGCATTCCGTAAGAGTATGGTATAATCAGCTTGCCTGAAATGTTGTACATTTCTGCCATTTTGAACCTACAATTACTTTAAACGGGAATCTCATATCGCCTGCATGGCTGTCACGCCTTCGTGCGCAAGCATAGGCAGAGGAAGGCAAAAGTGCAGGCTGCGGACACCCACCTGGCTGCGTGCTAGGAGTCAAAATGCAGAAACACATTTCGGGTATTTCTGTGTGCGGGCCCGGCGCCGCGCGGGAGTCTGTCAGGACTCCCGGAGCCTCACCCGCAGGAGCCCCGCAGTTGTCTGCGGGGTCTTTGCTTTAAAGAACACTGTTGGTAAACAAACGTACAGTTCTGATAATGGAGAGAGAAGAATGATCGAGAGAGAGAACGCCTGGCTGTCCTATGATGAGGCCGGGGAAAGAGAATGCAGCGACCTGGCGGAGGATTACCGCCTGTTTCTGGACAGGAGCAAGACCGAGAGAGAATGCATCGACTATTTTGTCAACGAGGCGGAGAAGGCGGGCTATCGTGAACTGACCGGCCTGATCCGGGAGGGAGCCTCCCTGAAGCCCGGTGACTGCGTATACAGCGTCTGGATGAACAAGTCCATGGCCCTCTTCCGGATCGGCGAGGAGCCTTTCGAGCAGGGCATCAATATTCTGGGCGCCCACATCGATTCCCCCCGTCTGGACGTGAAGCAGAATCCCCTCTATGAGGACGGCGGCCTCTGCTATCTGGACACTCATTATTACGGCGGCATCAAGAAGTACCAGTATGTGGCCATGCCCCTGGCCATTCACGGCGTGGTCGTGAAGAAAAACGGGGAGACCGTGGACTTCTGCATCGGCGAGGATGAGGATGATCCGGTATTCTTCATCTCGGATATCCTGATCCACCTGGCCCAGGAGCAGATGGTCAAGACCGCCGACAAGGTGGTGGAGGGAGAGAATCTGGACCTCCTCATCGGCAGCCGTCCCGCCGCCGCGGAAGAAGGCAAGGAGCGCAAGGACCCTGTGGCGGACGCCATCCGCGAACTGCTCCGCGGGGATTATGGCATTGAAGAGGCGGATATGGAATCCGCCGAGCTGGAGATCGTGCCTGCCGGACGCGCCAGAGATGCCGGTCTGGACCGGAGCATGATCCTGGCCTATGGTCACGACGACCGTTCCTGTGCCTATCCCTCCTTCCGGGCCCAGCTGGAGGTGACAGACAACCGCCGCACCAGCTGCACCCTCCTGGTGGACAAGGAGGAGATCGGCAGCGTGGGCGCTACCGGCATGCAGTCCCGCTTCTTTGAGAATGCCCTGGCGGAAGTCATGGAGCTCTGCGGCGCCTACTCGGAGCTGGCCCTCCGCAGGACCCTGGCCAGCAGCTGCATGCTGAGTTCGGATGTCAGCGCGGGCTTTGATCCCTTATATGCCTCCGCCTTTGAGAAGAAAAATGCCGCCTACATGGGCCGCGGTCTTGTCCTGAACAAGTTCACCGGCGCCAGAGGCAAGAGCGGCTCCAACGATGCCAATGCCGAGTATATTGCCCACCTGCGGGATATTTTTGACAAGGGCGGCGTGAAGACCCAGACCGCGGAGCTGGGCCGTGTCGACCTGGGCGGCGGCGGCACCATCGCCTACATCCTGGCCCTCTACGGCATGAACGTCATCGACAGCGGCGTGCCCGTCCTGAGCATGCACGCGCCCTGGGAGGCCGTCAGCAAGGCGGACCTCTATGAGGCTTATAAGGGCTACAAGGTATTTCTGAGAGAGGCGGCAATGCGCAATGCTTAAGACAGCGGACTATGATTTCCATCTGCCCCAGGAGCTGATCGCCCAGGATCCCCTGACGGACAGGTCCTCCTGCCGTCTCCTGGTGATCGACCGGAACTCCGGGCGCTTCCTGCACCGCAGATTCAATGAGATCGGACACTTTCTGCGGCCCGGCGACCTTCTGGTGCTCAATGACACCAAGGTCATACCGGCCCGGCTTCTGGGCACCAAGAAGGACACCGGCGCGGCCGTGGAGATCCTCCTTCTAAAGCGCCTGGGAGCGGACCTGTGGGAGACTCTGGTCAAGCCCGGCAAGAAGCTCCGCGCGGGCGCGGAGGTCGTCTTCGGGGACGGGTCTCTGCGGGCGGTCATAAAGGAGGTCCTGCCGGACGGCAACCGGATCGTGGAATTTCATTATGCGGGGATCTTCGAGGAGGTCCTGGACAGGCTGGGGGAGATGCCCCTGCCTCCCTATATCACCCACAAGCTCCAGGATCCCTCCATGTACCAGACTGTCTACGCCCGTTATGAGGGAAGCGCAGCCGCGCCCACGGCCGGCCTGCATTTCGACCGTCCCCTGATGGAGAGCATCCAGAAGGCCGGCGTGGACCTGGTCTATGTGACCCTGCATGTGGGACTGGGCACCTTCCGCCCGGTCAAGGTGGAGGACGCGGAGAAGCACGTGATGCATTCCGAGTGGTACCGGGTGACCCCGGAAGCGGCGCAGGCCATCAACCAGGCCAGGGCCGAGGGCAGGAGAGTCATCTGCGTGGGCACCACGGCCTGCCGCACGGTGGAAAGCGCTGCCGATGAGAACGGCATCGTACAGCCGGGCGCGGAGGAGACCTCCATCTTCATCTATCCGGGCTACCGGTTCAAGGTGATGGACGGACTGATCACCAATTTCCACCTGCCCCAGTCCACCCTGCTCATGCTGGTCTCCGCCTTCGCCGGGCGGGACCATGTCCTGGCGGCCTACGAAGAGGCGGTCAGGGAGAAGTACCGTTTCTTCTCCTTCGGCGACGCCTGTTTCTTCACGGATGATCTCTCAGAAGGCACGGACCGGTGAGGGCAGCTGCCTGTCCGGTTGAATCGTCCGGGGCTGTGTGATACCATGATAGAAATGATGCACAAGGGTGATCTTGTGAAAGGCAGGACTATGCCAGTGAATGAACAGAAGGCTGTCATTGTGGTGGCCTCCCATAAACCCTATAAAATGCCTGCGGACCCTGTCTACAGGCCTCTTTTCGTGGGCGCGGCGCTCCATCCGGACAAGGTAGAGGAGATGGCCGCCCAGGGCTATGCCGCAGATGACACGGGCGACAATATCTCTGAGAAGAATCCGGGCTACTGTGAGCTGACGGCTCTCTACTGGGCCTGGAAGAATCTGGAGGCGGATGCCGTGGGCCTGGCCCATTACCGGCGGCATTTCGCGGGCAGGAACTGGCGGAAGAGGAAGGAGGATCCTTTTGACAGGGTCCTGACCGGGCGCGAGCTCCAGTTCCTTCTGCAGAAGGCCCGCGTTCTGGTGCCGGTCAGGCAGAGTTACTATATCGAGACCCTCTATTCCCACTACGCCCACACCCACGACGGGGCCCATCTGGATCTGGTCAGGCAGATCCTTGCAGAGAAGTATGCGGACTATCTTCCCGCCTATGACCGGGCGGTCAACAGGACCTGGGGCTATATGTTCAATATGCTGGTGGCGGAGAGAGACCTCTTCGATGCCTACTGCGGCTGGCTCTTCGATATCCTCGGGGAGCTGGAGACCAGAGTGGACACGGAGGGCATGACCTCCTTCCAGCAGCGCTTCTACGGAAGAGTCAGCGAGATATTGTTCAATGTCTGGCTGGAGAGACAGCAGGAGACAGGCCTTCTGGCTCCTGAGGAGATCCGGGAGGTCCCCTATCTCTATATGGAGAAGATCAACTGGATCAGGAAGGGAACGGCCTTCCTGAAGGCCAAGTTCCTGCGCAGAAAATACGACGGGAGTTTCTGACGCTATGAGGATCCGCTCACGGCAGGCCGCGCCTCTGCGGCTGGCAGATGCCCCCGCATCGGTCAGCGCGGAGTCGCTGCTCTTTCATCTCGGTCTGGTCCTCTTTGTGATGCAGACCTATATATTCCATTCGGAGTACGAGGCGTATCTGGGCGCGGCTGTGTCCAAATCGATGCGCATGCTCTGTCTGGGGATCTTCCTGCTGAAGGTCCTGCTGGCGGAGAGAAGCCTGTCCCTGCGGCTGATCTCCGTGACGGCGGCCGTCGGCGCTTTTATCATGCTCATACAGCAGATGGCGGGAGCCGGCATCAACCTCCTGATGCTGGTCATGCTGCTTCTGGCAGCCAAGGACATTCCCTACCGTTCCCTGTGCAGGACCATGTTCTGGAGCTGTCTTTTCTGTATGCTCGCGGTCCTGATCGGGTACCGCCAGGGTCTGTTCTACCGCGTGGCCATGCTGGAAGAGGCCCGCACCCGGGAATATCTGGGCTTCACCTATGTGACCTTCGGCCCCATCTATTTCCTCAATATTCTTTTCTGCGGACTCTATGCCTATACAGGGTATCCGCGCGCGGAGAATGAGGGGATCGCCGACGTGCAGCCGGCCGTCACCTGGTTCCTTCTGTGCGCCATGATGGTCTGGAATCTCTGGTTCTACAGACAGACGGACACGACCCTGATCTTTCTGGTGGGGGCCATGTTCCTGGGCCTCTATTTCCTTGAGATCAAGCTGCGCATTTCCATCTTCAGGAACAACCGGCTCACCCGTTTCCTGGCGGCCGCCATCTTTCCGGCCCTCTGCCTCTTCATCGTGGTGCTCAGCAGCTGCTTCCGGCCGGGACATCCCTTCTGGGAAGCCCTGGATGACCTGTCCCATAACCGGATCGGTCTCAATTACAAGGGCCTGACGGACTATGGCGTGAAGCTTCTGGGCCAGGTCATCAAGCAGAACACCGACACCCTGAAGGGGGATTATTTCTACATCGACAGCGGCTATGTAAAGGCGCTTCTGAACTACGGACTCATTCTCACCATCCTGATCCTGGCTGTGTATTCCTTCATGTTTACGGCAGCCATAGCCGGGCGTGACATCGTGCTCTGCATCTGGTTCTTCTGCCTGGCCTGCTACGCGGTGATCAACAACAACATCATCTCGCCGGTGGAAAATGCCGGCATCCTGGCCTTCTGGTACTGCCTGAGACTCAGAAGCAGCAGCCGGGCCCGAAAACGGAAAACGAGGCAGCCCATTGAACAGTGAAACACCCAGTCTTAAGAAAAATATCCTGCTCAGCACCCTCTACCAGGTGCTGCTGGTAGTCCTGCCCTTCATCACCGCGCCCTATCTGTCCCGTGTCATCGGCGTGGAGGGTACGGGCGTCTATGACTACACAAGCTCCTACCAGACCTATTTCTCCATGGTGGCGGCGCTGGGCACAGCCAGCTACGGCGCCAGGGAGATCGCCAGGGCCCGCATGGATGAAAAGCTCAGAAGCCGTCTCTTCTGGGAGATCGAGCTGATGACTGTCCTGACATCCTGCCTGTCCCTCTGCGCCTGGGCGGTCTTCATCGTCCTGAACGAGCAGTACAGGGTCTTCTACCTGGCCCTGACCATGGGGATCTTCTCGACCATGTTCGACATCTCCTGGTTTTTTGCCGGGCTGGAGCAGTTCAAATACACGGTGGCCAAAAACGCCCTCTTCAAGCTCATGGGCGTGGTCCTGATGTTTATATTCGTAAAGGGCAGGGACGACCTGCTCCTCTATGTCATTATCATCACGGCCTCCACCATGCTGGGCAACCTGTCCATGTGGATGTACGTGCCCCGCTTTCTGGTCAAGGTGGATTTCCGGGAGCTGCGGATCCTCCGCCACCTGAAGGAGACCCTGATCTACTTCATCCCCTCTGTGGCCACCAGCGTCTACACGGTGCTGGACAGGACCCTGATCGGCCTTCTGACGGAGGGCAAGTCGGAGAGCGGCTACTACCATTACGCGACCCATGTGGTCAATATTATGAAGGCCCTGACCTTCACCTCCCTCAACACGGTCCTGGGAAGCCGGATCTCTTATCTCTACGCCCAGGAGCGGTATGACGAGATCCGCCGGAGGATCGATGATTCCATCAACTACATCCTCTTTATGGGACTGGGGATCTGCTTCGGCCTGATCGGTGTTTCCGGACGCTTCATCCCCCTCTATCTGGGACCGGGCTATGACCGGGTGGTGACCATGCTGTCTCTGATGAGTCCCATCGTCCTGATCATCGGTATCAGCAACTGCCTGGGCTCCCAGTACTATACGCCCTCCGGACAGCGTAGACTGTCCGCCCGGTTTATCATTATCGGGTCCGTGGTCAACCTCTGCCTGAACCTGCTCCTGATCCCGCACTACGGCGGATATGGCGCCATCGTCGCTTCCCTCATCGCGGAGGGGACGATCACGGTGCTCTACCTCCTTTTCTCAAAGGGGTACATGACCTTCCGCAGGATCGCCGTGCTGGGCTCTCGCAAGCTGATCGCCGCGGCTGCCATGCTGGGTGTGATCCGACTGCTGGATCCCCTGATCCGTTCAAATTTAGCGGCCATCGTCGTCGAAGTGGCGGCGGGCCTCTGCACCTATATCGTCGTATCTGTCCTTCTGCGGGATGATTTTCTCTCAAGGATCATACTGCCGAATCTGTCCGTCAGACTGTCGGGGAAAGGAAAGAAACAGTGAAAAGACAGGATCACTACGATTACACAGACGTATCTCCCTACAGAGAGGTCAGCCTGCTCGCGCTGGCCAGACGCGTCCTGCGTGCCTGGCGTATCCTCCTGATCGCGGGACTGGCCGGAGCCCTGCTCCTGGGAGGGCTGCAGGTGGTCCGCTACAGGGGACGGCGGGACTCCATCAATGAGAAAAGAGCTGTTTACGAACAGAATATGGCTTCCTACGAGAGCGCCCGTGTATCCTACCAGGAGGAGATCGACCAGCTGGAGGACACCATCAACCGCCGCCAGACCTATGTGAAGGAATCCGCCCTCATGCAGATCGATCCGCAAAACGCGGGTCTGGGTGAGGTCGTCTACACCATCCGCGTCCCGGAGCTGACCAACGCCGAGGACACAGACGATACCAGCGGCGTACGGCGCATGAACGATATCGTCAGGGCCATCTGTCTCTATGTAAAGGACGGCGGCATGGCGGACGGCAATACCAGCGAACTGGTGACCGCCTCCTATGAAGAGTCTCCCAGACAGATCTCCACCTCCGCCACCAACCAGACATCCATCAACATGTCCGATCAGGTGACAGGCGTGATCACCCTCAAGGTCCGCGCCAAGGACCAGGAGAATGCCCAGCGGCTCCTTGAGCTCTTCGCGGACGGAGTGGAAGACTACGCGGCCGCACTGCAGGTGACCGCCGGCGAATTCGAACTCGTCGAGCTGTCCCGTCAGCTCCGCACAGGGGTCGACAACGAACTGATGACCTACCAGAACCTGAAGTATGCCGAGATCTATACCCTCCAGAACAACCTGAGCAACAAGCAGAAATTCCTGACCGCTCTGGCCAAACCCGCCTACGCGGACACCTATTCCACGGGTACCCTTCTGAAGACCGGCATCAAGTATGCCGTAGCCGGCTGGGTAGCTGCCGACGCCGTCCTCGTGCTGGCCCTGGCCCTCTGGATCCTTCTGTCCGGCCGCATCCTGACGGCTGCCGAGATCGACAGAAAGTACGGCTTCAAGAACCTGATCACCTTCGCGGACAACGAGAAGGGCCTCATGATCGACCGCTATCTCAGCCGTCCGGCGGAGGCAGATCCTTCCCTGACCACAGCCCAGGCCTGCGATCTTCTCTATTCCAGGATCCGGAACATCGCCGTCGGGAGCGGGAGAGGACCCGCCACCGGCCAGGTGATCCTGGTTGGCAATGTCGCTGACAAAAAGCTCCGCGGACTCATGAAGGCCATGGCGGACCGGGCGTCCGGCCGCGGCGACAAGCTCATGTTCCGCTGCCTGGCAGATCCCACCCACCATCCCGAGACGCTCCACTCCATCGGTGAGAGCGGCGGCGTCGTTCTTGTCGGTGAGATCGGAGACACCACCTACCGTGAGATGATGCAGCTGGTGGACCTGGTCGACGATACAGGAAGACCCGTGCTGGGGACGGTGTATTTCTGACGGGTTATAAAAAGAGGCACTGGGGTGTGTGGCCCTGTTATGATTGAACTGTTACAGCGGAACAGGAGAGAAGAGAGCAAGGCTATGGCACGACTTGAACAGATCGCCTCTCATACCTATACGATCACGACACGGTGGGTCTGTATGCCCTTATATGAGATCGCACCGCGCACGGTGGTGCTGATGGACAGCGGATACCATGACGAGAGCGGGGAACTGCTGGAGGTCCTGGAGAGAAATGACCTGCAGGTCGCCGCGGTGCTGACTTCGCATGCCCACCTTGATCATGTCGGGGCGCATACGATTCTGCGGGAGAGATACGGTGCGCGCCTGTACGCGGACCTTGTGTCGGCGGGGCTGCTCAGCAGCATGGACGCACTGCAGGCCCTGTTCCCGGGATATTCCGATGGAGAACTGCGGATCCTTTTTTCCTACATGGAGTTTGGAATCGACGAGATGCTGGAGCCGGACAAGGGCAGCGTGGAGATCGGCGGGCATACATTCGGGCTGACAAGGCTGCCGGGGCACGCGTTCAGCCATATCGGCTTCACAACGGAGGACGGGATTTTCTACGTCGCGGATCTGATGATCAGCGGAGAGGAGCTCCGCAACTCGCATTTGACCTACTGCACGGATGTGGAGAAGAGTATCCGCACCATCCGCCGCATCCGGAGAAGCGATGTAGGCAGAGTCGTGCTCGCGCACAAGGGCTGTGTGGAAGACAAGGAGATGCTGTGCGACCTGAATATTGCCAAGCTGGAGGGACAGCTGGAGCGCACACGCCGGATGGCGGACAGCTGGATCAGCTTTGACGAGCTGTGCAGACGCGTCGCGGAGAGAGAGTATAGGAAGCTGCCTGTTTTCCTCACGCTGTCCAGGATCGTGCGCGCCAATGTGGCATGCCTGGTCGACAGGGGCGCCATGGAGAAGCGGGTCGAGAATAATGTGGTGGTGTATAAGGGGATTTAGGCTCACACAGGGGCTCGCACAGGGGACGGTTCTCTGTGTGAGCCTTTTTTTCCGGCCTGTCACACAGGGGACGGTTCTCTGTGAGAGGTCTGCCATCGGATAAAAAGGCATGCCGCATACGCATACACTACGGATCACTCCGCTGTGAAACTTATGGACCACCGGAGTTCAACCCGTCCGCCTGTCAGAGATACAATGGGATGAAGGTTGTCCAGGCAGGTCACCCCACTTGTGTACAGAGAGCCTTGTGGGATGAATTACAGACCGGCAGGTCACCCCACTTGTGTACAGAGAACTTCATGGGATGAATTACAGACCCAGAAGATCAACCCATCTGTGTACAGAGAGCCTTGTGGGATGAATTAGCGTCCCGCAGATCAACCCATCTGTGTACAGAGAGCTTCATGGGATGAATTACAGACCCAGAAGATCAACCCCATCTGAGTACAGAGAGCCTTGTGGGATGAATTAACGTCCCGCAGATCACCCCATCTGTGTACAGAGAGCTTCATGGGATGAATATCAGTCCTGTGAGCCACCCCGCTCAGGTGTAGAAAACCCTCTGGGATGACAGCCACAATGTCTGGCACTCCAGGCATATTTTTGGCCGCACAGAGAACCGTCCCCCTGTGTGACCCCTGTGTGAGAAACCGCCCCCTCGTGACGCACAGAGAACTGTCCCCTGTGAGAGGTGTGAGCCTGTGAGAGAAGCCCCTCATGTGAGCAGAAACAAAAAACAACTGTCGCATTTCTGCGACAGTTGTTTTTGGAAGAGTGGAACCGACGGGGCTCGAACCCATGACCTTCTGCACGTCAAGCAGACGCTCATCCCAGCTGAGCTACG
>DGGX01000032.1:0-473 GCA_002392385.1 Lachnospiraceae bacterium UBA3863
AGTTGAGATTGCAGGTATGGGCCACCAGGAGACAGAGGGCCTTGACGACTGTCTTCCTCTGCTTGAGATCGAACTTTGTATCTCTGTAGAGATCCTCCGTAAACAGCTTCTCATCGCGGATGAGCGTCTCGATATCGTCAAAAAGCTCCTCCGTGTCCGCCGGTGTCAGGGCCGGCGCGCCGCAGGCGGCCAGTCTCTCAGGCAGGAGAGCCGCAGCCTCCTCCCTGGTCTTGCCTTCGTTCAGCAGCACGATGGCTTCATAGGCGGCATCGTCCGTCACGTGGATGCTCCCGCTGTATACGTCCAGAATGATGTTGTAACCGTTCAGTCTGTATGGATGGATCATCTTCCCTCCCTGTCCGCATGCATGAAACTGCCGGAGTGTACAGAGTCACTCCGGCAGTCTTTCCTCTTTAAATCCCGAAGGGCAGATCACTCAGCCTTCTCGCACTGCTGATTGGCAATACCGCAGC
>DGGX01000032.1:555-5453 GCA_002392385.1 Lachnospiraceae bacterium UBA3863
TGGCACTCGCCGCAGCCGCCGTTCTCGGCGCTCTTCTTCATGTCACGGGTTTCAAGGGTCTGGATATGCTTCATGGCTGTACCTCTTTCTGTTGGCTGTCTGTTTCTCCATCATGATACATAGGGGCGGTACCTTTTGTCAAGATGCAGAGGCACCTGTCGGGGCCGGAACCGGTGCGGTGAATGCGGGTTCCCCGCGCCTCCATCTGCCGGATCGTGGACAGGACTTCCTCCGTGACAGGATCCCCGGGCGCCAGCAGGGGGATGCCCGGCGGATAGGCGTATACATACTCCCCGGAGACCCCGCCGGCGGCCTCCTCCCGGGGTACGCAGACGGCGGGCTCGAGCAGGACCTGTCCCGGGCACAGCTCCTCTTCCTGCCTTGGGATGGGCAGATAGTCCCTTCGACCGTCCGCTCCTCCGTCCCTGTCCGTCCCCGCGCCCGCTTCCGTCAGCTCCCGGTCCAGAAGGCAGAGGTCCTCCGCCAGAAGGTCCAGATAGCGCCAGTCATCTCCGCAGCCGGTCATAAAGAGGACACTGTCGCCCAGGGCCATCTCACCCTCCACAGAGAAGCGGCCGCGGCATATCTCCATCAGATCCGGTCCTGTCAGTCCCGCGTCCCGGCCGGAGACAAGGATCTTGCCGGGATCGAAGGCATAGAAGCCCGGATGGCGGTCCAGATTGTCCGCGCCGTGGCAGACGACGCGCAGGCTGCGCAGGCCGCTGATCTTCCTGTCAAAAGCGTCCAGGGCCTCCCGCCACGCCCGGAAGAGGTCCTGGCCCCGGGTCTCCAGCATGGCCGTGACCGCATCCAGGGCCCCCATCATGGGATAGGAGGGGGAGCTGGTCTCGAAGACATCCAGCTGTCTGGCGACTGCCTCCTCAGATACAGAGGGCAGGGCCTCCCTGCCCAGATGGAGGAAGGCCGTCTGGGTGGGCGCCGGCAGGGTCTTGTGGGCGCTCTGGACCACCAGATCCGCCCCACAGTGGAGGGCACTGTCCGGAAAGCCCGGGCAGAATCCCAGGTGGGCACCGTGGGCCTCATCCACGATCAGGGGCACGCCGGCTGCGTGACAGACCTCCGCGATCCCGCGGATATCCGACACCACACCCTCATAGGTGGGACTGGTCACCACCACAGCGCGGCAGTCCGGCATCCCGGCCAGGGCCTCCCGCACCCGGTCCGGCTCTACAGACCCGCAGATACCGGCCCGGGGATCGATCTCCGGCAGGAGCCTCCGCACCCTGAGCATGCCGATCTCCGCGGCGTGCCAGACCGACCGGTGACAGTTGGCCGCGATCAGGATCCGGCTGCCCGCGGGCGCCAGGGCCCTGACGGCGGCCAGGATCCCCACCGTGGAGCCCCCGGTCAGATACCAGGTCCTCCGGCTCCCCCAGAGGGCAGACGTCCTCTCCATGGCCGCCCGCAGGATGCCGTCCGCGTCATGCAGGTCGTCCGCGCCCCCGATCTCGGTCAGGTCCAGGGCATACCAGTCCGCCAGGGCCTCGTCGGGGACCAGTCTCCGCTTGTGGCCCGGCATATGAAAAGGATAGGTCCCGGCCGCAAGCGACCGGATCTCATCCAGCAGCATCCCCTTCCTCCTTTACTCCCGGCAGTCCTCCGGCACACCCCGGAAGACACCGTAAGAAAACAGTAAGTGCATAAACACTTCCCGGAGACACGCGCCCGCACGGTCGTGCGGGCAGCGGTGTTAAGAGTCTCCTGCGGAATGTTTATGCACCTGTATACCTGATAGAATTCGCCTCCGGTCAGCCCGCGTCCGCGGCCGTGACCGTCACAGGACAATGATCAAAGCTGAGATGTGCAGTGAGGGCAGCGGGTCGCCTCGATGCTGATCTCGCTCTTGCAGTAAGGGCAGATCTTGGTGGTCGGAGCCGCTTCCTTCTCCTCCTCGGGCTTCTTGACAACTTCCTGCATCTTGTTGATGGCCTTGATGATGGTGAACAGAACGAAGGCAATGATCAGGAAATTGATGACTGCGGTGATGAACTTGCCGATGCCGAGGCTGGCCTCGCCGCCCAGGCTGATCACGATCTTGTCGAAATTCATTCCGCCGAAGACACCCAGCAGAGGGCTGATGATATCTTCCACCAGGGAGGTGACGATCGCGGAGAAAGCACCGCCGATGATCACGCCGACGGCCANNGGGATCAGTTTGTTCATGGGCATGGTGCCCAGCATTTTGGAGCGCGCTTCCTGTTGCATCTCGTCCTCCGGTGTCAGATCAGAATGGGTTCCGGGCAGAGCAGGGCGGGCAGTTCCGCCGCGGCGCAGGCTTTCAAATCGCAGGCGCAGTCCGGGAAAAACGCCTCCGGGTCCAGCAGGCAGCCCAGGATGCCCGCGGCCCGGCCGGCCTGCGCATCGAGCGGCCGGTCGCCGATCATGCACGCCGCCGCCGGCGCGACGCCAAAGCGTTCAAGCAGGGAGCGCAGCGATGCGGGATCCGGCTTCCGGGGAAAACCGTCCTCCGCCGTCACCCAGGCGGTGAACAGTGGGAGCAGCCCCTTCGCCTCCAGGGCTTCGAGTGCCGACCGGTCCCGGTGGGTCACGAGGTAATGCCGGCACCCCATGCCGCTCAGGGTCCGCAGCGCTTCCGTTACGCCCGGCAGCAGCGGCCACTCTCCGGGCGGGGTTTGCTCCGTCTCCCGGCGGTAGGCCTCGGCCAGGCTGCGCCGGGACAGGCCGTATGCGTCGGCGGTCAGGCGGATCGCGTCCCCCAGGGAAACCTTCATCCGGCGCAGGGCCTGCGCCTGTGTCACCCACGCGCCCAGACGGGCACAGGCAAGTGAAAAGGCCGCTGTCATCATCGGATAGGTGTCGAACAGCGTGCCGTCAAAATCCCAGAACCAATGACGGTACGTAAGCATCATGATGACTCAGGGCTGGTACAGCTTGATGTCGCCGGCGCAGTGCGGGCAGCGGGTCGCGCCTTCCTTGATTTCTTCCTTGCAGTAGGGGCAGGTGGGAGCCGGAGCCTTGGGCGCTTCGGCGGGCTTTTTGCGCAGGCTCATGGCCTTGTTGACCGCCTTCAGGATCAGGAACAGAACCAGAGCCGTCAGGATGAACTCGACCAGCACGGCGCAGAAGCTGATCAGGCTTCCAGCAAAACCGGTGCCGCCGTTTTCCATCTTGGGCAGGGCTTCCAGGATGGGGTTGAGGAAGATTTCGATCACAGCGGTGACGACCTTGCCGAAGGCGCCGCCGATGATCACGCCGACGGCCATGTCCATGACGTTGCCGCGGGCAATAAACTTCTTAAACTCTTCCATAAATCCCTTCATTCCTGTTTCCTCCTTATAATGAAGTGCGCAAAGCTTTTCTATATCAATTCCTAATTGTAGCAGATTTTGAGGAAAGCACAATCTGATAGTTTATATTTTTTTTATTATTTACCGCTTCACCGCGGTGCCCTGTTATCCGTCCGCCCGTGCCAGCTCTCCGACTGCCTCCAGGGTCCTGGCGTAGGCGGCAGTCAATGCCTGCATAAGGGCACAGGCCCGGACGCCGTCGGCGTGTCTGAGGGCCTCCGTCACCTCCGCGGCCGCCTCATAGAGGGCTGTCAGGCGGAGGGTCAGGGCGACGCCCTTGAGACTGTGGGCCGCCCGGAAGGCCTCCTCCGTATCCTCTCTCTCCAGAGCCCGGTTCAGGTCCGCGTAACTGGAGTCCTCGGGAAAACGACAGAGATAGCGCCTCACACGCTCCTCCGTGCGAAAAGCCTGCAGGGCTGCCGCGTAATCGCCGCCTGCCCTCTCGTAAAACTCTCTGATCATCTCATCTCTCCTTATCGGCCGGCCAGCCCGGAAATCGTCGCGCTGCGGTCCTGTACGCCCTGGGAGGGCAGGTAATCTTCTGTCCCGAAGAGGAAGGCGTGCAGGGCACTGACCTCCTCCGTCAGGGTGTCGGGCACGATGCAGTCCTGGCCCTCGATCATGGCAAAAACGCGCCCGTCCTCCCGGGGAAATCCCATGGTGTCGGAAACGGACAGCCCGCCCAGCCGGGTGATCAGGCCGGTCATCTCCTTGTCGGACAGGGAGGTGGTGACCTCCTCGGACAGGGCCGTCAGCACACGATAGAGCTGGATGGGATTGGCCCCGGCGGCCTTCTCGGCCGTCAGCTGCAGGACCGTCCTCTGCCTCTGGGCCCGGCGGAAATCATCCCCCGCCGTGTAGCGGATCCTGCAGTAGGCCGTCGCCTGGATGCCGTTCAGGGTCTGGGTGCCCGCCCCGGATACGGGTGTGTCCGGCGTGCCCAGCTCCCGGCTCATGTCGTGGACGTACATATTGATGTAGTCCGCCTCTTCCTCCGTGATCTCCAGCTCGATGCCGCCCAGGGCGTCGATAGCGTCCGCCAGGCCCTCGAAACCAATGGTGATGAAATCCGTCACGTTCAGGTCCAGGTTGTTGTTAAGCATGGCCACGGCCTGAGAGGGGCCTCCGTAGGCATAGGCAGCATTGCACTTGGTATAGTAGCCGTCTCCCACATCCAGGACCGTGTCCCTGAAGACCGAGACGACCTTCATGTCCCCGGTCTTTTTATGGATGGAGACGATCATGATGGAATCGCTGCGGTTGTTGCCCTCCAGGAGATCCTGGGACCGGGAATCCACGCCGAAAAGCGCGATGTTGGTGTAGTCCTCCATGGCCTCGTCCACGCCGCCGGCCGCTCCGCCGGTGTCGTCCCGGGGCGCTTCGACCACGGGAGCCTGGATCTCCGGCCCCTCATAGCGGGGGATCCCGTGGACCGCGTAGAGGAGCAGGCCCACACAGGCAGCCGCCGCCAGGACAGCCAGGGCGCCCAGGATCCGCAGGATGGGGTGCCCGCGCCTGCGCCGGACTTTCTTCCTCTTCACCGCGGCGGCCGCCCTACGGCTGCCGCCC
>DGGX01000032.1:5510-6036 GCA_002392385.1 Lachnospiraceae bacterium UBA3863
CGGGCGCCTTCCTGTCCTCCCGGGCCCTGACGGCCCGCCGTCCCTCTCTGGTCGAGCGCAGTTCTCTGCGCAGTACATATTCTTCATATGCGCGTTCCTCGGCAGGATCCATGCGCATTCTCTTCTCTGTCATTTTTAAAACGCCTCCCGCATTTATTCTGCAGCGGCGCCTGCATACAAGCCTTTCCGCATGCCGGCTACTGCCCGCTTTTGCTTTTTTCCGACTATACCACAGAGGCCGGTGAAAAGCATCTCCCGCCCCGGATTATTCACAGATTCTTTACATACATTCTTGACATCGGTGAAGGTCCTTCCTATAATACTTTATGGCTTTAAAGCGTTTATGCGTTTAAGCGTTTAAGTGTCAAAGTTGCAATTTGTACCATGCGGCCGTGATAAGGGGGCCGCGCGCTGAGAGGAGTATCCCTATGTTCATCAAGCTTCTGCTGCTTCTGGTCTTCTTTTCCGTTATGGTCGGCGTGGGCTTTTATTCCCGCCGCAATGCCACGGACGTCAACGGCTTCGT
>DGGX01000032.1:6132-7250 GCA_002392385.1 Lachnospiraceae bacterium UBA3863
CGCTTACGGCACCAGCTATTTCTCTTCCGTGGTCTTCGTCGGATATGCAGGCCAGTTCGGCTGGAAGTACGGTCTGTCCGCCACCTGGATCGGTCTGGGCAATGCCTTCATCGGTTCTCTCCTGGCCTGGCTGGTCCTGGGCCGCAGGACCCGCGTCATGACCCAGAAGCTGGATTCCCGGACCATGCCCGACTTTTTCGGCAAGCGGTTCGGCTCCAAGCCGCTGCAGATCGTGGGAAGTCTGATCTCCTTCGTTTTCCTGATCCCCTATACGGCTTCCATCTATAACGGTCTGTCCCGTCTGTTCGGCATGGCCTTCAACATCCCCTACAGCGTCTGCCTGATCGTCATGGCGGCCCTGACGGGTATCTATGTCATCGCCGGCGGCTACACCGCCACCGCCCTCAATGATTTCATCCAGGGCATCATCATGCTGATCGGCATCTGCGCGGTCATCGGCGCGGTCCTGTCCGGTCAGGGCGGCTTCCTCAACGCTGTCCGCGAGCTGTCCCTGATCAGCGCCGAAGACATCGCCGTACCGGCCCTGCAGGGCTCCTCAGGTCTCTTCACCGCGTTTTTCGGCCCGGATCCGGTCAACCTGCTGGGCGTCGTGATCCTGACCTCCCTGGGCACCTGGGGTCTGCCCCAGATGGTCCACAAATTCTACGCCATCCGCGATGAAAAGGCCGTGCAGACAGGCACCATCGTCTCCACCTTCTTTGCCGTGATCATCGCCGGCGGATGCTATTTCCTGGGCGGCTTTGCCCGTCTGTTCGACGTGCCTGCCATCTATAACGAGGCCGGCGGCGTCGTTTACGACAGCATCATTCCCCAGATGCTCTCCACCCTGCCCGACCTCCTGATCGGTATCGTCATCGTCCTGGTGCTCTCCGCCTCCATGTCCACCCTGTCCTCCCTGGTGCTGACCTCCAGCTCCACGCTGACCCTGGACCTTCTCAAGGAGACGGTCATGCCCGATATGGATGATAAGAAGCAGCTGGGCATCATGCGGGTCCTGATCGCCGTCTTTATCCTGGTGTCCGTGCTCCTGGCCCTGAATCCGCCCACCTTCATCGCCCAGCTCATGGGTATCTCCTGGGGCGCTCTGGCCGGTGCCT
>DGGX01000032.1:7301-8102 GCA_002392385.1 Lachnospiraceae bacterium UBA3863
TGCCTTCCTGGCTCCCTTCATGTACAGCCTCTACTCCAGGAAGATCACGGCGGCTTCCGTCTGGGCCAGCTATATTCTGGGCGTGGGGATCACGGTCTCCAACATGTTCCTGAAGTTCATCAAGTCCCCCATCAACGCCGGCGCAGCGGCCATGATCATCGGACTCATCGCCGTCCCGATCGTCAGCGCCGTCACCCGCAAGCCGGAGGACGCCTTCCTGAACGACCTCTTCAGCTCCTACGAGCAGAAGGTCACGGTCCGCAGGGCCCATTCTCTGGAGGACGAGGACTGACCGTCCCTCTCTCCCCGCGTCCGGCAGTGAGAAGATCTTTAAAGACCCGCAGGCACCCTGTGTGCTTGCGGGTTTTCTGTCCAGAGGATATACTATGATGAACAGCGGGGCTTCATGCCGCCGCCCGGAATGCGCGATTTGCCTGAAGGAGGCTTTACATGGCAAGGTTGAGATATACGGACAGCGATAAGGACAATAAGAAACAGCCCGCCGGGAAGAAGAGTCCTGTCTTCACCGTCCTGCTGCTGGTCTGTCTCTGTGTCTTCCTCTACAGCGGCTGGCGCCTCTTCAATATCTTCTGGGGCTACCTGCAGGGCCGTCTCCAGTACAGTCAGACCGCCGACCAGTACGTGGCGGACACTCCGGGATCCGACGCCTCCGCGGAACAGGCCGCGGACGATCCCGCCGGGGCTGAAGAAGACCCCCTCTTCCCGGACAAGGCCCCCATCACCGTGGACTGGGAGGCCCTGCAGGCCCAGAACCCGGACGTGGTGGGCTGGATCTACTGC
>DGGX01000131.1 GCA_002392385.1 Lachnospiraceae bacterium UBA3863
GCAGGAAGCTTCCCGGGATGAGTTCTGTCCAGCTAAGTCACCCCGCCCGGCCGCAGGAAGCTCCGAGGGATGAGTTCTGTCTTGCTAAGTCACCCCACCCGGCCGTACGGGACGGTTCCCTGCGAGGTCCGCCAAACATAAAGACACGCCAGGCAGGAGGCCTGTATATGTAAAGAGTGCCGCACAGAGGACTGTCCCCCTGTGCGGCCCGCATATTATCTGGGTTTTTTGCCGTTTTATCGCGTCATTCACACAAGGAACCGTCCCCTGTGAGAGCCCCTGTGAGAGCCCACACAAGGAACCGTCCCCTGTGAGAGCCCGCCATGCTTTACAGCCGGCGTTATATGTGATATGATCTGGGGTAGTTCACGATAAGTATATAATGAATTTACATGAACAAATGAGGGAGGTATACCCATGAACATCCGGGATAAGGATCTGTTGTTGGCCATGGCGGGGGAGGCGTTCTCCGGCCAGAGGGAGCTGGCGCAGCGTACGGGCTGTTCTCTGGGAAGTGTGAATAAGTCCCTGCGGTGTCTGCAGGAAGAGGGGATGTTGGATGGGTCTCTGGGGCTTACGGAGGCCGCAAGGGAGGCGCTGGCCCAGGGGAGGCCGCAGCGGGCGGTGATCCTGGCGGCGGGATACGGGATGCGCATGGTGCCCATCAATACGGAGACGCCCAAGGGGCTGCTGGAGGTCCGGGGCGAGACGCTGGCGGAGAGGCTGATCGGTCAGCTCCATGAGGCGGGGGTCCGGGAGATCCACATCGTGGTGGGTTTCATGAAGGAAGAGTTCGAGTACCTGATCGACAAGTACGGTGTGGACCTGATCGTGAACAGCGACTATGCGGCCGGCAACAATCTGCTCTCGCTGGAGAAGGCTGCCCGGTTCCTGGACAATGCCTATATTCTGCCCTGTGATATCTGGTGCGCGGACAATCCCTTCCGCAGGGAGGAACTCTATGCCTGGTACATGGTGACGGATGAGAAGGACAACCGGAGCCGGTTCCGCGCCACCAGGAAGCTGGAATTCGCGGAGACGTCCCGCGGGGAGGCCGGGGACCGGATGACGGGCATTGCCTATCTGACGGGGCAGGCTTCCGCGGAGGCCCGCCGTCTGGTGAGGGAATACGCGCAGCAGCCGGGCTACCGGGGCAGCACCTGGGAGGAGGCCCTTTTTACTTCCTCCTTCAGGGATCTGCTGGCCGCCAGAGTGAGAAAAGATGCCCTGATCAGCGAGATCAACACCTATGAGCAGCTGCGGGAACTGGACAGCGGCAGCGCCCAGCTCAAGTCGGACGCCATCCGGGTGATCGGAGAGGTCCTGCACGCGGAGCCCGCCCAGATCACGGGCATCACCGTCCTGAAGAAGGGAATGACCAACAGGTCCTTTCTTTTCTCCTGCCGGGGCAGGCGCTATATCATGCGGATCCCCGGAGAGGGGACGGAGCAGCTGATCGACAGGAAGCAGGAGGCGGAGAGCTGCAGGATCGCCATGGAGCAGGGCTTCTGCGACCGGATCCTGTATATGGATCCGGAGACCGGCTACAAGATCACGGTCTACGAGGAGGACGCCCGGGTCTGCGATCCGGAGAACAGAAGCGACCTGGAAGCCTGCATGGCCGTGCTGCGGGACCTGCACGGCAGAAAGCTCCGGGTAGGACACCGTTTCGACCTTTTCGGCCAGATCGACTTCTACGAGAGGCTGAGAGGCGGCGCGCCCAGCATGTACAGAGATTATCGGGAGACCAGGGCACGGGTCCTTTCCCTGCGGCCTTATATCGAGGCCATGGCGGGGGAGGAGGTGCTGACCCACATCGATGCCGTGCCGGATAACTTCCTTTTTGTCCCCGCGGAGAGCGCCTTCACCGAGGACAGGGAGAAGGTCCTGCTGATCGACTGGGAATATGCCGGCATGCAGGATCCCCACGTGGACATCGCCATGTTCTGCATCTATTCCCTATACGACAGGCAGCAGACGGACGACCTGATCGATATCTATTTCCAGGGGCCGCCGGACAGAGAGACCCGGATCAAGATCTATATGTATATCGCGGTCTGCGGTCTCTTATGGAGCAACTGGTGCGAGTACAAGCGCATGCTGGGCGTGGAATTCGGCGCCTATTCGCTGGCCCAGTACCGGTATGCCAAGGATTACTGCAGGCTGGCTCTCAGGATGCTGGAGGAAGGACGGAAAGAATAATGTACAAGATTCAGAGAGCGATCCTGATGGCGGCGGGAAGAGGAGAGAGGCTCATGCCCCTGACGGCCCGCACCCCCAAGCCCCTGCTCAGGGTGCACGGGACCCCCATGATCGAGAGCATGATCGGAGCCCTGCGGCGGCAGGGGATCACGGAGATCTATGTCGTCGTCGGTTATCTGAAGGAAGCTTTTGCCTATCTGGAAGACAAGTACGACGGCCTGACCCTGATCGAAAACCCGGTCTACGACCGTTACAACAACATTTCCTCCCTCTACGCGGCCAGGGACCATCTGGAGGATGTCCTGATCGCGGACGCGGACCAGATCATAGAGGACGACGCGGCGGTGTCCCCTTTCTATGAGAGGTCGGGCTACAACGCGGTCTACACGGACAGACCCACCAAGGAGTGGCTCATGCAGACGGAGGAGGGGATCGTCACCTCCTGCAGCCGCACGGGCGGCTGCGGCGGCTGGCAGCTCTACAGCATCTCCCGCTGGAACGCCCGGGACGGCAGGATGCTCCGGCAGAAGCTGGAGGAGACCTATGCCGACGAGGGCAGGCGCAACCTCTACTGGGACGATGTGCCCCTCTTCTGTTTCCCGGAGGCCTTCCGTCTGGGCATCTTCGAGATGGAGGCCAAAGCGGTGACAGAGATCGATGACCTGAAGGAACTGGCCGCGTTTGATGCAGACTACGCGGACTGCGTGCGTCCTGCCTGAGCGGCGGCAGAGTAAGGAGGCCCTGAGATGGACAATAGGGAATATCGTACAGACCGTCTGGTCATGATCGTACCGCTGGTGCTGGTAGTGCTCCTGTGCGGCACCTTCATGACGGCGCCGGACAGCTCCCAGAGGATCCTGGGGATCCTGCGGACCTTTCTGGGTGATACCTGCGGGATCTACTATGCCCTGCTGGGCGTAGGGATCTTCCTGGTGACCTTATATATCGCCTTCTCCAAGCGCGGCGAGATCCTTCTGGGCAGGCCCGGGGACAAGCCGCAGTACAGCGGCTTTCAGTGGGGCAGCATGATCTTCACCTCCACCATGGCGGCGGACATCCTGTTCTATTCCCTCTGCGAGTGGATGCTGTACGCGGAGGAGCCCTACCTGAAGGAACTGGGGAGCATGCAGAAGTGGGCATCCACCTATCCCCTGTTCCACTGGGGCCCCATCGCCTGGTGTTTCTACATTGCCCTGGCGGCCGCCTTCGGCTATATGCTGCACGTCAAGGGCAGGGACAGGCAGAAATTCTCGGAGGCCTGCAGGCCCCTTCTGGGCGCGCGGATCGACGGGACTGCCGGCAAGGTCATCGACCTGGTGGCGGTTTTTGCCCTGCTGGCCGGCACGGCCACGACCTTCTCTCTGGCCACGCCCCTGCTGACGGCGGCCGTTGCCAGGATCACCGGCCTGCCCGACGCGGCCGGGGACAGCCGGCTGCTCACCATCGTCGTGCTGCTGGTGATCGCGGGCGTCTATACCGCCGCCATCTGGTTCGGCATGAAGGGCGTGCAGAAACTGGCCGCGGGCTGCGCCTATCTCTTTTTTGCCCTGCTGGCCTACGTCCTGTTCCTGGGCGGTGAGACCCGCTATATCCTGGAGACCGGCTTCTCCGCCTTGGGCAACATGACCCAGAATTTCATCGCCATGTCCACCTGGATGGATCCCCTGCGGGAGAACAGCTTCCCCCAGAACTGGACGATCTACTACTGGGCCTACTGGATGGTGTGGTGCGTGGCGACCCCCTTCTTCATCGGGACCATCAGCCGCGGACGGACGGTCCGGCAGACGATCCTGGGCGGTTACGGCTGGGGACTGGCCGGGACCTATACCTCCTTCATCATTCTGGGCAACTACGGCATGGCCCAGCAGCTGCGCCACGGCGCGGACCTGACGGGACGGCTGGCGGCCGGCGACAGCTATTCCAGAGTGATCCTGGAGATCTTCGACACCCTGCCCCTTCCCAAGGTGGCCCTTTTCCTACTGGTGATCGCCATGACGGCCTTCTACGCCACCACCTTCGACTCCATCACCATGGTCGTGTCCGCCTATTCCTATAAGGCGCTTCCGACGGATCAGGAGCCGGGGAGGAACGTCCGCATCTACTGGGCGATCCTTTTCATCCTGCTGCCCATCGCCCTCCTCTACGCGGGCAATTCCATGTACAGCCTTCAGTCGGTGTCCATTATCGCCGCGGCCCCCATCGGCGTCATTATCCTGCTGATCGTGGCTTCTTTCCTTAAGGATACGAAGGATACAGGCGGCCTGCACAAGCAATAAAATGTTGCGTTTTGCGTCCGCGGCGCTTATGATGGGAAACTGAAAGAAAAGCAATGTCACCATCTGCCTCAGAGGCAGAGCGGAATGGAGAGCAGTATGGAACCGCATCTGAACAGAGAACAATCCGAGGCACAGCAGAAGGCACAGGTGCTGATCGAGGCCCTGCCTTATATCCGGCGCTTCAACCGCAAGATCGTCGTGGTCAAGTACGGCGGCAGCGCCATGAGCGACGAGGAGCTGCAGAGAAGCGTCATTAAGGACGTGACCCTCCTGAAGCTGGTCGGCTTCAAGCCCATCATCGTACACGGCGGCGGCAAGGAGATCAGCCGCTGGGTGAACAGGACCGGCAAGGAGGCCCAGTTTGTAAACGGACTCAGGGTCACGGACGCCGAGACCATGGAGATCGCCGAGATGGTCCTGGGCCGGGTGAGCAAGAACCTTGTCCGCATGGTGGAGGAGCTGGGCGTCAAGGCCGTGGGCATCAGCGGCAAGGACGGCGGACTCCTGCAGGTGAAGAAGCGCCTGTCCGGCGGCCAGGATATCGGCTACGTGGGCGAGGTCACCGACGTGGATCCCAAGATCCTCTATGACCTTCTGGAGAGAGACTATCTGCCCATCGTCGCCCCTGTGGGCATGGATGAGAATTTTGACACTTACAATATCAACGCGGATGAAGCGGCCTGCGCCATCGCCAGGGCGGTGATGGCCGACAAGCTGGTCTATCTGACGGACATCGCGGGCCTCTACCGCGATATCAAGGATCCCTCCTCCTTTGTATCCCGCATCACGGTGTCGGACGCGGAGGAACTGATCCGGGGCGGCATGATCGGCGGCGGAATGCTGCCCAAGCTGTCCAACTGTACCGACGCGGTGCGCGGCGGCGTCCACAGGGTCCATATCCTGGACGGACGTGTGCCCCACAGCATGCTGCTGGAGTTCTTCACCAACAAGGGCTTCGGAACCATGTTCTACCGGGACGGTGATCCCTTCTACGAAGCAGAATAAGGAGTCAGTCATGGCAGCGATGAAAGATCTGATCGAACAGGCAGAGCGTGACCTGCTTCACACCTATAACCGCTATCAGGTGGTCCTGGACCGGGGAGAGGGCAATTATCTCTACGATATCGAAGGCAAGAAATATCTGGACATGATGTCCGGTATCGGTGTCTTTGCCCTGGGCTACGGCAACACTTACTTCAACGATGCCGTGAAGGCCCAGATCGACAAGCTGGTCCACACCTCCAATTATTTCTACAACGAGCCTGCCATACGCGCGGCCGCCAGACTCAAGAAGGTCTCCGGCATGGACCGGGTCTTCTTCACCAACAGCGGCGCGGAGGCCGTCGAGGGTGCCCTGAAGGCGGCCGTCAAGTACGCCTGGAACAAGGACGGGGCGGGTGATCACGAGATCATCGCCATGGACCATTCTTTCCACGGACGGACCTACGGAGCCCTGGCCGTGACGGGCAAGGAAGCCTATCGCGCGCCTTTCGGCGTCATGCCCGTAAACGCCCGCTGGGCGCAGATCAATGATCTTGCCAGCGTGGAGGCTGTCCTTTCCGACAGGACCTGCGGCATCATCGTGGAGACCGTGCAGGGCGAGGGCGGCATCTGGCCGGCGGAGGAATCCTTCCTCAGAGCGCTGCGCCGGATCTGCGACGAGCGGGATATTCTGCTTATCTTCGACGAAGTGCAGTGCGGCATGGGCCGTACCGGCAATATGTTCGCCTGGCAGAAATACGGGGTGCGCCCCGATATCATGACCACCGCCAAGGCCCTGGGCTGCGGCATTCCGGTCGGCGCCTTTCTGCTGACCGAGAAGGCGGCGGCAGGTTCTCTGACAGCGGGAGATCACGGAACGACCTACGGGGGCAATCCCCTGGCCTGCGCCGCGGTCAACGCGGTCCTGGATATCTATGAGAAGGAAGACATCCCCGGAAAGGCTGCCCGGACAGGCGCTTATCTTGAGAAGCGTCTGGATGAGCTGGCTGCCGCCTGCCCCCACATCGTCGCCCACCGCGGCCGCGGTCTCATGCGGGGACTGCAGTTTGACAGACCTGTGGGCGAGATCATTGCCCGCGCCATGGACAAGGGCGTGATCTTCATCAACGCGGGACCGGATATCATCCGCTTCCTGCCCCCGCTCACGATCACGGAAGAACAGATCGATGAGATGATCGCGATCTTAAAGGACTGTATCGAGTGACGGTCCTCGGCTGCCGCGCCGGAAACCGGCCCATAAGGGCTGAGATTCCGGCAGCGGCGGCTTTTTTACTGCATAAAAATGCCTTCCGGCATCTTCCCTGGAGCGGTTCTGTTGCAAAAATACTTGTAAAATGTTACGAATCTGTTTAAAATAAAAACAGCGCACAGACGGTTCCCCTTTTTGCAAGAGGGAGGTGTGCGCCTTGAAAGATCGAAAAGTACAGACACAGAGGCAGGGCCGGTGGGTCCGGGCATGGGTCCGGACGTTGCTGGCTGTAATCCTGTTTACAGGAACGGCAGGCTGCGGCTCCGCGGAGACACTGGTCGTGGAAGAGGCGGAGACGGCCGCGGGACCGGAAACGGCAGCCGCGGAGGAGACAGGCCTTCCGGACACTTCGGAGGACGATGCCGGGAAGAGGATCTGTGTTTTTGTCTGCGGGGCCGTCCGGGAACCGGGCGTCTATGAACTCCCCGAGGGATCCAGAGTCCGGGACGCTCTTGCGGCGGCCGGCGGATTCAGGGAGGACGCGGACAGGGAGTATGTCAATCTGGCAGGGCCGGTCGCGGACGGGGACCAGATCCGGTTACCCACCGAGGAGGAGGCGGCAGCCGCCGGTAATCTCACAGGCGCGGCTGATCAGGCCGGAATCGTGAATATCAATACCGCGGATGCCGGAGAGCTGATGACGCTGCCGGGAATCGGAGAGACAAGAGCCGAGGAGATCATCCGCTACAGGACACGGCAGGGAGGGTTCGCCTCCCCGGAAGAGATCATGAACGTGTCCGGGATCGGAGAGGCAAGCTACGAGAAGATCCGTGACAGGATCACCGCCCGCTGAATGGCCGGGCAAGGAACAGATACAGAGTATTTCAGGTACAGAGAGGAACAGGTAATGGCGACGAAGGTGCTGGTTGTTGATGATGAAAAGCTGATCGTAAAGGGTCTGCGCTTCAGTCTGGTACAGGACGGATACGATGTCGACTGTGCTTATGACGGTGAGGAGGCCGTAGATCTTGCCCGCAGGAATGAATATGACGTCATCCTGCTGGATGTCATGCTTCCCGGACTCTCTGGGTTCGAAGTACTGCAGCAGGTGCGTGAGTTCTCTTCGGTACCGGTGATCATGCTGACCGCCAAGGGCGAG
>DGGX01000080.1:0-6382 GCA_002392385.1 Lachnospiraceae bacterium UBA3863
GATGAGGCCGCCGCCCATGCCGGTGCCCACGAAGAAACCGACGATGTTCTTATAGCCCTTGGCGGCGCCGTACTTGTACTCGCCGAGGACGCCGACGTTCACGTCGTTGCCGATCTGGAAGGGAACACCGAATTTCTTCTCCAGAGGGGTCTTGATATCATAGTTCGTCCAGGGAAGGTTGGGGGAGGTGAGCACGATGCCCCTGGCCTGGTCGATGACGCCGGGCGCGCCGGCGGCGATGCCCCGGATCTCGTTCTTTTTGATCCCGGACTCTTTGATCATCTCGTCCACGACACTGATGATGACCTGCTCGACGTTGGCACTGTCATCGCCGCTCTCCTTGGTCCTTTTCTTAAGACGATAGATGATCTCCCTGTTCTCATTGAAGATGGCGCCCAGGACCTTGGTCCCGCCGATATCGAGACAGATATTGTACTTTTTGGCCATATTTACCTCCCGAAACGAAGATGAAATCAGCGACATTACTACATTCAGTATAACGCAGGGAAGGGAGCGGGACAAGAAACTTTAGGGCCGCACAGCGCGGATCAGGGCAGGCAGTGTCTCCTCCAGGGCCAGACCCCGGCGGGGATCCTGTCCGGCCGCTGCCGTGGCGCGGATGGTCTCCCGGGTGTGGTCAGCGGCCAGCCGCAGGGCCTGCTCCGGGGAGAGTCCCAAGAGGAGCGCGCCGGCGGCCACGCTGGTGAAAAGATCCCCGGACCCGTGGTAAGAAGCGCCGATCCTGTCTGTCTGGTAGCGTAAGGTCTCTCTGCCGGCTCCGGAGGAGGCGCAGAAGCCGGTCCGGCCTTCCTCCGTGCAGGCGCCGGTGATCACGCAGAGTCCGTCGCAGAGGGCGTGGAGATGATCCAGGAGTCGGTCATACAGGACAGGATCCTGGGGGCCGTCCGGTGCCGGCGGGCAGGGGGTGCCCGTGAGCAGACAGGCTTCTGTCAGGTTGGGCAGGAGCACGTCTGCCTCCCGGCAGAGGGCGGAGAGGGCCTCTACATAATGAGTGTCGAAGCCCGCATAGAGCCTTCCGTGGTCTCCCATGACCGGGTCGACGATCAGGAGGGGAGAGGTGTCCGCAAACATGGCGCAGATCTCCCTGACGGCAGCGACCTGGTCCGCGGAGCCCAGATAGCCGACGCAGATGGCGTCGAAGGCCAGGCCCAGGGACTTCCAGTGGCGGGCGGCCGGGACGAGGAAGTCTGTCAGCGGCTGCCGCACGGGATCCGGATAGAGGGTGTGGGTGGAGAGAAGCGCCGTGGGCAGGACCGCCGTCCCGATGCCCATGGCGGACAGGACGGGAAGCGCGACAGTCTGGGAACATTTGCCATAGCAGGAGATATCCTGGATGGAAAGAAGGCTCTTCATAGGTCATCCTTTCACGCGGCAGGGACCCTGCGGACCTGCTGCCGGCACAAATCGGCCCGTCCGCAGTGTATTTTCGGGACGGATGCTATATAATGGACCATATATCGGTCCATAAATCTGCAAGTCTATGAGGTGAGCATGAAAAGACTCAAGATCCTCGTCATCTCCGACAGCCACGGGCAGAATCATCTGCTGCGCAGGGCTATCGGACAGGAGGCGCCCATCGATATCCTGGTCCACGCGGGAGACGTGGAGGGGAGCCTCAGGCAGGAGCTCGGAGAGAATACAGAATATAAGGTCTATGCCGTCTGCGGTAACATGGACTGGCGGGACGAGTATCCGGACAGTCTGTGTTTCGAAGCCGGCGGGAAGAGGTTCTATGTAGTCCACGGCCATCATCACGGCGTGCACACCACGCGGGAGCGGGTGCGCGCGGCGGCCAGGGACAGAGGCGCGCAGATCGCGGTCTACGGGCACACCCATATGCCCCTGCTGCTGGAGGAGGACGGTATCACCCTCCTGAATCCGGGGAGCATCGCCAAGCCCCGCCAGGCCGGCTGGAAGAAGACCTACGCGGTGATCGAGATCCCCCTCGATGACAGCGGCGCGGCCGCGGGAGAGCCGGTGATCGAGCTTCGGAGCCTGAAAGGGAAGGGCCTTCTGGGCTGAAGGGAGCGCTTATTCGTCCCAGCCGTCGTAGAGGCGGATCTTGACGCCGATGGTGCGGACCTCCTCGCCGGGTTCCAGAGAGATATCCTCGGGAGAGGAGACAGGGGGCAGATCCCAGTCGTCCTCGTCGAGTTCCACCTGGATCCAGGTGCGGGCCGCCTCGATGGCGTCGTCCAGACAGTCATCCAGACTGTTTCCACTGGCGGTGCAGCCCTCCAGATCGGGAAAACGGGCGGTGTAGGCACCGTCGGGGCCGGGGGTAAGGACAGCGGGATAGATAAAGGTCATAGGGGTTCCTCCTGAGAACGTAGTGTTGCGTTTTAGACTGATATCTATCATAATTCATTTGGACCGGGACGCACAAGTCCCGTGTGGACCAGAGTCAATAAGACCGGTGCGGGCAGCGTGCGCGGACCGGGACAAGGAGGCATATATATGGCAATAAACCCCATGGAACTGATGAAGCTGGGTGAGAGGCTCCGGATCTTCCGGGAGCAGCACCCCAGGGTACAGCCCTTTCTGTCGGATGTGCGGGGCAGGGCATTGACACCCGGCGCGATCATCGAGATCCGTGTGACAGATACAGAGGGCAAGGAATATGTCAGCAATATCCGTGTGACAGAGGAAGACGTGGAGACGTTCAGGATCCTGTCCTCCCTGCGGCAGCAGTGACATGGCTGCGCCGGTGAGATATCTGACGGCCGGGGAGATGGCCCGCCTGCGGACGCCCGGCTGTGAGGGCTGCGGCAAGTGCTGCAGGGGCATGGGAGACACCATCTGCCTGGATCCGCCGGATGTGGTCCGCCTGAGCCGGGCGGTGGGCAGGAACTTCGCGGCCCTGCTGGAGGACGGCACCCTGGGCCTGCACGCCGAGGACGGCCTGATCCTGCCCCACATGGCCATGGACCCGGGGACCGGGGCCTGCCGGCTGCTGGGCGCGGACGGACGGTGCGGACAGCATGCCGCCAGGCCGGCTCTCTGCAGACTCTATCCCCTCGGAAGAGCCTACACGGAAGAGGGCCTGCGTTACTTTATGACAGACCACGAGTGTCCCGACGGCGTCAGGACCAAGGTGAGGATCCGGGACTGGCTGGGGATCCCCTCCCTCGAGAGATACGAGGACTTCCTGTGCAGCTGGCATACCCTGGTGGGCCGGCAGAAACGGCTCTGCGCCAAGGCACAGGCCGCGGGCAGGACCGATTGGGTCAGGCGGAGGAACCTGCGTCTGCTGGAGACCTTCTACCTCTCCCTGCCCGACGGAGAAGATGACTTTTATACATATTATGAGCAGTGCCTGCGGGAACGCCCGTGGGCAGCTGCGGGAGGTGACAGATGAGAAGAAGCGGAATACTGATGCCGCTGTCCTCCCTGCCTTCAAGGTTCGGGATCGGCTGCATTTCGAAGGAAGCGCGGGAGTTTGTGGATTTCCTGAAGAAGAGCGGCCAGTCTCTCTGGCAGGTGCTGCCCCTGAGCCCCACCGGCTACGGGGATTCCCCCTACCAGTCCCTTTCCTCCTTCGCGGGGAATCCGTATTTCATCAGCCTGGAGGACCTGATCGATGAGGGACTTCTGGGCTGGGAGGACGTGAACGGTGTCTTCTTCGGCTCCAGCCTGGAGCGCGTGGACTACGGCGCCCTCTACCAGAACCGCTATACCGTGCTCAGAAAGGCCTACGGCCGTTTCATGGACCAGGGCAGGGACAGGGAGGAGGCCTACGCGGCCTTCCTGCGCAAGGAGGCCATCTGGCTGGAAGACTACGCCCTGTTTATGGCCCTGAAGGGCAAGTTCTCCGGCCGGAGCTGGCTGGACTGGGAGGCCCCGCTCAGGAAGAGAGAGCCCCGGGCCATGGAGGCGGCACGCAGGGAGCTGGCCGATGAGATCGGCTTCTGGTGCTTCCAGCAGTACATGTTCTACCGCCAGTGGAAGGCCCTGCTGGCCTATGCCCACAAGGCGGGCGTGGAGATCATCGGAGACCTCCCCTTCTATGTGGCCATGGACAGCGCAGACGCCTGGTCGGCGCCGGAGGCTTTCCTTTTTGACAAGGAGATGGAGCCCATCGCCGTGGCCGGCTGCGCGCCGGATGCCTTCTCCGCCACCGGACAGCTCTGGGGCAATCCCCTCTATGACTGGAAGCGGCTCAAGAAGGACGACTATGCCTGGTGGATCCGCAGGATCGAGCGGAGCCGGGAGCTCTACGATGTGATCCGGATCGATCATTTCAACGGATTCGACGCTTATTATGCCATCCCCTACGGCCACAGGACCGCGGAGAAGGGAACGTTGGAAAAAGGCCCCGGACTGGACTTCTTCCGCAGCATGAAGAAGCAGCTGGGAGAGGTGAGGATCATCGCCGAGGATCTGGGGACACTGACCCCCAGCAGTGAGAAGCTCCTGAAGAGCACGGGCTTCCCCGGCATGAAGGTGCTGCAGTACGCCTTCGACTGGACGGAGTACAGCTACTACCTGAGCTACAACCATATTCCCAACTGCGTGGTCTATACCGGCACCCATGACAACAATACCACCCGGGCCTGGATCGAGGAGATCAGCGACCACGACAGGGATTTTGCCCGGCGCTATATCAATTCCGAGAACACCGACTACGGGCGCTTCACCTGGGACTTCATCCGTGAGGCCCAGCGCAGCGTGGCGGATACCTGCATCATTCCCCTGCAGGACTATCTGGTCAAGGGCTCCGAGGCCAGGATCAACTGCCCCGGGACCCAGGGCAACAACTGGCAGTGGCGGCTGCGGCCTGACTTCCTGTCCGAGGACCTGTCCCGCAGTATCCGGGAACTGACCAGGCTGTACGGAAGACTCCCCCAGGGCAGCAGAAAGTAAGAGGCCGGCACACAGAGGCCGGCTGACAGCTATAGAAGGATATACATGGATATAGAGAAACAGATCACAGAACAGATAGCGGGAGAGCTGGGGATCCGGACCGAACAGGCAGCGGCGGCCATCCTGCTGATCGACGAGGGCAATACGATCCCTTTCATTGCCCGTTACAGGAAGGAGAAGACCGGGGCGCTGGACGACACCCAGCTGCGGGCGCTGGATGAGCGCCTGACCTATCTGCGGGGGCTGGAGGAGCGCAGGAACAAGGTCCTGGAGGCCATCGCCGCCCAGGACAAGCTGACGCCGGAGCTGGAGAAGGCTATCCGCAGCGCGGCCACCATGGTGGAGATCGAGGACCTCTACCGTCCCTTCCGGCCTAAAAGGGTGACACGGGCGGGTATCGCCCGCGAGAAGGGGCTGGAGCCCCTGGCGGCCTGGCTGATGGAACAGACAGCCGGCTCGACAGAGGAGATCCTGACCAGGGCCGGACAGTATGTCGACGCGGACAAGGGCATTCCGGACGCGGAGGCGGCCCTGCAGGGAGCCAGGGACATCCTGGCGGAGGATGTCAGCGACAACGCCGGCTTCCGGGCCAGGGTACGTGTCCTGACCATGGAGAAGGGCCTCCTGGAGACCGAGGAGAAGCCCGCGGCCGATAAGAAGAAAAAAGCCGCCCGCGCGGAGGCGGCAGGCAGGAAAGAGGAGGACAGACGCAGTGCCGCCTCAGCAGCCAGAACAGAGCAGCGGCGCGAGGTCTATGCCCTCTACTTCCATTACACGGAAGAGATCGGCAAGGTGGCCCATCACCGGACCCTGGCCATCAACCGCGGCGAGGCGGAGAACGTGCTCAGCGTCAGGATCACGGCGCCGGAGAAGGAGATCCAGGGCTGGCTTCTGGGCCAGCTGGTCAGGGACAGGAAGGCCCCCAACCGGGCGGTGCTGCCCCAGCTGGTGGAAGTGGTCAGGGACAGCTATCACCGCCTGATCGCCCCGGCCATCGAGCGGGAGATCCGGACCTGGCTGACGGAGCAGGCGGAGGACGCGTCGATCACCGTTTTTGGCAAGAATCTGGAGCAGCTCCTCATGCAGCAGCCCATTGCCGGCAAGACCGTGCTCGGATGGGATCCGGCCTTCCGGACAGGCTGCAAGCTGGCTGTGGTGGATCCGACCGGCAAGGTGCTGGACACCCGCGTCATCTTTCCCACGGAGCCGCAGAACCGCATCGCGGAGGCGGAGAGAGACCTGCATGAGCTGGTTCAGAAATACAAGGTGGACCTCTTCAGCGTGGGCAACGGGACAGCGAGCCGTGAGTCCGAGCAGGTGATCGTGAATTTCATCAAAAAAGAAAGAAGGCCTCTCCAGTACGTGATCGTCAGCGAGGCGGGCGCCAGTGTATACAGCGCGTCCAAGACGGCGGCGGAGGAGTTCCCTTCCTTCGATGTGGGCCAGCGCAGCGCGGCCTCCATCGCCAGAAGGCTCCAGGATCCCCTGGCCGAGCTGG
>DGGX01000080.1:6422-14034 GCA_002392385.1 Lachnospiraceae bacterium UBA3863
GGCCGAGCTGGTCAAGATCGACCCGCGGGCCATCGGCGTCGGCCAGTACCAGCACGACATGGACCAGAAGAAGCTGGCGGGCGCCCTGTCCGGTGTCGTGGAGAAATGCGTGAATACCGTGGGCGTGGACCTGAACACCGCTTCCTATGCCCTGCTCAGCCACGTGGCCGGTATCTCCGGGACGGTGGCCCGGAATATCGTCAGCCGGCGGGACAGCGAGGGACGTTTCAAGTCCCGCAGAGAACTGCTGGATGTCAGAGGACTGGGACCCAAGGCCTTCGAGCAGTGCGCGGGATTCCTGCGGATCCGGGACGGCAGTGAGCCCCTGGACAACACGGGGGTGCATCCGGAGAGCTATGACGCGGTCAGGGCCCTCCTTAAACAGCTGGGGCTTCAGGACACGGCGGAAGACCTGCAGAAGGTCAGAAACAGGCTGGGAAGAGACGGCCGGGTCCTCCGGCAGACAGCCGAGGCCCTGGGGATCGGTGAGCTGACGCTGAGCGATATCCTGACGGAGCTGGACAAGCCCGGCAGGGATCCCCGCGAGAGCATGCCGGCGCCGGTGCTCCGCAGCGACGTCTTCTCCATGGAGGACCTGCGCCCCGGCATGAAGCTGAAGGGAACGGTCAGAAATATTGTGGATTTCGGCGTTTTTGTCGATATCGGCGTGCACCAGGACGGACTGGTCCATATCTCCCATCTGAGCAACCGCTACATCAAGCATCCTATGGAGGTGGTCAGCGTGGGAGACGTGGTGGAGGTCACGGTACTGGAAGCGGATGTGCGCAGGAAGAGAATAGCACTGTCCATGATCTGAAAAGAACGAGGTGGGGTATGAGCTTTTGGGACAGACTCTTGGGAAGAGAAAGGGAGCCGGAGACAGTGACAGACACTGAGGCGGAGCCCGCGCAGGTGAGACTGGCCTGTCTGACGGACTGCGGTCTGCGCCGCAAGGTCAATGAGGATAATTATGCCTTCAACGGCATGACCATGGCGCAGGTCCACCTGACCATGGAGGGGATACTCACAGCGGAGGTGAGGCTCTCCGACCATTTCCGGGCCGCCCTGTTCGACGGCATGGGCGGAGAGAGCGCCGGGGATCTGGCCTCCTATATCGCGGCCCAGAATTTCGAACGTCTGGCGCCCGATACGGAGTGGGACGAGGAGACGGTACAGGATTTCCTGCGGGAGCTGAACCGGTGCGTCCTCCGGGAGGCCGACAGGGAGGGCATCTCCCTCATGGGCGCCACCGCGGTGGCGGCCCAGTGGAATGAGGACCGGGTGATCGTTTCCAACCTGGGCGACAGTCCGGCTTTCCTCCTGAGAGAGGGAGAGATGACGACGCTGACGGAGCCCGACAACAGCGAGCAGCGCTATATCCTGCCCGGCGACGTGGGGAGAAAACCGGGCCTGACCCAGTTCCTCGGCCTGCCCGCCGAGAACGGCGAGGTGGTCCCCCATACGAAAGAGTTCAGTCCCAGGCCCGGCGATGTCTGCCTTCTGTGCAGCGACGGGCTGACGGACATGGTCCTGCCGGATGAGATCCGCGAGGTCCTGGAGGACGTATCCCGGGCGGAGGAGATGGCCGAGATCACCGAGGCCGCCGACAGGCTCCGGAAAATGGCCCTGGAGGCCGGGGGCAGGGACAACATCACCATTATTCTGGCACAGATCTGCGGCAAGGACTGACAGGGAAGGCATTCCGGCCCTGTCAGGACATACGGCAGCGTGTATAGCATCAGCGGTCCGCGGGGCGGACTGAGAAGTTTTACCATGAAGGAGGTTTCACATGGCAGTCAGAGTAGGAATCTTTGGATACGGCAATCTGGGCAGGGGCGTGGAGCTGGCCGTTAAGGCGAGCCCCGATATGGAGCTTGTGGGCGTGTTCACCCGCAGGGATCCGGCTTCTGTGCAGACCGTATCGGGAGCGGCGGTCTATCCGGAAAACGCTCTGCAGGAGATGACAGGGGATATCGATGTGCTGGTCCTCTGCGGCGGCAGCGCCACAGACCTGCCCGTGCAGGGACCCAAGTACGCGGCCCTCTATAATATCGTGGACAGCTTCGACACCCATGCCCACATCCCGGATCATTTCGCGGACGTGGACAAGGCCGCTTCGGAAGGCGGCAAGCTGGGCATCATTTCCTGCGGCTGGGATCCGGGCATGTTCTCTCTGGCCAGGATCTACGCGGAAGCGATCCTTCCCGGCTGCGCCACCTATACCTTCTGGGGCAGGGGCGTCAGCCAGGGACACTCCGACGCCATCCGCCGGATCGCGGGCGTGAAGGACGCCAGGCAGTACACCGTGCCGGTGCCGGAAGCCATGGAAGAGGTCCGGGCAGGCAAGAATCCTTCTCTTACCACCCGCCAGAAGCATACCCGTGTGTGCTATGTGGTGGCCGAGGAAGGCGCGGATCTGGAGCGCATCAACCGTGAGATCGTGACCATGCCCGACTATTTTGCCGATTACGACACGACGGTCCACTTCATCTCCCTGGAGGAGCTGCACGAGCAGCACAGCGGACTGCCCCACGGCGGCAGCGTGATCTCCTGCGGCACCACCGGCAGGGACGGTGAGAACAGCCACGTGGTGGAGTACCGTCTGGACCTGGATTCCAACCCCGAATTCACCGGCAGCATCCTCGCCGCCTGCGCCAGGGCGGTCGCCAGAATGGCGGCAGAGGGCCGCACCGGCTGTATGACACTCTTTGATGTGCCTCCCGCATATCTGTCTCCCCAGAGCGGAGAAGAACTGAGGGCGCATCTGCTGTGAGTATTCTGTACGCGGCGGTCGTTACGGCCGCCGCTGTCCTCTATTATCGGGTACCGCGAAGGACGCGCTGGATCGTGCTGTCGGGGGCGGGTTTTATCGTCTGCTGTCTCCTCCTGACGGGAGGGGCGGGAGCGGCAGATGCCGGCATGACAGATCCGCGGGAAGGGAGCGGTACTTACGTATGGCTGCGTCTGCTGCCCCTTATTCTGCTGGTCCTGACCTGCGCGGTCAGCTGGCTGGGCGGCCTGCTTATGGACCGTCTGCGCAGGGACGGGTATACACCGGGTCTGCGGAGAGTCCTGCTGATCCTGCTGGCGGTCCTGTGCGCGGGGCCTGTTCTCTATGACCGGCTGGGCGGGATGATCTTTACAAGCATCCTGCACAGCGGGACCTTCCGGGGACTTGCCGGAACGCGCCTCTCTGTGCCCGGGATCACGGCGGCGCCCCTTCTCATCGCCTCCGCCCAGGGGATCTCCTATATGGCCGAGACGGAGAGCGGACGGATCCGCGCCGAGGCCAATCCCCTGAAATATCTGGCTTATGCCTGTTTTCTCCCGACGGCGGCCGTGGGACCGCTGACGCGGTACTGGGAGCTGCGGAAGGGCCTGAACGAGGGCAATCCCTATGACCGCAGCCGGATCATCGGCGGTCTGCAGCTCATTCTCTGGGGCCTCTTCCTGAAGCTGGTGATCGCCGACCGGGCGGCCATCGGCGCAGGGACGGTCTACGCCCATGCCAGATCCTACATGGGCTTCTATTTCCTGATCGCGGGCGTTCTCTATACCCTGCAGATCTATACCAGCCTTCTGGCTGCCGTGAGTGTGGCCGCCGGCATCGGCGGGCTCTTCGGCTTCTCTCTGTTCACCGGTTTCCTGCATCCTCTGCGGGCGGCCTCCACAGGAGAATACTGGGAGCGCTTCAACGGCACGGTGACGGGCTGGCTCTATGACTATATCTACCGGCCCCTTTCGGGGGCGGGGACATCCGAAGACGGGGCGGCGTCTCTGCCCCGTTATGCCCTGAGTGTCTGCGCGGCGGCCCTGCCGGGAGCCTTCTGGTACGGGACCGGCTTCAGAGCGGTCTTTCTGGGTCTCTTTGTGGGCCTCTGCATCCTGTGCGGCGAACTGACCCTGCCCTGGAAAGAAGCCGTCTGCAGAGTCCTGCGCCTGCCGGCGGGCACCTATGCCAGACGGCTGGTGGGACGGATGGGTACCTTCCTGCTCACTGTGATCCTGTGGACCCTGCTCGGCGCGCCGTCCCTGCGGACGGGCCTCTCCATGCTGGTGTCCGTGGTCCGGGATCCCAATCCCTGGATCTTCTTCGACGGAGGCCTTCTGCAGACAGGCCTGTCCTGGGGTGACTGGAACGTACTGATCGCCGGCACGGCCCTTCTTCTCTTCGTGGAGTACCAGCAGAGGCGGATCTGTATCCGCAGCTGGGTCCGGGACCAGCACGCCCTGGTCCGGTGGGGACTCTCGGCGGGTCTGCTCCTGACGGTCTTTCTGTTTGGTGTATACGGAGGTGCCGCATGAAGAACGCAGCAGGACGTAAGCGGCGCAGAGAGAATCCCTTCCTGCGCAGACTGGCCGGAAGCCCCGCGGGACAGGGACTGGTCCGCGTGACGCGCGGACAGACGGCCAAGGCCGCCTCCGCCATCGTGACCATACTGGCCGTCCTCCTGGTCATCCGTGTGCTCAGCGCCTGGACCGTGCCCGTATGGTTCAGGGGAGAGAAGAATTCTCCGGCGGCGGTGAGCAATGGTTTCTATGGCCTGCCCAGGGACAGCGTGGATGTACTCTTTCTGGGCGGCAGCCGGGCGGAGGCCGCCTATATCCCCCAGGTCCTCTACAATGAGCGGGGGATCACGTCCTATACCCTCTGCGCAGGCGACCAGGGGCTGCGAGAGAATTATTACTGGCTGCAGGAGGCCCTGCGTTTCCAGGGACCCAAGGCGGTCGTCCTGGAGGCCGGCTCCCTGGTCAGGGGCGCAGGCCCCGACGCTGCCCGCAGGGGGCTGACCTACATGCGGTGGTCCCGTGTCAAGTGGGAGGCCGTCCGCGCGGTCAGCGGGGAAGAGGAGGAAGGCGGCCTGCTGAGCTGGCTCTTTCCCGGGCTCTGGTTCCATGGCCGGTGGCAGATTCTCTCTGAGGAGGATTTCCGCCCCGCCGACGCTGTGCGGCCGGATGGACTGATGGGCTGGAGCAGCCAGTATTCCGACCGCTGGGGACTGCCCTGCGCACCGGCGCAGGATAATGAAGTGGCGGCAGACGGAGGGACAGCCCTTCCGGAGCCGGAGGACACCGTGTGGCTGGACAGGATCGCGGACCTCTGCAGGGAGAAAGGCATGCATCTGGTGGTCACGGCGGCGCCTGCGGATGATCTGACGATCGAGGACCACCGGCTCCTGCGGCAGATCTGCGAGGAGAGGGAGCTGCGGCTCTTTGATTTCGGCACGGCGTCCCTGTACAGCAGGATCGGCTATGACTACGCGGAGGACCAGGCGGACGGCCAGCACGCCAACGCGGCGGGCGCCCGGAAGCTGACCTCCTATATGGGCCTTGTCCTGACCCAGGACTACGGACTGGTCTCCCATACTGCCGCCCGCTGGGAGGAGGGGCGTGCCCTTACGGACCAGGTCCTGCGGGAGACCAGGCTCAGACAGACGGAGGACCTGCAGACCTTTCTGGACAACCTGACAACGGACAGGTACGCGGTATTCTTTATGACGGACGGCCCCCTTTCCTTCCCCCTGTCCGATGAGGCGCAGAGACGCCTTCTCACCCTGGGCATCCGGACAGACCTGACCGCCCTGGACGGCAGGGCCTGGTACGCGGTCCCCGCGGAGGCGGCCGGACGGGTCTTCACGGAACGCACCGCCGACGGGCAGACAGAGCTGGAGGCGGAAGGACTGTTCCGGGCGCGCAGGAGCCGCTACACACTGCGCAGTACCGGGGAGGGAAGCCCCGTCGGCGCCCAGCTGACCTTCGACGGGATCGTCTGTGAACCGCCGGGACACGGACTCTTC
This sequence comes from Lachnospiraceae bacterium UBA3863, assembly GCA_002392385.1. Lineage (GTDB taxonomy): Bacteria > Bacillota > Clostridia > Lachnospirales > Lachnospiraceae > CAG-791. Next base: position 12,221 of record DGGX01000080.1, read on the forward strand.
ATCACCGTCATCGATGCACAGCGGCGGACAGTGGTCACAGAAGCCCTGTTTTCTTCCGAAACGGGAGAGCGCGTCCGCTGAGAACAAGGCAGGCAATTGCAGAAGGGAACCGATCTCATGGGAGAAGCCTTCATACAATTTGACGAGGTCGTCAAGGAATATATCATGGGGGAGGTCCACATCCGCGCGGCGGACGGCGTATCCTTCACCATCGACAGAGGATCCTTCACGGTGATCGTCGGACCCAGCGGCGCCGGCAAGACCACCATCCTCAACATGCTGGGCGGGATGGACAGCTGCACGTCCGGCAGGATCACGGTCGACGGGAAGGAGATCTCCGGGAGCACCCGGCGCCAGCTGACCGATTACCGGCGCTACGACATCGGCTTCGTGTTTCAGTTCTACAACCTCGTCCAGAACCTGACGGCACTGGAGAACGTGGAGCTGGCGGCGCAGATCTGCCGCCATCCGCTGGACGCCAGACAGACCCTGATCGACGTGGGGCTGGGGGAGAGGCTGAACAATTTCCCGGCGCAGCTCTCCGGCGGCGAACAGCAGCGCGTGGCCATCGCCCGCGCGCTGGCGAAGGATCCCAAGCTGCTGCTCTGTGATGAGCCCACCGGCGCCCTCGACTATGTCACCGGCAAACAGATCCTGGCGCTGCTGCAGGACACCTGCAGGAAACGCGGCATGACAGTCATCGTGATCACCCACAACCTGGCCCTCACCCCCATGGCGGACAAGGTGATCCACATCAGAAACGGAAGGGTTTCGAAGGAAGAGATCAACACGCGGCCGGTCCCTGTGGAGGAGATCGAGTGGTGACCGCGGCTGCCCTGCGAAAGGAGCCTGCATGATGCCGTCACATCTTTATACGGACCTTCTGCGGGAGATCCGAAAGACCAGACGACGCTTCCTGTCTCTACTCATCATGAATCTGCTTGCGGTAGGCTTTCTCGCGGGTCTGCGCATGACCTCCCCGGTGATGCGGCATACGGTGGACCGGTATTACGACCGGCAGGCCCTGATGGACGTACGTGTCCTCTGCGCGCTGGGGCTCACAGAGGAGGACGTGGAAGTACTCAGACAGCAGGACGGTGTGCTCTCTGCGGAGGGCAGCCGTTCTTTTGACGCGCTTGCGGGGGAACAGATCGTGACCGTGACGGACCTGCCGGACCGCGTGAACCTGCCCGAAGTGCTGGAAGGGCGCATGCCGCAGGCCCCGGACGAATGTCTTGCGGAGCAGGCGGTCCTGGACGCGCTGGAGATCGGGATCGGCGACACACTGACGCTTGACACTTCGGATGCCCGGTCCAGGAACGGCGGGGAGGATATCCTGTCGCAGAAGACATATACGGTCGTCGGCACGGCGCGCAGTCCCCTCTACATCACAATGGACCGCAGCACGACCTCGATGGGCGCGGGCACCGTCAGGGGCTTCGTGGCCGTACCGAAGGAGAATTTCACCGTCGATTATTACACGACGGCTTATCTGACGCTGGAGGGTCTGGAGGCGCTCAACTGCTATACGGACGATGCCTATGAGGAGGCGGTGGATGCCTTCATCGACCGGCTGGAGCCCCTGGGCAGGGAGCGGGCGGCCATGCGCCGGGAGCAGCTCCTGCGGGAGACGACCATCACCGATATGATGGCGCAGATGCTCTCTTCAGGGCTCTCCGCGGTCGATCTCGGAAACGCGAAGTGGTACATCCTGGGACGGGATACGGTGGAGAGCTACCTGACCTTCTCTGTCGATTCCGCCCGGATGAGCGATCTCGCGGATGTGTTCCCGATGATCTTCTTTCTTGTGGCGG
>DGGX01000061.1 GCA_002392385.1 Lachnospiraceae bacterium UBA3863
CTACGTCTGCTCGTATTTGCTTATATATTATCTGCCTCCTGTATTTCGGAGCGAATACTATGTGATACTTGCATTCCCATTTTGTGTGGGCTAAACTGTTTTCTGTGCTCATTGCACATACCTCCCGTGTTTATTTTTTGTGGTTTGCAGACCTACAATTAATCTAGCACGGGAGGGTAACTTTGATCTAAAGATCTTCCCTCCACCTGCAGAGCAGGTGGTTTATTTTTACTGTGACACAATCAAACAAAGCGCCCACCGCCTTAAGCGATGAGCGCTTTGCTCATACCCTCTGGCCAGCGTTGCCTCCGCGGGACACTTCCGAAACATCCCGCAAAGGTTTCGGAAAGCTGTAACATCTCCCACCATTTTGCGTTATTCTTATTAGTAGAATAGTCGTTTGATAATCGTTTCTAAGCATCTATCAGACAGGAGGGCTCTATTTATGAAGAAGCTATTTGTATTGCTGCTGACCGCATGCCTCATCTGCGGATTGTCCGCATGCGGGAAGGAAACAGAAAATGCAGGGACCGCACAGGCTGAGCCCGGCACGGAGGCTGTCGAACAAGAAGTGGAAGAGCCTGGAACGGCCGGGGAGGCGCCTGCCGTCGAAGAGACCATGGTGCCAGAAGAAGCCGCGTCTGAAGCGGAGGTTGCGGCATCCGAACCCGCACCGCTGCAGGACGCTCTGCTTGTCGGCGGCTGGACCATCGCGGAATCTCCTGCCATGAACGAGGAGCGACAGGCCATTCTGGACAAGGCCCTGGCTGACTATCGGGATGAAAAGCCGACGGCGGTCGCCTATATAGGCAGCCAGATCGTCTCAGGCACCAATCACGCCTATGTCTGCCGGATGCCGGCCCTGACAGAGGGCGGGGCCGAGACCTACGCCATCGCTGTCATCTATGAAGATCTCTCCGGCAACTGCATCTTCCGGGATCTCTACGCTTCCGACGCGGAGACAAGTATCTACGATGGAGAGAACCTCGCCGGCGGCTGGACCCAGGCCGCGGATCCGACCGTCACGGAGGACGTGCGGGAGGCTCTGGCGCAGGCCCTGGAGGGGATCACCGGTGCACAACATACCCCCGTCGCGGTCCTGGCAACACAGGTCGTGGCCGGCACCAACTATGCTATCCTCTGCGAGGTCACCCCGGTCGTTCCCAACCCCGAGAGCCATCCTGCCATTGTCTTTCTGTATGTCGGCGTGAACGGCGAGCGGGAGATCCTCAATGTCTTCGACTTCCGAGCTGTGGCAGGCTGAAGATCCGAAGTATCATCGACACAGGTGCATCGACTGTATAGTAAGCTGAAAAGGGGGCTGTCGCATTTGTAAAAATGCGACAGCCCCTTCTGCTCGGGTGCGTTCACCCGGTCTTCTCTATACGTACACTTCCCTCTTACCGGGACCTGGGCATGAACTTGCACACGACCAGGCCGATGAGGCCCAGCACAAAGTGGATCAGGAACAGGAGGTAGAGGAGGACCATTCCGAGCTGGTGGTTCTTCCTGTCTCCGTCGCCGGCGATCTTGGCGCTGGATTTAGCCAGGCCGATCAGGAAGATGACCGTGCAGACAATGAACATGAAGGTCACGAACATGAAACTGTTGCCCTTGGCAAAATGGAAGAGGAAGGCGGCGCAGATGGTCGGTGCCAGCGCCAGGGCATCTGCATTGGCGATGGCCTGCAGAATGCCGGCCTTGGAGGACCTGGTGCTCTCCGCGGCCAGAGCATCGAGATTCATGACGGGCGCGTCGGCGCTGTCCGCCTCTTCCTCCGCGGGGCAGAGATCCGGCTCCAGATAATAACGGATGAAGTTGATCTTCTGGTGCCGCTTCTGGGCGGCCTGGATCTGGTTGCCGTATTTACGCAGCAGGGTGCCGTAGTCCTCGGTGAGGGACTTGTGATTCTCGATCCATTCATGGAAGCCATTGCCGAGAGTATCGCCGGCGATGTCAAGGCCCTTCTGGTAGAACCAGACAGCATCCTGGGCGATGCCTCTCTGGCCGTTCAGGGTGATCTCCGCGAAGATCATCTCGAATCGCAGCATGGCAGCCTCCGCCTTCTGGCCGAGCGCGTCCATAGTGTTCGCCAGCCGCATGGCGCGGCGGAATACAGCGGCAGCCTGGCTCTGGGTGAGCTGTTCGTCCTGCTTTATGGCGTTCATGTGATTCCAGAGATTCCCGCCACCCGCCAGCGGCATATAGGTATCCCTCTCGGTCACAGTCTTATCCAATTCCGTAGTGCCGAACATCGAGATATATTTTCTAGTGACTGTCTCCGTGATATGTGTGTGGTGGAACCTGCCGGCGGCAGCGAGCGAATAGAAGGTATACCACATGTTCGGGAGAACATTGTAGAAGGGATACTGGGCGGGCGCTTTCTGAATACATTGCTCTGCCAGCAGAAGGGCTATCTCGAACATATCCCGGATCTCCTGGTTGAATGCCACATCATCCGGCTTGTCGTTCATGCGGTCCTTGGCGTTGATATACCGGCATACAGACGCATAGGCGAGGGATTCGATATTCCCGCGGCCGGCAGCCTTGTCAAAACAGTCAGCGGCTTCCAGATAGATATCCTGATTCATAAGGATCTGCCCCAGCATATCCCATCCGTCCGCATCGTCCGCGTTCTGGAGATAATTGCGGAGTTCCTTTTCGGCCTGCCTGCCGTTGTCCAGCATGTTGGACGCCGCACCCATGTAGTACCAGCCCTTGTTGAACCCTTCCCTGCGCATGGTGCTGGCCAGACTGTGAGCGGCGGCATAATCTCCCTTGTCAAACAAGGCGTTGATCTGCTGTTCATATTCCTGCTGCGTCATATATAACCTCCGAATCCTGTGAATACAACTACAGCTATACACATAAAAAGTGTATGCCCGTAAAAAGGCGCCTGTCAAGTTTTCCTCCACAGAATCCGGACCGATGCTGCATCAGCTCTGCAGCCTGCGGTACTGCCGCCTTCCCGCCAGCAGGGCCGCTGCGGCAATGACAAGATAGACTGCCGGTGCCGCCTGATAATTCTGGAAGAGACTGCCCTGTTTGTGCGCCGGAGAACAAAAAAAAATCAAATATAAAACCACGTCGGCAGGACGGGGTTCCAGGGCTGTGTTCACAATAAATGCCGCGGTCAGAGGACCTCCTTGTCCTTGCGTTTTCTCACCGTAGGGTGCGCTGCGACGATCTTCCGGTAGCATGGACACTCCGGGTCGTGGTCGCAGATGATGCCGCAGGCCTGCAGGTGGGAATAGATCGTCACCGGCCCGACATATTTGAATCCGCGTTTCTTGAGGTCCCTGCTGAGCCTGTCGGACAGCCCGTTGCTGACCGGAATGGGCCCCTTGTCGTGGCCCTGGTAGAGGATCGTCCTGCCGCCGGCGTATCCCCAGATGTAGTCGCAGAGGCTTCCGAACTCCTCCCGCACCTTCTGACAGCACCGGGCGTTGTTGATGACGGCCCGGACCTTGCGGGGCGACCGGATCATGCCCTCCGTGTGCAGGATGCGCTCCACATCCTCCTCGTCGAAAGCGGCCACGCGGTCATAGTCGAAGTTACAGAAGCAGGCGCGGAAGATCTCCCTTTTCTTCAGCATCAGGTCCCAGGAGAGACCGCACTGCAGGCATTCCAGGGTCAGATGCTCGAACATCTGCCGGTCGTCATGGACAGGGATCCCCCATTCGGTATCATGATAGATCTGATTGGCCTCATTGATGCCGGCCCATGAACAAAATCCCATACCATACTCCTTTATGTCTCAGGCGTATAGGTCCAGCCGTGATCGCCATGGTAGATCATCAGCCGGGTCATGCCGCCTGTTACTACAGCTGCACGATCTCCGCGCCGAGTGCCTGCGCCTCCTCCAGGTCATGGGTGGCGAGCAGGACCATCCGGCCCTGTGCCTCCCTGTCGACCAGCGCGATGACCCGCTCCCTGGTCTCCTCGTCCAGCCCTGTGAAGGGTTCGTCCAGGATCAGGAGGTCTGAAGGATGACTGAGCGCCCTGCCGAGGGCCGCCCGCCGTTTCATACCGCCGGACAGCTCCGCCGGCAGGCTGTGCAGCACTTCTGCCAGGCCCAGCTGCGTCAGGATGTCTTCCGCCCGGTCCCGCTGCGCGAACAGCGCAGCGTTCTCCAGAACGGTCTTCCAGGGAAGGAGCCTGTCCTCCTGAAAAACAGCGGAGATCGCAAGCCCCTCTGTGCCCGTGATCCTGCCGCTGCGGGGCTTCTCCAGCCCCATCGCCAGGCGGAGCACGGTGGACTTGCCGCACCCCGACTTTCCGAACAGGCAGGCCCTGCCCTGCGGAGGTATCGACATGGAGAAATCCCGCAGGACATCCCTGCCCCTTGTATAGCCAAAAGAGACCTTGTCGAAATGGATCATCCCCGGCCTCCCTTCGGAAACAGATGCTCCGTTCCTTTCTGCACGAGAATACTCAGGAGCACGATCAGGAGCGTCACCGCAAACACCTTGTCATAGTCCACGCTGCTCTTCCCGGCCCACAGAAGATCTCCCAGAGAATGCTGTGTGCGGCAGATCACCTCCGCCGCGACCCCCGACTTCCAGGCGAATCCGATCCCGCCGGAGACCGCCGCCGCCATAAAGGGGCGGATCCCCGGAAGCAGGATCTCCTTCAGGATCCTGCCGCCCGGCATACCGAAGACGCGGGCCATCTCGAGAAGCTCCCTGTCCACGGACCGGAGGCCGCTCTCCACATTGGCCCAGATGATGGGAAGGACTGTGAAGAAGGATATGGTGGAGGGGATCCTCCCGCGGGAGACCCACAGATAGAGAAGGATCGTGAACGAAGCGACCGGTATGGTGCGGATCAGCTGCAGGAGGGGGGCGGTCAGAACGTGTACTGCCTTAAACCGCACACAGAGCGCTGCCAGCAGCGTCCCGAGGACCAGGGCGCACAGAAATCCTGCCAGGATCCGGATAACAGAGAGCCCGGCCGCCGCAAGGGAGACCGGGTCCGTCATGATCTGTCCCAGGGCAGCTGCCGTGCTGAGCGGAGTCGGAATCGGGATCAGAAGACCGCGATTCACCACTGTGGCAGCGATCTGCCACACGACCAGCCAGAACAGGACAGCTGCCGCATAAGTTGTCCGGGAACTTATCTTCAATAGTAGAAATCCTCCTGGGGGAGCGCGCCTCCCACACTCTTCGGATTGGCATCAAACATGACCTGCAGGTAGCCGGCCAGCTGCTGCTTCATCTCCTCCCCGCTGATATAGGTGAGGCCGCAGGAAGGGATCGCCTTCTGGGCGAGGGCCGCCTTGGGAATGAGTCCGTAGGACTCACACAGCTGGGCGGTCGTCTCCACATCGGTCTGTGCCTTGTTGACCGAGTCCGCGTATTCCTTCAGGAATACTTCCACAGCTTTCGGATGCTCCTCCAGATAGGCCGTGCGCACGACGACGCAGCCCATCATCAGGGTGCTCTCGCCGCCGGAGACGGCATTCCACTGCTCTGTCATATCAAAGGCCTGCACCGCGCCTTCATTCTGCATCAGAAGCGTTGTCGCGACGGGCTGGGGAGCCATGATCAGCGCCTCAGGATCGCTCTCCCACACAGACAGGAGCTCGCTGCCCTCTCCGACAAACTGGATGTCCACATCCGCGTCCGGATCCAGTCCGTTGCCGCTGAGCACGTACCGCAGTATGTACTCGGGGTTGGCTCCCTGCCCGGGCGCGTAGATGGTCCTGCCCGCAAGATCCGCAATGCTCGCCGGCGCCTCTCCGCGGGAGAGGATGCTCAGGACGCCGAGCGTGTTGACAGCGAGCACTCTGACGCCTCCCTGTGTCTTATTATACAGCGTCGCAGCCAGATTGGTGGCGATCGCCGCAACATCTGCCTCTCCGTTTGAGATCGCTGCCACGACCTCATCATTGGCAGCCGTCATGGTGATCTCATAGGCCTGCTCCGTCGTGCCTGCGTCGGAGGCCGCCCACAGGTTCATCGCGCCGATGCCGGTGGGGCCTGCAAGGACATACAGTCTGAGCGGCGCAGCCTCTTCCGCTGTCTCTTCCGCCGTCTCCTGCTGCGTCTCCGCGGCGGGCTCTTCCGCCGCCGCAGCCTCTTCCGTCTCCTCGCTCTTCTCCTGTGCGGGTGCGGAGGACCCGGCAGTGCTGCCGCCGCAGGCTGCAAGAGATACCGCCATGACCGCGGTCATGACCAGTGCTAACAGTTTCTTCTTCATTGTTTTCTCCTCCATCGAATATGATAATGGCCGCCTGTCCATCCCTCAGACGAAAAAAGGCCGCAGTATCCCCGAATAAGATACTGCGGCCGATAATTGCCATTAAAAGCCTTGTCGTACCGCCATTCTTTCACCGCAAGAGCCGACGCGCGGGGCGGGGCCGTTTAGGTGTCAGGGGATGGTGTCTGCAGAGGATCGGGAGCTACTTCTTCGCGTAAGAGACCTTGGCCGTGATGTCCGGAATCCTGCCGATCGCGCCGGTCAGCGCGTTGATCGTATTCACCGGGGCATCGATGGCGACGCAGATGATATTGAGGTCCTTCTTCGGATAGGGAAGTCCCATACGGCCGATAATGTAAGCGCCGTAATCGTGCAGCAGATTGTTGAGCGCATCTGCCTGAGCGCGGTCTTCCACAATAATGCTGATGACAGCGACTCTGGTATCCATGACGGTATCCTCCCGCTGTTTCCGGTGCTCCCGCATCTTTCCTGTCTAAAGGAATACAGCAAGGTAAACATATCATATAGCCGGGCCGATTGCAACCGTCCAGTCCTGCTGTCAGGTTAACATTGATCCTGCGATTGGCTGTCTCCCTGTCCGCGGATGCCATTCCTCTCTCTGCATCTGAAGCACTCTTCCGGCCTGTCGGGTATCTACAAAAAGCTGTACAACTGCCGGCATTCCTCCAACCGGATATTCCTGCCCGGATTTCAATATATCCGCGCGGCCGGGAAGCACTTCCGACAGCAGTCTTTTTACGATATGATGGAAGCAGAAGAAATCGTTCGCTGTGATTGGTATGCATGACCTTGTCGATCCATTTCCCGCTATCGCACAGGAGGTGCCCGATGAAGACCTGGCCCGCACTTTTCCGGCACAGAAGGCTGACTGATGGCCTCCGCAGGCTGCTTTCAAACGGACATGGCCGGCTGCTCCCGGGGAGACGCGGCCGGCTGCTTCCCGCTCTTCTGCTGTCTGTACTGGTCCCTTTCCTGCTCTGCAGCTGTGCGGATGAGGCCGCGTCACCGGCCGCCAAGGAGGACCCCATGAAAGACAAAACATGGTCCACTGCCGTCACTCTGCAGGACGAGTGGACGCCGGAGGCGGATGAAGGCGCCGGCGGCACCGGAGATGCTTCTCCAGCCGGGCTGACCCTTCCCGCTTCCGAGGCCGCTCCCGTGATGGTCGTCTTGGAAGAGAGGAAAGACAGTCTGGACGGCTACACCTCCTATGAGGGCGGCGTCGGCGCGGAGTACGCCTTCGCTTCGCTGGCGGAAGCGCCCGAGACATCCGTGGAAGATCCGGAGGCATCCGTGGAAGATCCGGAGGCAGCCGGGCAGCCACAGACTGCTCACGCAGTCATCGGTGCGGCGCTGGAAGAATTGAACGCACAGGTCGAGGACCATGTCCGCCGTGAGCTGGCGGAGGGGCCGGACCGGCACACCGCCTATCAGGCCGCCAAAAAGGAGACCACTTACATCTACCTGACCTCCTGGGTCAGCCCTCAGATCGCCCGCTGCGACACGCAGATGCTCAGCTATCTGCTGGAGACCTACCGCTATGACCGGGATTTTGAGACAGACTACTACGAGGTCCACGGTGTCACGATCGATGCGCAGAACGGCCGCCGCCTGACCCTGACCGACATCTTCACCGACCTGGAACCTCTGCCGGCACTCGTATGGGACGCCCTTGAGATCAACCGCCGCAGCGGTGCGGCCCGCTCCCAGAGAGAGGCAGAGATCGAACTGCTCCGCGCCGCCATCGAGGGAGGACGGGACGACGGGAGTTTTGCCTGGATGGTGTACCCGGAGGGACTCGAATTCCGCATCGTCCTGCGGACAGCAGGACAGCCGGGCAGTGCCGACGAGCGGCACCAGGAATTCTCAGCTTTCCTCCCCTTCAGCCTGTGCCGGGAGATCCTGCGGGAACAGCTCGATACCGTCCCCTATGACTATCTGAACTGGTACAGCCGCACAGATGTGAAACGGATCCTCAGCGCAGAGGTGCCGACCGGAATGGGCAGTAATCCCGGCACAGGAAGTGGCAGTTTGGAGCCGGCAGAGGCGCCTCACAAACCGTACACCTTCTACCTCGGCCAGGTGAACGGACAGACTTACCTCTACGGCTGTGATGACGCATATACGGATGTCTACCGTGTGGAGACTTCCGAAGCGGCGGACGACAGCCAGACTCCTGCCGCCTCCTTCACCCTGGTTGGCAGCACGCAGGGAGAATTCTACATGGTCAGATCCCACAACGCCTACACCATGCCGGACGTAAGGGCTCTGGACCTGCGCTGCACCATGGAGACAATCCAGGAGCTGTTCCTGGATGGCTCTGCCCGCCTGGGCGAGAGCGGTCTGCCGGTCATGAACGGCCTCTTCCGAATCCGGAACAGCCAGCCGATCATGGGTAACGGCGAAGGCTTCGAGGCGGAGCTGTTTGCAGACGATGATGTCACGGAGAGCAACCTCGGGACGATCGCTCCCTACGCCTCCCTGGACCTCTGCCGTACGGACGGTGAAACCTTCCTGGACGCCTATGTCCGCGATGACATCCTCCCCGAGGGCACCATCTGCCGCCTCTACATCGGCGGCAGCGAGGAGACCGGCTGGACCGTCAACGGCAGGCCTATGGAAGAAGTGTTCGGGCATATAGGGTATTGGGAGGAGTGACGGAGAGTGTAGTCGTTGGCTTAAATAGCAAGCGGGCCGCAGGCAGCCCGCTTGTCTTGTTTGATGTGTTTCTACCTGTTTTTAACCTTTATACCTTGCCCTCTCACACAGGTATTTTGACAGGTGGACTTCGCATGAAGCTTCTCTCGTGTTTCTGCCTGCAAATCTTGCCCTTTCTCGCAGGTGATTTTGCAAGTAATGCTCAAAAAAGCTTCTGTCGTGTTTCTACCTGCAAGTTTTGCCTTTCATAACAGGCGTTTTTCGCAGATAGAACCACAACAGAAGCAACATGAAAGCACGACACAAGCACATTAGAAGATCAGCAGAACCCTGGCTCAGCCCCCTAAGCAGTCCTGTCAATAGCCGGCTCGGCCCTCACTGATCAGCACAAGTTCATTCTTGTTCTGTGTGGCCAGGGATATTCTGGCGCCTTCGGGGACGTTCCTAAGCATAACAGGGGAGGAGGTGCATTCTGCTGCCCAGTTCCCGTCTACCGCCAGGTAGTATGTGCGGTCCTGGGACGGAGTGAAGCGACATTCCACGTCATTTCCGTGTCTCGACAGTTGCATGCCGCTGCGATGGTCCCGATACTGTCTGATCGCTGGAACGGCTTGGGACAGGGCCGCTGCCAGGAGGAAGTAGCCCGGCATACCGGGATAGTACAGGAACATGATAAGGCCGAGCCCCAGACAGCCGGCGGCTGCCGTGGCGAGCATGATATATCTGGGCCTGGGAACCTGTGTGTCGGGAGACAGAGAGACCATGGTATCACTCTCCTTTTTTATTTTCTGACTTTCAAGGGATCCTTGCCGGCGAGCATCTTCTGGAGGATCTGTCTCTGGATCTGGTTGGTGCCGTCGAAGATGGAGAAGATCTTGATGTCGCGCATGAGTTTTTCGACCGGGTATTCTCTCATGTATCCGTAGCCGCCCAGCACCTGTACGGCATCCACGCAGACCTGCATGGCTGTCTCGGAAACGAAGATCTTGGTGGCGGAGCTGATCGTTCCCAGAGGAATGCCCTGGTCGATCATATCGATGCCGTAGTAGACCAGGGCGCGCATGGCATCCACTTTGGTCTGCATTTCAGCGATCAGGAAGCCAAGGCCCTGGTGGTCGATGATTCGCTTGCCGAAGGTCCGGCGCTCTTTGGCGTATTTTACAGCGTAGTCCAGGGCTGCCTGTGCGATGCCGAGGGCGTTGATCATGCAGGTGACGCGGACAGCGGCCAGCTCATCCATGGAGGCGCCGAAACCGTCTCCTTCCTTGCCAACAAGGTGGGAAGCAGGGATGCGGCAGTTGTCAAATACCAGTTCCGCTGTTTCTGACAGGCGGATGCCCATCTTGTCTTCATGCTTGCTTACGGTAAAACCGGGGTTCCCTCTCTCCACCATAAACATGCTGAAGCCGCCCCTGGGGCCCTTCTCCTTATCTGTGACGGCAACGACCATTACGTAATCGCAGATGGGTCCGTTGGTGATGAAGCACTTTGTGCCGTTGAGAACGTACTCATCCCCGTCTCTTACGGCTGTGGTGCGGATCGCCGCGGCATCAGATCCTGCGTTGGGCTCCGTCATGGCAAAAGCGCCGATGCAGTCACCTGCCAGGGTCCGGTCCAGCCATTTCTGTTTCTCTGCTCTGGGAAGGTTAGTCCTCAGCAGGTTCTCGATCTTGCTGGCGCCCTCGAAGCTGAAGGAGAAGCCGGCGTCCACCTGGGCGATCTCCTCCAGAATGATGCTCCTGGTCTTCACATCGAAGCCGAGGCCGCCGTATTCTTCCGGGATCTCCATCCCAAAATAGCCCGCTTCTGCCAGTTTCTTCAGAACGTCCATGGGGAACCTGCCCTCTCTGTCCAGCTGGGCACGTCTCTCCGGCGGAAGCTCTTTCTCCATGATCTTTCTCGCGTTATCGGCAAGCTCGCGCTGTTCCTGTGTTGCAAATGCGTAATGTACCATGCCAGGCCTCCTGTGTGGGTATTGTGACTGCCGGCAGACAGGCATTTCGGATCCTGCTGCCGGCATCGTTATTCGTTATCTGCGGCGACATTTAAAGGTTTAGTGGAGTCCCATCACTGCCAGGAGCACCGCGACGATACCGGTCAGCATCGGGATGACTGTGCAGCAGATGAAGACAGGGAAGTAGGATTCCTTGTGGTTGGTCTTATACAGGGCATTCATGGAGATGATGCCGCCCGCGTGCGGCAGGGAATCCAGGCCGCCGGTACCGATGCAGAGCAGGCGATGGAAGTTGCCCATGTTGTAGCCCTTGGCTACGAAGGTCTCAAAGATCGGTGTGAAGGCAGGAAGGACTGTTGCCAGGGCACTGGAGGCACTGCCCATGCAGAACGCCATGACATTGCCGGCTACGAAAGCGAGGATGTAAGGGTTGATGCTGGTGCTGGAGGCGAGGAAATCCACAGCCGTTCCATAGAAGGAGGTAGCGGAAACAACGCCGCCGATACCGGCCATGATGGCCAGGTTGATCATGGGCATGATAGCTTCTCTGGCGCCTTCGTCACAGATCTTCAGCCACTCTCTGGGGCTGAATTTATTGAACTGCAGGGCGATAGCGATCAAGCAGCCGATGGTCATGGCGGTAGGAAGCTGCAGGCTGGTGAGGTTGAAGATCAGGACGACCGCGACGATAGGGATCAGACCGATGACCGGGTGAGGGAAGGTCTTTCTCTCTTCTTCGTTGTCTTCCGGAACTTCATCCCACGCCGCGAAGACTTTGCCTTCCTTCTGCCACTTCTTGGCCTGCCATTCGCCGTAGAGGCAGCAGAGAATGAACTGTCCGAGACCAGCGACGAGACCGGGGATCAGGCCGGCAGAGGCCGTGGTGCCGAGGAACTTCATGCACAGATAGTTGTGGTTAGTAGGTGCGAAGGGACCGGTCATGGCAAAAGTCCAGGAACCGCCGAGGATCATGCCCATGATGATGCCCTTGGAATAGTTGGCCTTGGAGCAGAGGACCATGGCGATGGGGAAGGCGATGATGAATCCCGCAAATGCCATGCCGCCGTAGGCCAGAACTGCGGAAATGATAATGATGGCGGTCGGAGCGTGCTGGTAGCCGACGGTGTCACCGATCCAGTAGGCCAGCGAGTAGGCTGCCTTGGTCTTCATCATGATCTTGCCGAAGATACTGGAGCAGATAAAGGTGAAGGCCACGCCGGCGACCATGTTGCCGAAGCCCTGAGCGAAATTGGTCAGGATGCCTTCCTGTCCGCTGATACCGGCCGTCACGCAGACGATCAGTGAGCAGATGGGGGCCATCAGGATCGGGGAATAGCCTTTGTAGGAAAAGTACATCAGGCAGATAATAGCAACAAGAACACCTATTAATCCGATATTCATTTTTCTCTCCCTCTTATAATGAATATGTCTTCATACTACATGAATGAAGCAGATGCATGGGGCCGTTTTATACACATCACCGGTACTCGAATACTCCCCTGTCAAGCACGGGCTTTCCGTCGTCCTTGTTCATCAGACGGAAGATCACGCGGCCTTCGGCCTCCTTCCAGGCGGCCAGTTCGATGTTGGTGCCGGGATAACACACATTGCGCATCTGGACGGCCATCCTGGTCATCCTCTCCGGCTCTCCGGGGATCACGGCATCAATCAGCATTCTGCAGGCAAAGCCGAAGGAACACAGTCCCTGCATAAAGGGCCTGTCAAATCCCTTGCCGCCGCCGGGCATCTCCGACTTGTCCACATGCCCGCGATTGGTATCGCCGGTCAGACGGTAGAGGAAATTCTGCACCTTGGAAATATAATCCTTGGTAAGGATGTCCGGTTCTCTGTCCCTGGGGATCTCCACCTCCGGCCTGGGCATGGGCTTACCGCCGAATCCGCCGCCGTCAAAATAGAAGGTGCTGGAGCGGTTCTCACAGACCAGTATGCCCGATTCGTCATAGATCGGCTGGCAGGTCTTCACGGCAATGCCCTTGCCCGCTCCCCTGTCATACACATCCGTGATCGTATCATTAAAGACCAGGGTCCCCTTGATCGGATCAATGGGCCTGTGCATGATCAGTTCATGTTCCATGTGAAGGCCTACTACCGGATGTCCCAGTTCTCTGGTCATCTGATCCGCCACCATGACAGAGGCCGGATAAGGCTGCGGGATCTGGGGGTATGTGTTCAAGGCATTCCAGTAGGGCACGACGCCGAAGGACGGCAAAGTCTTCATCCCCTTCTCATAGAAGTACATCGTGTCATTTTCGTTGCCACCCACCGCCAGAGCGTAGAGAGCTGTATCTCTCCATGTATACTCCAGGCGGCGGTAACCGACTGACTGTCCGACAAGTTTCTCGAAATCCATTCTGCTGGTTCACCCTCCTTTCTGCTCCCGACCGATCTTTGATCAGCGATTTTTAATACTGTGCCTGCGAGACAACGCCTCTCTCCAGCAATCCGTCGATCTCCTCCCGGGTGAAGCCTTTCTCCAGGAGGACCTCCACCGTATTCTCCGCCAGCCTGGGGGCCATTTTGTCATGGAGCAGATCAATACTGCCGAATTTGATGGGGCCGACAGCTGTCTTGTAGGTCTTGCCCTTTGTATCCGTAAACTCCGTGATATATTTGTTGGCGATCGCCTGCTCGTCGCTGATCAGATCAATGGTCTTGCGGATGACACTGTAGGCGATGTCCAGCTTCTTCAGGATGGCTTCGATCTCTGCCAGTGTGAGTTTTCCGAATTCCTCGTCCAGGATCTTGACGAGGGCTCGGGAACCCACCTCCGAATAGGCCTGTTCTTGACCGGAGAAACGGGGATCGTCGACCAGATCCGGACGGCCCAGCTCACTGACCAGGGCGTTGTAAGACTTCTCGTGGATCAGGACGGACAGCATGAACCATTTGTTGTCCTTGCTCCGGTAGGTATTGGAGAGGGGACGCGCGGGGCATTTCCTGGTCAGAGGTCTCTTGACCCCGTCCTGGATATCCTGGATCATTCCGCTCTGGGCATAGATGATAGAGGCGAGCAGGGAGGTGGTCACCTTCTCTCCCACGCCGGTCATCTGCTTCTGGAGCAGCGCCGCACAGATACCGCCCGCCAGGATGGCCGCTGTCTGCATGTCACCGAAGCCAAACGGCGCGTTCAGGATCGCGTCGCTCTCCGAATCCGCCCAGTCGACCAGTCCGCCGCCGCGGGCCCAGTAGGCTACCAGATCGAATCCGGGCGCATCCGCATCGGGGCCGTAATCACCGTAACCATTGACCTGAGCCCACACAAGTCCCGGAAACAGGGGATGCAGCGATTCATAGTCCAGACCCAGATGTCTCAGTGCCTTGGTCCTGTAACTGCTGACAAAAACATCCGCGTCTGCCAGGAGTCTGTGCATGACCTTGATACCTTCCGGATTCTTCATATCCAGAGTCAGGTCTCTCTTGTTCTTGTTGCACATCTGCCATCTGGCGGTGACCAGGTCCGGCGCGAAGTCTCTGCCGCCTTCTCCCTTGAGCGGTTCCACATGGATGACGTCGGCTCCCCAGTCGGCGAGCAGTCTGGAAGCAACAGGTCCTGCGGCAAATAGTGTGAAGTCAATGACCTTTACTCCCTTCAAAGGTTGATTCATAGATTCCTTCCCTCCTCTCTGAAGATGTTGATCACTCTTGTCTTCCCTTTTGAGCAACTCGAGTGCCAATTTTTTTCAGACCTCTCTGAGGGCCGAAAAGGTCTTGATCCGGTTCATTTGGACCCTAAAGGGCATCGGAGATATCTCTGGTTTTAGATAAAAATAAAAAAAACGGAGTCAGGGCTCCCACGCCGACTCCGTTTCAGTCCGTCCAAAATGGCCTATGTGCCCATTTTGGACGCCCGTTTTGGCAATATATTTATAATTTTTTTAGTTTGGCTCTACGTTTCTCTCTGGATCCATCTGCGTACAGTGTTGTATCCGATATCCAGCTCTTCTGCCATGCGTCTCATATTCCCTCCGCATCTGTCATAGCTGTCCCGGTAGAGCTGGTCTTCCATCTCCTTCAGAGTCCCGCGCCGCAGCACCATTCCGTCCGGCGGCAGCGCGGACATCTCCTGGGGTGCTGGCCTGGACTCTCGGAGGAGACCCAGGCTTCTGCGGACCATCTGGTCCCGGTCCTCCCCGGGAGATCCGCTGCTCTGCATGACCAGGAGCCTCTCCACAATATTCTGTAATTCCCGCACATTGCCGGGCCATGCGTATCCGCGGCTGAGCTCCGCCAGGTACTCCACGGCCCCCTTTTCGATCTTCTTCTGGCTGCCCTGATATTTCTCCAGGAAATAGCGAAACAGTGCTTTTACATCCTCCGGCCTCTCACGGAGGGGCGGGATCGTTAGTTCCAACACATTGATGCGATAGAGCAGATCCTGGCGGAACTGCTTCTCAGCCACCATCTCATCCAGATTCCGGTTCGTCGCGAAAATCAGGCGGTTGCGGATGGGGATGACCTTGCGGCCTCCCACACGCACGATCGCCTTCTCCTGGATGACCCGCAGCAGCTTGGCCTGCAGAGACAGGGGCATCTCTCCGATCTCGTCCAGAAACAGGGTACCGCCGTAGGAGATCTCGAAGATGCCGGGCTTGCCGCCTTTTCTGGCGCCTGTGAAGGCGCCCTCTTCATAGCCGAACAGTTCACTTTCCAGCAAGTTCTCCGGCAGGGAGGCGCAGTTCAGGGCCACAAAGGGGCCTCGCGCATAGGGGGACGCGTTGTGGATACACTGAGCCAGAACGTCCTTTCCGGTCCCGCTCTCTCCCAGGATCAGGACATTGCTGGAGGCGTTGGAGAACTGTCTGGCCGTCCGTACGAGCATCCTGGTAGCCATATCCTCCGCGATCATGTCTTCGAAATGCCATTTGGCTGTAAAGCCGTTGGAATCGATGGACTTGCGGATCTGGCTCTCTGTCTTATACAGCTTGGGAACATCGATGACACTGATCAGTTCGATCGGTCCCTTCTGTACAAGAGATGGATCCAGTTCCAGAGGCCGCCTGAAGACAGAATAGGGAACGTCATTGTAAGTGATGATCTCTTTCCTGCGGACCTGCATGGCCTTCTTAAAGAAGGCATTCAACTCCGACAGCTCTGTCTCCTGTCTTCCATGAAGACGGTCCATGGGAACACCGGACATCTTGCAGATATTGTTATTGGCTATAGTGACGGTCCCGTTCTCCAGAATCATAAAGCCGCTGTTCGTCGTGTTCAGAACAGCCTCCAGCAGCCGGTTGTTCCGAATGTCACGAGCCCTGCTGTTCACAGCGCTGATCAGGTTCCGCACCGCACAACGCAGTTCAAAGGGATCTATGCGGATAGTCACAGTTTCCATCCCATAATCCCTGGCCGCCTTGAGCAGCATAGGTGTCCCGCTGGCGATCGCCTGACAGCTGCGGAACTTCTCAAAAGCCCCCTCTTCCGCCCAGTACCGCGGGTCCTCCACAGTGTAATTGTCGCAGTCATCCTGTATCTTGAGAGCCTGGATCGGATGATCCGGGAGACTCAGCAGTTCTTCCTGATTGTAGGCGAATTTCTCCGCATCCGCCTCGGGATACAGGAAAGCCACCTTCTTGCCGGGCGTGACTCTCTGCACAGTCTGGATCAGGTCCTGCCTGGAAATATGCATGGTGGCGACAGGCACTTCCAGTTCCTCTTCTATCAGGTTCCCGTAGGGGCTGCGGGCGATGATGCCGTCCACATGCTCCCTGTGGATCAGTCTGTCCAGCTGACTGCTGACCGCCGCCTTGTCCACGATGATCCATATCAGTTCTACGCCCATCTGTTCTCCGACGCCCGACACAAGGGCGCCTGAATACTCATCCGGGACCAGCACTCCGAACCGCATAACCAGCACTCCTTCCCATCGATATGTCCTGTTTCTCACAGTCTATCACATTTCTCAGTGTCGTGCAGACCCAACCTGCCGGCTGTGTCCCGGACGGCCATTTCGGAATGGCATAAAAGTTGCTCTTTAATCCTGCAGTTTACGAATGTAAGAAGCAGTATCAGTTAGCGGAGGACAATCTACTTATGAGCAAAAAAAAATTTCATTATGCATGGGTCATCATGATCGCCTGTTTCATCATCCTGATGAATCTGATGGGCCTCGTTCTGGCCGTCACGACCGTTTTCCTCAAGCCGGTCAGTGAGGCACTAGGCTTGTCCCGTACACAGTTCTCCTCTTATACCCTCGTGCATGGAATTCTGGGTATGGTGGCCAGCATGTTCGCGGGACCGATCATCAAGAAGCTGGGGGTCAGAAAGACTGTACTCACCGGTACCCTCATGGTCGCCCTGTCCCTTGTGGGCTACTCCCGCAGCTCTGCCATGTGGCACTTCTGGATATTCGGAGCGATCTGCGGATTCGGGGCTGGTTTCTCCGCGGCCATCCTGTGCTCTGTGCTTCTCAACAACTGGTTCAAAGCCCAGAAGGGGCTTGCCACCAGTATCGCGTTCATGGGAACTACCATCGGCAATCTGGTCTACTCGCGGCTCGCGGGTGTGCTTCTGGAAAAATGCGGCTGGCGCATGTCCTACGTGATCTTCGCTGGTATCGTCCTGGTCGTCACTTCTCTGGTCGGATTGTTCCTGGTGGAAGAATTCCCGAAGAACCGCGGTCTTGCCCCCTACGGGGAACAGGAGGTCGCGGGTTCTGAGGCCCTGGGGACTGTGTCCGGCGTTCTGCAGAAGGACTTTCTCAAGGCTCCGCCTTTCTATCTGATGGCACTCAGTTTTCTCCTCAACGGTGTCGTGATCATGGGCGTGCAGAACCATCTGCTCGCTTACCTGAGCGATATCGGATATGCCACAGCTGCCGCCACCAATATTTATACGATCCTTCTGGTCGTACAGATGGGCGGCAAGCTCCTTCTTGGTGCCATGGTCGACAGATTCGGTGTCAAGCTTAGTATGCTCTACATCTTTGTGACCTATGTTCTGGCTATCGTCGGCTTCCTGTTCGCGACCAGTACCCCCATGGCCATTATGGGCGCTATTGGACTGGGTCTTGCCGCCGGCGTCTGCACCATCATCCCTCCCATCCTGACCGGCCAGCTGGTGGGCAACAGGGATTTCGCGGGGATCTTCGGCAGCCTGAATGTCTTCAATAACCTGGGCATCTCCTTAAGCACCATCTGCACCAGCCTTATGTATGACACTGTCGGCTATCGCTTTGCCTGGATCGTTTACCTGTTCGGCATGTTCATCATTACCGCCTGTGTCTTCCTGTCCATCCGGACAGGCAGGAATCTGGAGTGGAAGGAAGAATGATACTTTCTGAAATCCTTGAACAGAATACTTCGCTCTTCTCTGAGAACACCGTCGTCGGACTCTTCCGGATCGCAGCCTCATGGTACCCGGACAAGACAGCCGTCAGCGACAGTCATTCCTCTCTCACCTACAGAGAATTGGATGCTGCCTCTGACCGTCTGGCTGCCTATCTGCTGTGCCATGAGAAGCTGGCGTATGCCTGCCGGAAAGGGTCCGATGACGCCCCCTCCTCAGAGGAGATCATCGCGGTCTCCATCGACCGGTCTCCTGAAGCCGTCATTGCTGTTCTGGGGATCTGGAAGGCGGGTGCCGGCTGCATGGCCCTGGACGCCCAGTGCCCCAAAGTTCTCACGCAGCGCCGTCTCGCCCTCGCGCATACACACGTCATCATAGACAGTGCCTACCTGGCCAGAGCTCTGCGCGAACAGCCGGGCTGCCCTTCCGGCGTCGACCTGTCAACGCCGGACCGGACTGCCATGATCATTTTCACCTCCGGCTCTACCGGTGAGCCCAAGGGTGTCCGGCTCCTCCACGCGAACATTGCAGCCAGTATACGGAGTTTCCGGGTACTGCCCCTGTACAGCACGGATATCTACGCCTCCTTCGCAAGCCTGGTATTTGTAGCCGCGCTCTATGATATTGCTGTATGCCTCACCCTTGGATGCACGCTTGTATTTGTACCCGACGACATACGCCGGGACATCCGCAGGATCGCTCAGTTCTATATCAAAGAGCAGATCTCTGTATCTTTTCTCCCTCCCCACATGGCCTGCAAGTATATGGATGTGGATGCCGGCAGTCCCCTGCGGCTGCTCCTGGTGGGGAGCGAGACGGTCCGCAATCTCAGAAAACGCCCCTACGAGATCGTCAATGTCTACGCCTCCAGTGAGGCCTGCGCGATCATCAGCACCTACAAGGTCCGGGAAGCGGCTGACACTTACCCCATCGGAACTCCCGTGCCCGGACTTCACGCCTTTCTGCTGTCTGAGGACGGCCTACCTGCCGCGGAAGGAGAGACCGGCGAGCTCTGGATCTCCGGCCCCCAGGTCTTCCACGGCTACCTGAACCTCCCTGCCCTCAACCGCGAGAGATTCCGTCCTAATCCCTTCGATAAAGGCACCGCCGGATTTGAGAAGATGTTTCGTACCGGCGATCTGGCCCGTCGGGAGAACGGCCAGCTGATCTTCGCAGGCCGCAAGGATTCCATGTATAAGATCCGTGGATTCCGGGTAGAAGGTGAAGCCGTGGAGAGAGCCATTCTCTCCTGTCCAGAAATAAAAGAAGCCGCGGCTGTCTGCCATACAGACAACCGCGGTGCCCGAATCCTGTTCGCTTATTTCTCCGCGGACCATATTGTCGATCACAGAAACCTCCGTGACTTTCTTGCCGCCAGAATTCCCTATTATGAGATCCCTACAGGTCTGATCCAGCTTCCTGCTCTGCCCCGCACCCTCTCCGGTAAGATCGACAGACATGCCTTTCAGCCGCCTGCGGAAATCGACGACTACAAGCTTGTGAAAAAGCTGTATTACTAGGCTCGCAGCTCCTGCCCCGTCTCGTCTCTCCTACCTTGTCCTGAAGCCGCGTTCATCCTGCACGAGGGGTATGGTCCGGCTGTCCATGTTCTCGATCCTGATGTATCGGCCGCGCTCGACGGCCAGGATGACGGCGTCGATCTGTTCTTCTGTTCCCTGGATCTCCATGGTCACCGAGCCGTCGTACTCGTTCCGCACCCAGCCAGTCGCACCGACCATGTCGGCCGCGTGGCGGGCGCGGTAGCGGAAGCCGACGCCCTGGACCCATCCGTAGAAAACGATTCTCCTGCGAATCATGACATTCTCCTCACAAACCGGCATTGTTGAGCCGGCATTCTGTTCACGCATGTGCCCGTTCACTATTCTTTCGTCCTGTAAGGCTATTCTTTCTTCCCGTAATGCAGGTCACAGAGCTGCAAATAGATAAAGGCGGCTGTGAGGGCGATGCAGACGTAGGGGATCCTGCAGAGGGCGAGCATGAGGGCCACGAAGGCCGCAGAGGTCAGGGCGAATCTTGTATAGTAGCGGAGCCCGCCGCCCTTGTTATATTTGGAGTATTCCTGGGTCGCCAGCAGGCAGATGTAGAACAGCAGGATGGAGACCGCCATGAAGATCGTTTTGGGCACGACGCTGACGCCCCGTCTCTGCATGAAGTCCATGGCGACCGTGATATTGTTCAGGGCGAAGATCATCACGATGTGGAGCATCATGTATTTGAATCCGGAGGTCTTCGTTTCCGGATCCATCAGGTGGTTGTAGTAGTGGCCGTAGGCTGAGAAGAGGCCGACGACGATGGCGAAGGCCATCAGGGAATAGTAGATCGCGGCGGGTGAGAAGCCGTCGTCGAAGTAACCCCTGATCCCCAGCACCATTTCGCCGAAGGTGAACACGATATAGAGCATCACGCGTTCCGCCATGTGGGGGAAATCGACCAGCATGCGCCGCTCCGAATCCCGGAAGACCAGCGTCACGCAGAATCCGAATACCAGTGCCCAGGGAGACAGGGCAAGACCGGTACCGGCGTAGATGGGTATCGAGACAAGGATCATCGCTGCTTCGATCACAAGGTGGACCGCGTAGCGGTACCGGTGCCTGCGCAGCTCCGCATCCTCCTCGTTATGACGCCGGGCCGCCAAATAATAATGCAGGGCCATGTTCAGGATGATCAGCGCCCAGGATATGTGGTAGCGCAGGTAGACCGGCCCCCAGTCCGTCCGGATCCCCTCCGCCATATAGTAGAGGAGATACATGTTGAAGAACATCATCAGATGCTCTCTGAGGGAGCCGTCTCCATAGTGATTGATGTAAAGAGAGCTGATATACCAGATCTGCAGGGCCACCATGGTCGACGCCATATAAGAGAAGTAATCCAGCGGCGTGACAAAACCGGTCGTTACATGGTGCAGAAGGGACACATTTCTGCTGACCAGATAGACAAAGATCAGATCGTAGATCAGCTCGACATATTCGACCTTGCGCTTCTCGCTCACCTTATGCCTCCCGCACTTCGTGGATCATCATTCCGGACAGTTATCCGTCCTATTATACCATATACCGCACAGGGGAAAGCCGTACCGGACTACTGCCACTCTCCGGTACGGCTTATTTCATTTCTTCAGTTATGCTCTCCGATGAACTTCTCCATCCAGATCATGTTGTACCAGCGCCCGAACTTGTAGGCGCACTTGTGAAAAGTGCCCACGGTCCGATAGCCCAGGTGTGCGTGGTAATCTGCGCTGTTGGTGTTGAGGTACTCATCATCGGTCTCCGGATAGGCGATGCAGCCGTAGACGTTGAGGATCCCCATGGCCTTGAGTTCCGCTTCCAGGGCCTCGGTCAGCCGCCTGCCCAGGCCGCCCTTGCGGGCGTCGCGGTCCAGATAGATGCTGATCTCGCAGGACCGGTCGTAGGCTGCCCGGGCCTTGAAGGGGCCCGCGTAGGCGTAGCCTTCGATCCTTCCGTCCCTCTCGATCACGAGATAGGGGTATCTGCCCAGCGTGTGCTCCATCCGGGACCTGAACTCCTCGAGGGAGGGCGTCTCGTACTCAAACGAGATGGCCGTGTTCCTGACATAATAGTCATAGATCTCCACCAGGCGCTCCGCGTCTTCTGTCGTCGCCGTCCTGATCTCTGTCATGGTGTCCCTCCCGGTCTGTGCTTCTCGATCAGGCCGCGGGCTGCTCCTCGGTCTCCTCCGTGGGTTCCTCCTCCGAAGGCGTCACCTGCCAGTCCTCCTCCCGGTACTGCTCCGCGGACTTGGTGATGCCGTCTCCGTAGATCTGGGCGAATTCCGTCCTCATGGAGATCGGGATGTAGCCCTTGCTCCGATATTCTTCCGACTTCTTGTCCCAGTCCTGGGTGCCCCACTCCCTGAAGGGATCATCGGCGACCATCATGTAGGCCTGGGCCGGATAGGGATTGCGGCTGTCGATCGTGTAGTTCATCATGCTCGTGTCGCTGCCGCTGTTGCCGAAGGCCAGCACCGGCCGCTGCCCGATCTCTCTCTGGATGTAGATGGATTTATTGCCGTTGAGGTTCTTCTGGATGAATCCGCCGGTCAGGACCAGTTCATCGCCGTTTTCATACTTGAAATTCAGGTTCGAGGCCTCGTCCTCGTGTCCGGCCTGCTTCACCTCGAAATCCGTGCCGATCACATGGTTGGGCGTCACATAGTCTTTGATCGGAGAATTGGCCACGATCGCCCGGGTCGTCGTGCGCTCCGTGCCGCTGAT